>JAUCGG010000150.1 GCA_030378015.1 Desulfococcaceae bacterium HSG8
TCAATTTATTGAATAAATCGAGATAGATATATAGCATATCCTAAAAATGTGTTAACTGGGGACTGACGAAGTATCTGATTGCGCATACCGATGTGTTGTGGGTGGGTTCCAGAACCAGGGTTGCCGATGACCCCAGGGATGATATGGACCCTTATACAACCGCTGACCTGACGCTTATCGCCATGAACTTCATTGAAAATTTTGAGACCCGGCTTATGATACATAATCTGTTTGATAAGAAATATGAAGATCCGGATTTGTCGGGCGTTCAGCAGCTTATTGCAAATGATTATCCCAAGGCCGGATTCTCCGCCATGATTGAAGTCAGCTACCGGTTTTAGAGATTAAATCACAAAGGAGTGCGGAAACGGAGCCGTTAGGCGGAATTTTCGCGTTCTGCCTAAATGCAAAATCCGCCTGGCGGCTCCGTTTCCGCACTCCTTTTAAACACAGAAGAGAAACATCCCGGCGGTGTTTCGCCTTCCGCCGGTAAAAGAAAGGAGGAAATTATGTACAGGTCTGGAAAACTTTTTTCGTTAATCGCCGCGATGATATGTGCGACGTTGCTGATCATATCTTCGGCATCCGTCACCGCACAGGAGACAGAAGATGCGCTGGAAGGGGTTTCCCTGGGGGATCTGCTGAATCTTGAGGTGACTGTTGCCACCAAGACGTCCATGACGCTGGAAGACGCCCCTTCCATTGTTTCGGTGATCACAGGGGATGAAATCAGAAATACGGGGGCCAGGAATTTAAAAGATGTGTTAAGAACCGTCCCCGGATTTGATTTTAACCATGCAATATCCACACCCCAGGATGCACCCTTCATCCGGGGTGTGTCAGGAGGAGTCGAATTAATAAAATCCAAAATCTTAATCAACGGTGATTCTGTCTATAATATTGCTGCAATGCTGTCATATATCCCGATCAGAAACATCCGGCAGATAGAAATTATCCGAGGACCCGGTTCTGCCCTGTATGGAACCGGGGCATTTGCGGGTGTAATCAATATCATTACCCGAAAAGGGGGCGAGAGTCCTTCATCCCTGGGCTTTGAAGCGGGAAGTTACGATACATTCGCTTCTGACGGAGAATTTTCGTATAAAAAAGAGGATATCTCTGTGTATTTTTTTGCATCAGTCTATAAAACAGATGGTTATGACGGGATTATAAAGTCGGACATGACAAGTAATGTACCGGTTTTAGCAAGTGCCGCGCCAGGTGAAATGACAAGTGATGCGGAAGCATTATCCGCCCAGACATATATCAGTTATAAGAATTTATATTTCCAGGGCATGGCAGTAAAACTTGATTCCAATAACCCGGTCGGTGTTGCAGATGCTCTGGCAGACGAAGATGATATGGATGATTTTCTCGGATCATGCACACTCGGTTACAGACTGCCGGTAAGTGAGAAAGGTGATATATTGTTCAAGGCATTTTATAATAAAATGACATTTGATCGCTTATGGGAAGTATTCCCGGAAGAGACTGCGGAAATGGAGATACATACCGGATTCCCTCCCGGGGAAGGCGTGCATGGAAACCCGAGAGCTAAACATAGAACTACAGGTGCCGAAATCACAGGAGATTTCGAAGTGTTTCCGGGTCTTGAAATCGTCGGAGGAGTTTCATATACCCGCAGGGAGCAATATGATACAAAACATTATGCCAACACGAATGTAGCCAACATTCCCATCGAAGTAAACGGGGTCACTTACCCTCCTTTCCTTTTCACCTATTTTCCCAGCGGCTTAACCGATATTTCCGATGTCGCAAACTGGAACGAAGATGCCGAAAGGGATATTTACGCCGGATATTTGCAGGGTATCCTCAGCCTGAAGCAGTTTTTCTCTCTTGAAAAAGGCGTGGAAGCACTTGCTTTAACCTTGGGAGGACGCTTTGATCATTACAGTGATTTCGGCAATACCTTCAATCCCCGTGCGGGACTTGTATATGCACCTTTTAAGGATCTGTATTTCAAGGCACTTTACGGCACCGCATTCAGGGCTCCCGAATTTGGGCAAATGCATCTGAAAAATAATCCTGACCAGGCAGGCAACCCGGATATTGACCCGGAAACAATCGAAACAATGGAATTTCTTACCGGTTTCAATTTCGCAGAGCATTTCAGCGGGACAGTGACCTGTTATAAAACCGGGGTTGATGATATGATTTCTGTTGTTGACCGCAAATGGAATAATCACGGTGAAATGGAAGGATACGGCCTGGAAGCCGAATTTAAATTCCGCTTTGCCAAAAACAAATATGCCTATTTCAATGTCACATGGCAGGATATGAAAAATACCACAAATGACACAATCACATCAGAAGGCGGGCAAATATACACCCGGGAAGACTTCAATCCGGGCAGCATTCCCGAACTGATGGGGAATCTGGGCGTGAACTGGGAATTCGGCAGATATGTGAACGCCAATCTGTCCCTGAATTATGTGGGAGAAAAAGACCGGAGCGAGGAAAAAATATGGGCCGGAGAAGAACTGGTGCTCAGAGATCAGCGTGATCCCGTTGATGCGCGTACCCTGGTCAATGCCTCGCTGACATTCAGGAATTTCTGTAAAGGGCTGGAAATACAACTGAGCGGTTTCAATATTTTTGATGAGGATCACAGATCGCCGGACCCGGCCGGATCATTATATTACGATATGCCTGAACCCGGGAGATGGTTTACGGGCAGGATTTCGTATTCGTTTTAATTTTTAATTTTACCGGCATAATAACAAAGGAGTGCGGAAATGGATCCGCCAGGCGGAATTTTCGCGGATTTCGCATTCAGGCAGAACGCGAAAATCCGCCCGGCGGCTCCGTTTCCGCACTCCGTTCCGCCAGCAAAAGAAAGGAGAAAATTATGCACAGGTCTGAAAAATGTTTTTCGTCAATAGCCGCGGTGATATGTGCGATGCTGCTTATTCTTAAATGTTGCCCGAAATGTTGCTACTAATCTGTAAAGCACTACCAGACAAGGATTCATCGTTTCTCGGTTATATAAGAGCCGTTATTTATTATATTTTTCATTCTTGATATTTTAAATGCTTGTATATATTCCGTATTATGCCTGGCAAAAATTACATCACCGGGTATTTCTTAAAAAATCCGGACAAGCTTCCGATCACGCAAAACCTTGTTTCACAGGCTTTTACGAACAGGCCCCGGAACAAACCCTTTATTCCGAGGTTCTTTCTGGTGACAACTGCCGCCAGATATTGATAATAAAGGCTCTGTGCATATTTACCCGATTTTCGGGCAACATTTAAGTTATTGTATCATCGGCATCCGTCACCGCACAGGAAACAGAAGACGCGTGTGTCCCACCTTTTACATACAGAGGGGCCCGGCTTTGGTCGGGATGAGGTTATTGCAGAATTTATGAGGTTGAAAATATTGATAAGAATATTCTCAGTGCCCGATATCTGTCAGATCCGGATGTCTGACATACAGCCGTTGCCATGTAAAAGGTGGGACATCATTTAACATTCTGAATATATTATTAATTATTATTTAAAGGTCGGAATCTGATCCGAAGCTGCGAAATCCGGAATCAGTTCTCTATGTAAGAGGTGGGACACCAAAAAAGGTTCCCAAACTCCGAGACAAGCAGGAATGCGTCTGTTAAAGCGTCCTCCCATCCTGAACAGTTCTTCAGACGAATACTTATCCAGAAAAATACTTTGATACCTGCAGGATGCACAACCTGCAGGATGCAATATGGACAACGGAGATCACAACTAAACACGAAAAGGGCGTATTTATAAGTTGGGGGAGTAACTTTCAGTCTCGGAGGGACGACTGAAAATAGCCGGAGCAGATAACACCTTCAGAGTTCTCGATCTGCTGATTGTCAAATATTCAGTAGATCGAAAACAGACAGTGGATTCCGATTTTCCCCGGAATGACAGTACGTTAATTGTTATTCCGGGGAAAATTAAAACGGATGTTTTTTAATTTTAACCCGGAATCCACTGTTTGCAGGCTTAAACGAAAAGTTTTCGATCTACTGATATTATTCGATTTAAAGAAGGGATAGAAAAGTCGGAAGTCCCTCTGACGACGGACTTCCGAACTTTTTGCAGGCATTAGCTTCAGGCGATAATCGCATTCACATTTTTGGAAAGGCGGGATATCTTCCGGGCAGCAGTTTTTTTATGAATCACGCCCTTTTTGGCGGCCTTGTCAATTACAGACTTGGCTTTGTTGAGCTTTTCCAAGGCAGCTTCCGGGGAATTTCCATCAATAGCAAGCTCCACATCTTTGGTAATGTGCTTTACCCTGGTTTTCACAGACCTGTTGCGCGTCCGCCTGATAACATTCTGCCGTGCGCGTTTTAATGCTGATTTATGATTTGCCAACTTTACAGACTCCTTTCTGTTACTTTATAAATTCTGAAACCGTTTTATATACAGAAATAATAAAGCTTAGTCAAGTCACTTTATCATTTTTCTTCTTTTTCTTCTTCTGCTTTCTTTCCTCCCTTTTCCGAACCAGTATCTTCTTCTGTCTGGCTAATTTTTCTTTTTGCTGAACCAGCTTTATTTTGATACCTTCCTGATATTTCTGAACCGCTGAATAACAGAAATAATAGCAGATAATACTTAGAGGCAAACCTGTAATCACACCGCCGACAAACATTGCCCAGAGGATTTCAGGCGCGCCCGACAACATGTTCATGACTGTTGTTGTGTCAACATCATTAAACGTATTACCTACTTTCCTGATTCCGAGCAGATACGCCCCGACAACATAGGTAATGCTGTAGATCGCGGGTGCTGTCACAGGATTAGATATCCAGACTCCCAAGGCTGAGGATACTTTGTTCCATTTGAAAATCGCTGCCAGAAAAATGGCTATGGGTGTCTGAAATCCGATGGTCGGAGACATGCCCACAAAAATTCCCAATGCAAAGCCCAGGGCGATTTCACGCGGATGCCCCCGTATCTTCAGCAACCTTTCGTAAAATTTCTTTAATGTTATATAAAGATAAGACCTGTTTTTTTCTTCATCAATCTGCTTTTTTTCTTCTTGCATAAAAATTATCCGGTTTAACAGTTCATGGCACAATTTTGAACCGGTGTATCAACTTCAGGTATTTTTTATTATGATCCGAAATTCAGATAGCGGGTCAGTTGAAAAAGACATAACATATTGTTTCTGATGGCATAAAAGATATTCCAGTCGGAAAGCTCCGAAACAGAATACAATAAAATCTTTTTTTATAATATCATTTTTGTTGTTAAACAAGGGTTTTTCGTGTAATTAATAATTAATTTCATAAATAACTTTATCCGGTAACTATGAATTTACAAATAATCAGGAGGGAAATAATGGCTTTAAAACGTCATGGGATAGAAGAGCTGAGTCATTTTGCAGCGGATCTGATCCGCCGTTCAGGGGAAAAAGCACTTTCTTATTACGGCAGGGGTAAAACCCGTGTCAAATTTGATGAAGGGCTGATTACGGAAGCCGAACTCCACCTGACGGAGTTTTTCGATGAGCAGCTCCGCGTCGATTTCCCTGAACATCAGACATTTCAGAGCGATGATCAGGGAGAGGGAGATTACACCCATGATGACAAGCGATACCTGTGGATATATGATCCGCTGGACGGAGTGGCTAATTTCCAGGCGGGAATTCCGATCTGGGGAATATCCCTGGCTCTTTTTGATAATTTCTGGCCCGTTTTCGGCTTGTTTTATATGCCCGCGACAGGTGACCTTTTCTCAGCGCAGGCAGGCAGCAACGCGTTTCGAGGGGATGAAGAAATACATATTTCTCCCCAGGAAAATATTAACGATGAAAGCCTTCTCCTGACCTTTTCCCGGTTTCATCGGAATTATACTTCCGATTTTTCAGGTAAAATGCGCAACCTGGGATGTACTGCCGCTCACATATGTTACGTTGCTATGGGCCGTGCCGAGGCCGCGATCATAGCCAATGAATCATACCAGGATCTTGCTGCTGCATGGATCATTATCGAAGCAGCAGGCGGCAAATTTTACAGAATGGACGGGAGCGAGTTTTTCCTCAGCGATTACCTGGACGGACGGAAAAACGATGAGCACCTCCTTGTTTCATCTCCCAACACCTGCTTACAGGTACGCGACAGTCTGCAAAAAATTTCTGTTTAACCCGAATTTATCACCGGATAAAAGAGTGATCCGACGCCTTTAGGAAGCGGGCATTGGTCCGGTTAAATTGGAATCAGGTTAAAATCAGGTTGTTATCAAAATATTCAGTAGCTCGCAATTTCCGGCCAGCGGAGTTCAAAGCTTGCTTTGAGTGTATTTATAACTTCCAAGGCAAGCTTTGACTCTGTTGAAATGCTTAATAAACCGCGACAAGTGCTATAAATTTTGTCAGAAGCTTTTGTCAGACACATTGTTTCCAGTATCATGAAAAAGAAATCAGGAGTTGTGTATCCGACAGGTACAAAGAAAAAAGCAGGCTCTGCCTGGGAATGCGTCCGGAGATGCTCTGCCTCTCGTGTTTAACTGTAAAACGGCATGTTAAACCAGATGTCTCGCAAGACAGAGCCTTGCGGAATGCATTCCCAGGCGGAGCCTGAGAACGAGTAACACTTTGAATTTTATGATATGTATATCAGCAGGATAAATCATTTTCTTAAAAATTTATGAATAATCCAGGTTAGGGAATGCTCCCAAAAGGATCAGGATATTTTCAGGAGGACGAGGGATTTGAAAAAGAATCCGGCTTGCGGACGGATCAAGGGGGAAATATGCTCACAAAAAAAACAAAACTGATTCTGGTCGCCGCGGGAATTTTCCTGGGGCTGATAATCCTTACACCCATTGTTTTCCTTTTTTATCTGGAAACCGATCACGCCCAGAATTTCATCCGATCCAAAGTTAATCAGGCGATTCCGGGGACGATCCTATGGAAAAAATTCCGCTTTTCCCTGCTCAGGGGCAGGTTCGAGCTAAAAAACGCGTTGCTGAAAAGTCCTTCGGGCGAAGAACTTGCAGGATTTGAGCGTCTTTTCGTCAATATTTCATGGCCAGGGCTTTTCCGAAAATCGCTCACTGTCGAAGAACTGACCCTGGAAAAACCCAGTGCTTCGCTCAGGGTGGATGAAAACGGAAAGCTCAACCTGACAGAAGCATTTCCGCCCGGAGAGGAAAAAAAGGAGAAAACCGGAGGGTTGCCCCTCAATATCATCGTTCATTCTCTTAACATTACCCAGGGAGACGTCCGCTATGAAGCAGATGCCCAGGCCATGAAAATTATGGCAGCGGACATCGGGCTTGCCGGTAGCGGGAATTTCCTGGAGCAGTCCGGAAAACTTGAGTTTCAGATCGGCAGCGCGTCGGTCAGCAGTCCGAAAATCCAAACCGAACTTGATCAGTTCCGAATCGAAGCCCTCATCAGGGAAGGAAAGATTGACCCGCTTGTCGTGAAAATTGGCGCAGGGGATGCCGCAACGCTTTCGCTTTCCGGAAATATAGCAGATGCCCTGAAGGAACCGTTGTTTGATCTTACGCTTGATATAGCGGCATCACTCCCCGAAATCCGGGAAAGCCTCCGGCTGGAGCCGGAACTGACGGGGCAGGCCGGGCTTCATCTGAAGGCCCGGGGAAAGGCAGGCAACCCGGATGTCACCCTGGCCCTTAACTACGGCGGGGGCAGCCTTGCCGGAAACCAGATAGACAGGATTGATCTTGACTCTCACCTGAAGGACAGGCTGCTGACAATCGGCAGTCTGGAGATTGATGCTGCATCCGGGGATATTCGTCTGGAGGGAAATGCCAACCTGCAAGAGGCTTTTGCCAATGGCTTTCTTTCCCCGGAGAGAGACTTGGAGGCCATATCATACAATCTTTCCCTGAAGGAAAATAATATAAATTTTGAAGAACTGGCTCCTGGTAAAAACCTTAAAGGAAAGATTACAAGTGCTGATATTTCTGTTCAAGGAAAAGGGATCTCTCCTAAAACCCTGTCAGCAGAACTCATGCTGAAACTCTTTGCAGAGCAACTGACAGCCAGTCAGATTGCAGCACCGATTGATCTGAGTCTGAATACGAACGCCAAGCTTGATCAGGGGGTTATAACCGCTGAAAACATTGATGCCCGGGCCGGGGATATCAGGCTTCAGGCAGATGGTAATTTTCTTCTTTTTCCCAGGGAACAGGACCAGACCGGGGAAGATATTTCCCAACCCATCGCGGCCAGCCTTACGCTGGACGCGCCAAGCCTTTCCGATGGTCTGGCTCCCCTCGGTATAGCAGATACAGACGGGGCATTGCACCTCAAAGCCGATGTTTCCGGTTCAATAAAACAGCCGGTTTTTGACTGCGAGTTGAATGGCAAACAATTGAAATTTCGGGATATCGCTATCGGAAACCTCAGTCTGGATGCGGCCCTGGATCAGTCCGGTCTGTTGAGGATTTCGCAGCTCGGACTTGAAAACCAGGATTCTTCCTTACATGGTCAGGGGACTGTGCAGATTTTCGAGAAAGATTCTTTCAAGGTAAATTCAACCTTCCCGTCTGATGTTTCTCTTACGCTTAAAAATATCAAACCCCGGAATTTTCTGAAACAGGCCGTAGCTGACGGCGTCATGAACGGGAACCTGAGCCTGAAAGGAAACCTCAACGCATTGAAGGCCACTGTTGCATTGCAGGGAAAAAAGCTGGCAGTTAATGCTGTCAGCGCGGATGACATTTCCCTTGAGGCTGATCTCAGCGGGAGTCTCAAGAAGCCCGGTGGAACCGTAAAACTTGTGGGAAAAAATATTGATCTCGGGGCACAGAAACTAAGGGAAGTCAGTTTGCTTTCCGAGCTTGACGGGGAGAAAATAAATATCCGTCCTCTTCGGATAGCGATATCTCCCAAGGAGACTGTCGAGGCTGTGGGCTGGGTTTCAATGGAAAAAGCGTATCAGATTGAGTTGAAATCCCAGGGAATTTCACTCAGAAATATTGATAAAGTCCGGGAACAGGACATTGCAAAAGGAAAAATTCTTCTCAACCTTTCCGGAAAAGGAAGCTTTGAAAATCCCCAGGTTGAGGGAGATATCGCGGTAAAAAATCTAAGGGTTAAAGGAAAAAAGATTGATGATTTTCAGATCCGGATATCCCTTAATGACCAACTCGCAAAGTTATCCGGAAAACTTAACTTTGATATTGACGGCTCATTTCATCTTAAGAAAAAGGATTTTTCAGCATCTGTCCGGTTTGATAAGACAGACCTCTCGCCGTATTTCAAGTTTGCGGATCAGAAGGACCTGAGCGGAACCCTGACCGGAAAAATCGAAGCCAGGGGAAATGCAGGCGCGGTTGATAAAATTCAGGCTGACGCGGATTTGTCAAAGCTGATGCTTTTTATGAAAAAAAATGAACTGGTAAGTGCTAAAAATTTCAAGGCATCCCTGGCAGGCGAGGAGTTTTCCATCCCGGGTTCCCGCCTCAGGCTTCTCAGGAAAGGATATTTTGATGTCAGCGGAAAGGGGAAAATCAAAGGGCCTTTTGATATTAAGTTAGACGGGGATGTTCCCTTGGAGGTTGCAAGCCTGTTCACAGGGGAACTTCCTGACATCAAAGGCAAGCTTTCTCTTTCCGCCCGTATGAAAGGAACGCCTTCTGACCCGGATATCCGGGGGACAATCGGGCTGGACAAGGTCAGTATGACTGTCCCGGGTCTTCAGCAGCGACTCCATGATGTACAGGGAAAGATCGAGGTCACGCCAAAGGTGGCGAATATTAAGAAAATCAAAGGCCAACTTGACAGCGGCCAGTTTGATCTGACAGGTAAAATTGACCTTGACAAGTTCAAGCCGGTTAAAATATCCGCAAATCTCAACACACACGCGCTTCCCATAAATGTTCCGGATACCCTGGATATGCTCCTTAACACCAGCCTCAGAGTCCGGGGAACACCGGAAAAATCTGCCATCACAGGAGATGCTGTGATTCTCGAGGGAACCTATTATAAAGATGTGAATCTGAGCCTCCTGAACACCCTTCAGAACGTGGGAAAGAAGAAGCGGGAAACGGCCCCGTCTTCACCATCATCGGGAATGAAGGGCCCTTTCCTGAAAAACATGAGTCTTGATATCTCTGTCAAACGCCGGAATGCTTTCCTGGTTGACAACAACCTTGCCCAGTTGGAAATCAATCCTGATCTCCGCATCTATGGAACCCTGAACCGACCGCTTGTCAGCGGCAGGGCAAACATAGACTCGGGAACCATCACCTACCAGAAGCGGACATTTGATGTGAAAAAAGGTGTGATAGACTTTCTGAACCCGTATAAAATCGAACCTACTCTTGATGTGGAAAGCGAGGTAACAGTCAGAAAATGGGCAGTTTTTTTGGCGGTTTCAGGTACGCCGGATGCCCTGAATTTCAATCTTACTTCTACTCCTCCTGAAGAACACGGGGATATCCTGTCGCTTCTCGTTCTCGGGAAAACAACAAAGGAACTCAGCAAGGGCGGGGGCGGGAGTTCCTCGGCTCCCACACAGATGATTGCCGAAGTTATTGAAGAGACTTTCGGCGATGACATCAAAAAGGCAGCAGGACTTGATATCCTGAAGGTGGAATTCCAGGGAGAGGGAGATCAGGGGGATTCGGATGATGTCACTGTTACAATGGGCAAAAAACTTTCCCGGCAGATGACTGTGAAATATGCAGTGGAATCAAGGAACGGCGAAACAGTCCAGCGGGCAATCGCTGACTATAAATTTCTCGAAAATGTGCTGCTGACGATCTTCCAGGACAGCAAGGGGACTTTCGGAGGGGAGTTGCAGTTCCGGCTTGAGTTCCGCTGATGCGATTGCCTCGGAAAGAACTATACCCGCAGTGTCACAATAAAATACGATTCATTTTCTTGACAAAAATTATTTTATAAGATAACAATTTGTTGTTTTTGTTCGGATTTCCACAGAGGCAGCGTAAATATAATCCCTTTTTTGTAATTTTCGGATATATAGCATATCTGCAATTACCAAAAATAACTTTAACTGACAAAAAATTACGCTGCCGGTTTATCGGCAGAGATTTACTGAACCAGTAACGAGCCTGCATTTTTTGAAGCCCGGATTATCAGTTTACATACGGGGAATTCGAAGGGACGGTCGTTACGAAACTATTAGGAAGGAGGAATTATGGGAGTAACCCGAAGGAAGTTCTTCCAGATCACAGGCGGGGCCGCTGCCGGCCTTGCAGTAAGCCGCCTGGGATTTGACCTGTCGCCGGTCAGAGCGTATGCAGAGACGCTCAAAACCAAAGACGCCAAAGAAACCACCACCATATGCTGTTACTGTGCGGTGGGATGCGGCGCGATTGTGCATACCGAAAAAAAGGAAGGCGGCCGCGTCATCAATATCGAAGGTGATCCCGATCATGTGATCAACCGGGGATCACTGTGTTCAAAGGGGGCTTCGCTCAGGCAGTTGGCAGAGACCGAAAACCGTCTGCTTGAACCCATGTACAGGGCGGCGAACTCCGGTGAATGGAAGCCGGTGTCATGGGACTGGGCCCTGACTGAAATTGCAAAACGGGTGAAAGCCACACGGGACGCCACCTTCACAGAGAAAAACGGAAAGGGACAGGTGGTAAACCGGACAGAGGCCATTGCTTCCGTGGGAAGCGCGGCTATGGATAATGAGGAGTGCTGGATTTACCAGGCACTGATGCGTTCCCTGGGGCTGGTGTATGTGGAACACCAGGCCCGTATCTGACACAGCGCGACAGTTGCGGCTCTGGCAGAGTCGTTCGGACGCGGTGCAATGACCAATCACTGGATTGACATCAGAAACAGTGACTGTATCCTCATCATGGGCAGCAATGCTGCCGAGAATCACCCCGTATCTTTCAAATATGTCACCCAGGCCCAGTTGAACGGTGCGAAAGTCATTAATGTTGACCCCAGGTTTACCAGGACATCCGCAAGGGCGGACATTTACGCGCCCCTGCGTTCAGGCACGGATATCGCTTTCCTGGGAGGGATGATCAAATATATCCTGGATAAGAAACTTTATCATGAGGAGTATGTTGCGGCATACACCAACGCGTCATTCCTGGTAAATAAGTCTTTTGAATTCAAAGACGGCCTTTTTGCCGGTTATGATTCAGAAAACAAGAAGTACGACAAAAGCAAATGGGGATTCCAGGCAGATGAAAAAGGCGTTCCCAAGATGGATCGGACCCTGAAAGATCCCCGATGTGTTCTCCAACTGCTCAAAAAACATTTCAGCAGGTATGATACAAATCTGGTGTCCCAGATCACCGGAACCCCGGAAAAGGATATTACGGAGATTTATAAGACCTACACGGCCACCGGCGAGAGGGGAAAAGCAGGAACCATCATGTACGCTATGGGATGGACCCAGCACACAGTGGGAACCCAGAACATCCGGACAATGGCGATCATCCAGCTTCTCCTGGGGAACATGGGAGTTGCCGGCGGCGGCGTGAACGCGCTCCGCGGGGAATCAAACGTACAGGGTTCCACAGATCACTGCCTCCTCTGGCACATCTGGCCCGGCTATCTCAAGACCCCGAGAGCTTCCAATGTATCCATCGAGGCTTACAATAAAAAATGGACACCGGCCAGCAGTGATCCGCTTTCAGCGAACTGGTGGGGGAACTATCCCAAATATTCTGTAAGCCTTCTCAAATCCTTTTTCGGCGGTAAGGCTTCAAAAGATAATGATTTCGGATATGAATGGCTTCCCAAGGTTGACGATGGAAAAGCATATTCATGGCTTGATTTGTTTGATGAGATGTACAAGGGAACCATCAAAGGCTTCTTTGCCTGGGGACAGAACCCCGCATGCAGCGGCTCCAACGCGGGGAAGAACCGAGAGGCAATGAAGAAACTCGACTGGATGGTGAATGTCAATCTTTTTGACAACGAGACCGGTTCCTTCTGGAAGGGACCCGGGATGAATCCCTCGGAAATAAAGACCGAGGTGTTTATGCTGCCCGCGTGCGTATCTGTTGAAAAAGAGGGAAGCATCACCAACAGCGGGCGATGGATGCAGTGGCGTTACCAGGGGCCCAAACCCAAGGGAAACAGCAAGTCGGACGGCGATATCATCATGGAATTCGGCGAAAAGCTGAAGGCAGTGTATAAAGAAGGCGGGAAATTTCCCGAACCCATTGCCAACCTCAAGTGGGATTACATGACGGACGGACTGTATGACCCCCACAAAGTCGCCAAAGAGATCAACGGCTATTTCCTGAAAGATGTCACTGTAAAAGGGAAAGACTTCAAGAAAGGAACCCTTGTACCGAGTTTTGCATTCCTCCAGGCTGACGGCTCAACCTCATCTGCTAACTGGCTTTACTGCAACAGTTATACGGAAAAAGGAAATATGTCGGCCCGGCGAAGCCAAAAGGACGCGCCCAATGAGATCGGCCTGTACCCGGGATTTTCTTGGTGCTGGCCCGTCAACCGGCGGATTATCTATAACCGTGCTTCAGTGGATCTTAAAGGACAGCCTTGGGATGAAACAGACTGGGTCGTCCGTTTTGTAGGAAAGGAAGAAAACGGCAAGTATGTATCAAAACGCTGGATCGGCGATGTGCCGGACGGCGGATGGTATCCCATGCAGAATCCGGACGGTTCCGCGAGGGAGGATTCCAAGCATGCCTTTATTATGAGGAAACACGGCCATGCCCAGATATTCGGCCCGGGGCGTGCGGACGGTCCGTTCCCGGAACACTACGAGCCTCTGGAATGCCCTATTGAAAAGAACCTCATGAATCCGCAGCGGGTAAATCCCACCGCACCGGTTTTCGGAACAGATGCCGATGCCTATGCAACGTGCGATCCCAAATTTCCGTTTGTGGCCACAACCTATCGTGTTGTGGAACACTGGCAGACGGGCCTCATGACACGCCCCCAGCCCTGGCTCATGGAACTTCAGCCCCAGGTTTTCGTGGAGATGAGCGAACAACTTGCAAAGATGAGAGCCATAAAGAACGGGGAACGGGTGATGGTCTCATCCGCACGCGGCTCCCTCGAATGCACCGCAATTGTCACCAAACGTTTCCAGCCCTTTAAAATCGGCGGGAACATAGTTCATCAGGTGGGACTGCCGTGGCATTACGGATGGCGATGGCCCGAGAGCGGAACCGAGGACAGTGCGAATCTGCTCACCCCGCCGACCGGTGACCCCAACACCCGGATACCCGAAACCAAGGCGTTCATGGTCAACGTCGCTAAGATATAAAAAGGAGGTGATCCGTAATGAGCAAATCTTTTTTTGTAGATACAACGCTGTGTACAGCCTGCCGGGGATGCCAGGTCGCGTGCAAGCAGTGGCACGATCTTCCCGCGGAACAGACAAAAAACCGCGGCACATACGAGAATCCCCCGGATCTCTCCTTTAACACGTATAAGCTGGTGAGAATGCGTGAGGAGGTGATTGACGGGAAACTGAGGTGGCTGTTCTTTCCCGAACAGTGCAGGCACTGCACCGAAGCTCCCTGTCTGGAGACCGCGGGTGATCCCTCGGCCATATTCAAGGACGCGGCAACCGGTGCGGTGATCTTCACTGCGAAAACCAAGGGGCTGAACGCGGATGAGATCATTGATTCCTGTCCTTACAACATCCCGAGGAAATCAGCGGACGGCACGCTTGCCAAGTGCGATATGTGCCTCGACCGGGTGCAGAACGGACTGCTTCCCGCGTGTGTGAAGACATGCCCCACCGGGACCATGAACTTCGGGGATCGCAAGGAGATGCTTGATCTTGCGAAAAGCCGCCTGGGTGTGGTGAAGAAGGCAAATCCCAAGGCACAGCTTATTGACGCGGACGATGTGAACGTGATTTATCTCGTGGCTTATGATCCGAGGTCTTACCATGACAATGCCACGGCGTCAAATTCCGTGATTCGGATGACCAGGCAGATGGCGTTGCGGAAGATGTTTAGCCCGGTGGCGGGTGTGGCTGCGCGGGTGATTTAGAAACATACATTCAGGGCGGTTCGTGAACCGCTCCTGTTTCTATTACAAAAAGAACTCCGAAAATTATTTTTCGGAGTTCTTTGTTTTTATTATGTAGCTTTTCTATCTTTATTCTTGAACCTACCCTGAAAATCCCCGTTTTTACAGCAGAATAAAAAGATTTTACAGGAAAATATCTCTG
>JAUCGG010000151.1 GCA_030378015.1 Desulfococcaceae bacterium HSG8
CAGGATTTCCGACAAATTTTTTCCCGAAATTCTGTAAAAAGCATTTAAAACCTCTTAAATCATAAAAATTTAACCCCATATCAGACTATGGGATGATCTGTCTGAAGAGAAATTCAGCAGATACTAATTACCTGGGTGCTGTTCTTTTGAAGAGTACCGTTTCATCCCGGCTTTACTACCCTCATATTGCCAGCGACGCCATGTGGTGGACAGGCATAGCCGCGTATAATCCTTCGGATTCATTTTCCGGCCTTACCATTACCGGTTTCCGTTCTGACGGCCTTGAGGTGTCCTCTGAAACTGTCCTTCTTGGAAGCCGCGAAAAATATATCGGAACAGCCCGGAGCCTGGATTTTACGTCTGACACAGCCTGGCTCCGGATAGAATCCGAGCAGGGCATCACCGGGCTTGAGCTGTTCGGAACTGCTGACGGGAAACAACTGGCTGGCTATACATGCACCGGTATCAGCAGCAGGGATGGCATTTTTGCCAAGACAGAGACCCCGAATCGTACAGGCATCGCATTTGTCAACACAGAAGGCAGTCCGGCGACTGTCACGCTGACCGCATATGATGATGACGGGAGGAGAATCGCCTCGGAGACCATCGGTTTGCTTCCTCATGAAAGAATCGCTGATATGGCGGAGAGTATCTTTACGCAGGATATTCGTGACGCGACTTATATTGCGTATTCTTCGGATAAAGAGGTAGCGGGCTTTCACCTGAACAACTCTTCGGATAATATGATGCTTGACGGGCTGCCGGGGATGTGATCGGGCGTATTTATAAGTCGGGGGAGTAACTTTCAATCCCTCCGGGACAATAAAAGCCCAGATTGTAAATGCGCCCGATGTGATCTCTTTTTTTTATGAGATTCTGGGCATAAATCCCAAATCCCAAATTTCAAATCACGACCATACTCAACAGATGGAAAAATACTAATGAAAAGCTCGTCTGAGATTGACAAATCCCAGGCATTTCAGGCGGATTTGTCAATCCGACCGGAGCGGTCCAGGGCATTTTCCATCTACTGATACTCCGGAGGGTTAAATATTCTCAGTAGATCGAAAAGCTTCCGGTAAACCTTGCAGACAGTGGATTCCGGGTTAAAATTAAAAAACATCCGTTTTTTAATTTTTCCCGGAATGACAATTTAACGTGCTGTCATTCCGGGGAAAATCGGAAAACGGATGTTTTCCGGTTTTAACCCGGAATCCGCTGTTTACAAAAGTTTTCGATCTACTGATTCTGGCTATTTTCGTGTGATTCGTGTGATTCGTGGTCAGATTTTGTTCATGCGCCCTGACCACGAATCACGCGAATGATATCTCTTTTTTCATGAGATTCATGCTCGGATTTCAACCCTCGGAATACGGAAACGGCAGGATGACTTCAAACAGGGTTCCTTTTCCCTGTTCGCTCTTTACCCGGATTTCGCCATCCAAGAGGCGTACCATTCGCTGCACAATCATCAGTCCCATGCCTCGGTACTGCCTGGTTTTTGAACTGCCTGCCCGGGAAAAATCCGGGAACATCTTTTTCTGATAATCTCCTGATATTCCGATCCCTGTGTCCTGTACGGAGAATCCGAGCCAAATCATTATATTATCTTGTTTTTCTTTGAATATTTTCAGGCTTATTTCTCCTTTTTCCGTAAATTTGACAGCATTCTCGCTGATTCGGATCAGAATTTTTTGCACAAGGTCCGGGTCTCCCTGGATCAGTTTCGGAACATCTGAATTTATATAATGTTTCAATTCAAGATGTTTCGCTCGGGCGTCCGGCGCTATCTGTCCGAAAACACTTGTCAGCAGGGAGCCAGGATCAAAAACATGATCCGACGGGCTGACCGCGCCAGCCTCGATACGACTAAGCTCAATCAGGTCATCCGTCCTTTTTAAAAGCCTTCTGGCGGGCCCTTGGATATTGACGAGAAAACTGCTTTGCTCCGCGTCTAAATTTGTTGCCATGAGCAATTCTGTAAAACCGATGACCGGGCTGAAATGTGTTCTGAGTTCATGGCTGAGATTGGCAAGGAATTCCGTTTTTGCCATGCTTTCCGCTTCAGCGGTTTCCTTGGCTTTCCTGAGTTCCCTGTTTGCCTCTGCAAGCTCGGTTGCTCTTTCCGACACCTTGTTTTCAAGATTTTTATTCGCGCGTTCCAGTTGGCTCCGGAGCTTGCAGATTGTCAGATGTGTTTTTACCCGGGCAAGCACCTCCTGAATCTGGAAAGGCTTGCTGATAAAGTCCACGCCCCCGGCTTCAAATCCTTTGATCTTGTCTTTGATGTTGCTCAGGGCAGTCAGAAAGATCACAGGAATATCCCGTGTTTTTTCATCTGATTTTAATATCCTGCATGTTTCAAACCCATCTATGCCGGGCATCATCACGTCCATGAGAATCAGATCTGGTCGGACATGGCCCGCCTGTTTTACAGCGTCTTCTCCGTCATCGGAAACCACGGTTTTAAAGCCGGGCTTATTAAGGCAGTTCTCCAACAATATAATATTTCCGGGGTCGTCTTCGACAATCAGGATGGTCATGCGGTCATGTTCCATTTTTTATTCTCCGTGCAAGTTTGAAGTTTGAAAGGTGAAGTTTGAAAGGTGAAGGTTTATACTCACTTCAAACTTCAATTCCCAGTGTCTCAGCCAGCTTCATGGTTTCCGCTATGGCGCCTTTGAAATCAAATCGTTCCAAGTGCTGTCTGATGGGACCGGTCTGATCCGCTGGGAGAGAAAGTTCCAGTTTTTCAAGAAACGGTTCCACTGCATTTGGATTATATTCTCCAAAAGCCTCCAGCATTTCCCGGAACAGGCATGTAAGTTGAGTGTCTTCCAGGCTCTGCCCCTCGGATTTCCTGGCTGCGTTTTCCGGTTCGATCTGCCGAATTGAATGAACAGCCGTATTCAGCGCATCTGAAAGAGAGCGGATCACAGGGATCAGCTCATCAGCAGGTTTCTCCCTGACCCCCGCACCGAGCTTTTCCGCAATATGGAATACTTCAGTTACTGAAAGATTGGCTGCAACCCCTTTTATTTTATGTATTAGCTGATACGCCTGATCCCCGTCGTCCTTTTCAACAAGTTCCAGGATTTCCGCTGCGGAATTTTCGTAATCCCTGGAAAACGTCACCAGGGCTTTTTTATAGAGGTCAGGGTCCTGCCAAATCTCAAGCCCCGTTGCCGTATCAATCCCTTTTAAGAAATGTTCGGTGAATGATTCATCACAGGTCATGCGCGGCGATTCATCAGCAGGCAGGGAATCGTCATCGCTATGCTTCTCAGGCCCTGCTTCCTGTTCATGGCCAGGCTTCAGGGTATGCTCCTCCCGGACAAGTTTATTCATGATGGCAAATAGTTTTGCAAAATCAATAGGCTTTCCGACAATATCATCCATCCCCGCATCCAGGACAGCCTCCTGATCTTCCTTCATTATGCTGGCGGTCAGTGCGATAATGGGGATATGCCTGTCTGTAGCGGCTTCTATTTTCCGAATCCGGCGGGCCGCTTCCATGCCGTCCATCCTGGGCATTTGGATATCCATCAGTATCACGTCAATCCGGGTTTCGCGCTCGAACATTTCAACAGCCTCAAGCCCGTTCCTGGCGACGATAACAGCATGTCCGTCCCGCTCCGCACGGATTCTGACCAAGGTGATGTTCTCTTCGATATCCTCTGCCAGCAGAATCCGGAATCGGCGGTGGGATTCGGAACCGTCGTACTCCGGAAGGCTTCTGATATCCTGTTCCGGCTTTTCCTCCGTGGCTTTCATCCGGGCAATGAAGTGGAATACGCTTCCCTTGCCGATCTCGCTCTCCGCCCAGATCCGTCCTCCCATCAGTTCTGCCAACTGTTTTGAAATGGTGGTTCCCAATCCTGTGCCGCCGAATTTGCGGGTTATGGAACTGTCTGACTGGGTAAAAGGATCAAAAATTGTTTCCAGCCTGTCAGAAGGGATTCCGATCCCGGTGTCGGAAACAGTAAAATGCAGGAAGTCATCCGCCTCCCAGGGGGCCGCGTTTATCCATACCCTGCCTTTTTCCGTGAATTTGACCGCATTTCCGGCAAGATTAATCAGGACCTGCCTAAGCCGGTCCGGATCCCCTGTAAAATAACGCGGGAGGTCAGGATATATGTCAAGCGATAACTCCAGTCCTTTTTCACGCGCTCTGATCCCGATTGTCAGCAAAGCATCCTGCATTAGCTGCTCAAGGTCAAAAGGACGGTATTCCAGTTCCAGCCTGCCGCTCTCCAGGTTGCTGAGGTCAAGAATATCGTTTATGAGCAGGAGCAGGGATTTTGCCGAGTTATGGGCGATGGAAAGATTTGAGCGATGAGATTCAGGAACCGAGGAATCATTCAGGGTCAGTTCCAGGAATCCGAGAACCGAGTTCATAGGGGTGCGGATCTCATGGGACATATTCGCCAGGAATTCGCTTTTGGCCCTGTTCGCGGCCTGGGCAGCATCTCTTGCTTTTACAAGAGCCTGTTCCGTCTTTTCCCTCTCCCTGATCTCATGCTCCAGGGATTGATTCTTCTGACTCAGCAGATGATTCTGCATTTCGATCTTCTGCTCTGCTTTGGCCTGCCTGACCTTGTATAAGGTCAGCAAACCGGAAATCATCAGCATGAACAGTGACAATCCTGCAAAAGGGATAATCATTTTATTCAGAAACTGTTTCGGCTTCCTGTTCAGGATATCTGTGGGAATACGGGATACAACTTTCCAGTAATATGCCTGGGATTCAATCCGCTCCTGACTGGGGGCAGCCGCACCTGCCGCGCCTGTGCTGGACTTCTGCCCCTTGTGCAGGGGATAGACAGTGATAAAAGAGAATAAACCGTTGTCTGTAAAAAACTGTCCGGATTCGCTTCCGGCCACTGTTTTCCATTCCCCGGGATAGCGTTTGCCGAAAGTCCGTTCGCTACGGTCTTTATACATAAATCCCCATTCATCTTCCGGCAGGACACCTCTTATCCAATATCCCTCACGATTCAGCAGTATGACTTGCCCGGGCGCGTTCAGAGCGGCTTGCCCGAGATGTTCCAGCAGGGCTGATCCGAAATAGTTGAGCAGCACGATTCCGCGTCTCTGCCCCTTGCTGTCATACACAGGCGTTCCGAACCGTATCATTGGCTTCAGGGGCTGTTCAATCTGCCCGCGTTCGATATTCAGGTCAAACGGAGAAATAAACACCTGATCCTGTTTCAGTTCAAACGTATCCCTGAAGTAATATCGGGAGCCTTTGTTTTGCAGTTTTTCCCCGGGAACAGCAAACGGGCTGCCATTATTATAGTTGACGCGTATAATTTCCATGCCGTTCTGATCTAAAAAACGGATCTGATCATAGATTTTTTTTGCTCCTGAGAACATAAGATATTCCCGATTTAACGCGTCCCGAAAATCGCCGGTCCCCTGATCCAGGAATTTCTGAAGCTCATATTGCCCTGCCAGGTACATGAGGTCTGATACAATATCTTCAAATTCATTGATAATCTGCCCGACCTGTCCCCTGAGACTCTCCTTTGCCTGTATTTCCAGTGTAACCCGGGCTGTTCTGGCCTCTCCGTAATACATGCTCCCCCCGACCACGGCCAAAGGCAGCAGCAGAAGTAATGCGATCAGCAGAAAACGCATCATTGCGCCTGTTGAATGTATTTGATATTTCCCGGGTGTTTCATCTCTCATGATCTGTCCTCCATATATCATCTCTATGTAGATTCACAGAGCTTTTAAGAAAAAGATTGTCAGAAAAAGGAGTGCAAAAATTGAGCGAGTGCGGCGAGCGATTTTTTGCCTCATGCGATATGCAAAAAATCGCTCGCCGCACTCGCTCAATTTTTGCACTCCTTCTGGACAAACATTATCTTAAAGACTATAGTTTGAATTTTCATCTGCACACCCTGATCAATTCTCAAACTCGACGCCAACACACATTCCAGAAGGGTTGCAGCTTTAGGTTTCCAGCATCAAACATCAATGCCCAAATTCTTTGCCAGTTTTTCTGTCTCGGCTCTTGCACCTTTGAAATTAAATCTTTCCAGATGCTGTTTTACGGGATTCAGCCTGTCCGAGGAAAGCATGGCTTCCAGTTTCTCAAGAAACGGAGCAGCCGCGTCAGGGTTGAACTGGTCAAAAGAGTCTGTCATTTCACGGAGTATTTCTTTCAGCACGGGCAGGTCGTGTATTTCCTCCCGCGGTTCATTCTCTTTTTCTTCCGGTTCATTCTCCCGGATGGAAGCAGCCGCGTCATCCAGGGCTTCCCCGATGGACCGGATCAGGGAGATCAGTTCATCCTTCGGCCCCTGCCGGATTTCCGAACAGAGCTTTTCCGCTAAAGCATATACCCGGGTTATTGAAAGATTTCCCGCAACCCCTTTCAGCCTGTGAATTACCTGGTAAGCCTCCTCCCTGTCGTCCTTTTCCATAAATTCCAGGATGTCATCTGCCGAACCTGCGTAATCCCTGGAAAACATGATCAGGGCCTTCTGATAGGCATCCGGATCCTGCCAGGTCTGAAGTCCTTTTTCTGTGTCAATGCTTTTCTGCCGCGGCAGTTGAGGCATGAGTACAGGGCCAGGAACGGCAGGTTTGTGATCCTCAGCCTCCGATCTGCCTTTTCCATCGGGAACAAGATTCTCCATTATCTGAAAAAGCTCTCCGAAATCAATGGGTTTCCCCGCGACAGCATCCATCCCCGCATTCAGGAATTCTTCCTGCTCCTGCTTCATCACGCTGGCTGTCAGCGCTATGATGGGCACACGGGTTCCGACAGTTTTCTCCAGTTCCCGGATGCTGCGAGATGCCTGAATTCCATCCATTTCAGGCATTTGGATATCCATTAGGATGATGTCCGGGGCTTCCCGCTGAAACTCCTCAACTGCCTCGCGGCCGTTCCGGGCCTGGATGACCGTATGACCCTCCCGTTCCAGGCGAATTTTTGCCAGCATGATATTCATCTCAATATCTTCTGCCAGAAGAATTCTGAAGCATCTTCGGGAAGTCCGAATTCTGAAGTCCGAATTCGGAATTGAGACAGAGGGGATGGAGTCAGTCTGTTCCGACTGCACCGTGAAACAGAATTTGCTTCCCTTCCCTTCTTCGCTTTCCACCCATATCTTCCCGCTCATGAGGGAAACCAGTTGGCGGGAAATGGTCGTGCCCAGCCCGGTTCCGCCGTAGCGGCGGGAAGTGGAACTGTCTGCCTGGGTAAAAGGCTTGAATATTTTTCCGAGTTTTTCCGCGGGAATGCCGATGCCTGTGTCGGAGACAGAGAAACGTAAAACATCAGGGGACTCAGAACCGACCTTGACCGAGATGCTCCCTTTTTCCGTAAACTTGACCGCGTTGCCTATGAGATTGACGAGAATCTGCCGCAGCCGCCCCGGGTCCCCGATATGATACGGAGAAACACCGGGATGAATTTCGCAGGACAGTTCCAGCCCTTTTTCCTTGCACTTCACCTCGAAACCCGCTGCTGTCTCCCGGATCATCTGCGCCAAGTCAAAAGGGTTTTTCTCCAGTTCCAGCCTGCCGCTTTCCAGTTTGCTTATATCCAATATATCATTGATGAGCCAGAGCAGGGATTTCGCGGAATTATGGGCTGTTGTCAGGTTTGTTTTCTGGGTTTCCGGAAGCCCTGGCTCCTCAAGGGTCAGTTCCAGGAAACCGAGTACGGAATTCATGGGAGTCCGTATCTCATGGGACATATTGGCAAGAAACCGGCTTTTGGATTCGTTTGCCTGTTCAGCCTCCTGCCTGGCTTTTTCGGCTTCTTCAAAGAGCCGGACATTTTCAATAAAGCCCCCGATCTGTCCGGCAATGGTTTCCAGCAGTTTCACTTCTTCATGCGTGAAAATCCGACACTCGGAATTCGTGGAAAGGATGATAGCACCGATGATTTTGCCCGGGACTTTCATGGGGGAGACCATCAGACACTCAACATCTCGCTCATTCATAATTTGCCAGGCTGGCTTGATCAGAGGATTGCTCCGGGCGTTGGGGATAATGACAGATTTTCCTTCCTCAAAAATTTTTGAATTTACAGGAAGATCAGAAAGCATTGTTCCTGTCAGATCCGGCCCCATGCTATCAGCGGAGTAATGGGCAATGATCCTGACCTCTCTCCCGATTTCGTCAAACAGTGCGCAGCCTCCGCCGTGAGCATCAAAAAAATTCCCGACCTGGGAGATTGTCTGTTTCAGCGCGATTTCAATGTTCCTTGTAAGTGTTATGGTTTCCGAAATACGATTGAGCAGAGATAATTTTTCAACATGTCTCTTCAGTTGATCCTCTGCTTCCCTGCGTTCTTTTACTTCCTGCTTCATATCGCCGTAAAGCCGGGAATTATCCAGCACCACAGAAGCCAGTTTTGCAAATAGTTCCAGTATCCGGATTTCTTCCTTTTTAAAGTGCTTTTTCCCCCTGGGGCGCGTCAGTCCGATAACTCCCTCAAACCGGTTTCTGAATTTTAAAGGAATACCTATCGCACATCCCATGAAATCTGAATCGAAATTTATGACGCGACCTTCCCAGGTCTGATAATCATCAATGATCATCGTCTGACCTGTTTGCCAGACTTTGCCGGAAAGCCCTTCCCCTGGTTTGAGGCGGTTTCTGATCTTTTTGACAAAACCGCCCATGGCAAACTGCATTTCTATGATGTTTTCCGCGTGATTACAGAGAAATATGAATCCGTCGGACACATCGACAAGACGCGCCGCGCTATTTAAAATATCCTGCAAAAGATCGCTGATATCCATACGGACAAGCAGATCAAGGGATAACTGGTGAAGGGCCGTCAGGTATTTGTTCTGTCTGATGAGCGCGTCCGCAGAACGCTTTTGGGCGGTAATATCATTCCCGATGCACAGTATTTCTTTAACGCTCCCTGTTGCATCTTTAATTACTTTATTGGTCCACGCCACCCATACGCGATCTCCGTTTCGGCACACATTTTCATTTTCATTGTAACGGTATTTTTCCGGATATTGCAAGATATCATAAATGAGCGCGGCAAGATCGCGCCCCGTGGATTCTGATTCAGGAACAATGGTTCCCACAACATTTTTACCGATAATCTCATCTTTTGTGTAACCGAAAAACTCCTGGGCGTACTTGTTCAAAAAAATAATATTCCATTCAGGGGTGGCCCGGAGAATGATGCTGTTTGCACTTTCAACCAGGGCTTTATATTTCTCCTCGCTTTTGCGCTGATCTGCTTCGGCCTTATGTCTCTGCAATATTTCCCACAGGCTTCTCACAAACAGCGTCAGTTGCCTGGCATCTGATTCCTCATACGGAGCTTTCTTGTTGCCTACGCCTGCAATTGCGCATATATTTTCACCCTTGAATATGGGCACGCTCAGATGACTCCGGACAGGGATATGTCCCCTTGGCAAGCCTTTTTTATGGGCCAGATTCGGATAATCGTTGTGGATGACCGATTTTCGTTCCCTGACGCAGTCCGCCCATATCCCGGCTTTGGCTAAGGGATAATGAGATGCTTCTTCGGCAGTGCAATGCTTCAAAGTCTCTTCGGACCACGAGAAAAGTTCAATGCTGTTCTGATCCGGGTTGATAAAGTGAAGATACCCGATCTGACTGCGGGTAAGGCGCACGGCTTCTTCCAGCGCGTATTTCACCAGTTGGCGTGTGGTGGGATTGATCATCCTGCTTATCTGAAACAAAGCATTCAGCCGTTCTTCATCTCTTTTGAGAACGCTTTCTGCCTGAGTGAGACGGGCATCTTTTTCCTCCACCTGCTTCTGCATCTCCCGCAAAGCAAGGTGGTTCTTTACTCGGGCCAACACCTCCGGTTCATGAAAGGGTTTGGTGATGTAATCCACACCGCCCGCTGAAAAAGCCCTGAGTTTATCCCCTGTATCATCTGAAGCACTGAGAAAAATCACCGGGATATCCTGTGTCCGGGTGTCCGTTTTGAGATGTTCGCAAACCTTGAACCCGTCCATGTCCGGCATTCGGATATCCAGTAGTATCAGATCCGGGGAGTTTTCCTGCGCGGAATTCATCGCCAGATTTCCGTTAATAGCGACGCGTAGCCGGTAGTTCTGTTTTTCCAGCATGTTTCTCAAGACTCTCAGGTTCCCGGGCTGGTCATCCACAATGAGAATATGTTGCTTTTCTTTGGTGCTTATCATCTCCGTATCTCCTTCAATATCTCCTGCAATATGTCAAAGCGGAATTCTTCTACCAATTCATACAGGGATTCCGCGAGGACTTCGTCAATTTCCCGGATATCCTCAATAATGTTTTCCGCGGCCCCCGGATCGGTCTGTTTTGCCGCTGCCGTCAGGTTCCTTATCAGTGCGTCAGATAGTTTTCCAAACCTGTCAGGGGAAAGCGCGTCCGGAGAGCCTTGTCGAACCGTGGTCGGAGAGCCTTGTCGAACCGCGTCCGGAGAGCCTTGTCGAACCGCGTCCGGAGAGCCTTGTCGAACCGCGGTCGGAGAGCCTTGTCGAACTGCGGCCGGAGAGCCTTGTCGAACCGCGGCATACACCCAGTCAATATCCATAAGCCGTCCCAGCAGATCCAGGAGATTTTCCGCCTTCACCGGTTTGGGAAGAAACCCGTCAGCCCCGGCCTCGGAACAGTTCTGCTGATCCTCCGGATACACGCTGGCAGATGAGGCGATGACGGCTTTGTCCTTCAGAACCGATGACTGCCTGATCCTCCGGATGAGTTCAAGCCCGTCCATTCCGGGCATGAGAATGTCCGCGATGATCAGATCCGGCGCTACTGCATGGGCTTTTTCAAGACCTTCCTCCCCGCCGGAGGCTTCTGTAACTTCAAATCCCAAGGGTGCAAGCAGAATGGAAAACAATTCCCTGTTGAACAGCATATCATCCACCACAAGGATTTTCCGCTTTTTTCCCCTGAAACCGATGATATCCCGCTTTTTCTCGTGAGATTTTTCTTTTTCATATAAAGCTTCCGGCAGCGTGATATGAAAGCGGAAAATGCTTCCTGATTCGGTAGTTGGTGTTTGTGATTTATTTGGGATTTGGGATTTCTGTTTTGTAAAGGCTTCCAGTTTTCCTCCCATCAGTTCTGCCAGGTTCCGGGAGACTGCCAGTCCCAGACCTGTCCCCTGTTCCTGGTATTTCTGCTCCCCGGCCTGCTGAAACGAGTCAAATACCTGCTGCAGATCCTCCGGCGCAATTCCGACGCCTGTATCTTCCACCTCAAAAGTCAGGGGACATAATCCTGTCCCTGCCTGTATCAAGGATTTTATCCGCAGGGTGATGCTGCCCCTGTCCGTAAATTTGATTGCATTGCCCAGCAGGTTAATGAGTATCTGGCGCAGACGCCTTTCATCTCCCCGGACATACGCGGGAATCCGCGCGTCATCCGAATCCTGGGAATCGTCAAGAATAAATGCAATTTTCTTTTTTTCAGCGCGGACCCGGATACTGTCGCACACCTCCCTGATAAAGTCCGGGAAATGAAAAACCGTCTTATGCAACTCAATTTTGCCGGATTCGATTTTCGCCAGATCCAGGATATCGTTGAGAAGAGCGAGCAGGTGTTCCCCGCTCTGTTCGATAACCCGGATGCCTTGCTGCTGCTCATCTGTCAGCGACAGATCGTTTTTCAGTATCTGGGCGAATCCCAGGATGCCGTTGAGGGGAGTGCGGAGTTCGTGGCTCATGTTCGCCAGGAAAGTGCTTTTGGCTTTACTGGCAACTTCGGCCGCGTCTTTGGCTTTTATGAGCGCGGCTTCTGTTTTTCGGATTTCAGTAATATTGCGGATCAAGGCAATTACCTCATCCTGGCCCACCGGAACCATCCTCGCTTCAAAATCGGATATCCCCCCATGCAGAGGCATCTGATATTCAAAGTTCTGCAAAACCCCGGTATTGAGGGTTTTACGGATGCAGTTCATAGTAATGTCCCTGATATCCTGCGGAAGAAGGTTTTTCACATTATTGCCGATAATACGTTCCGGTTCCGCATATAAATCTTCCCTTGCCCCGTAAACCTGGAGGAAATCCCCCTGTTCTGTCAGGTGGAAAATAATGTCAGGAATTGCCCTTAGCAAGGCACGGTTATTGGATTCGCTGCGCCGCAGGGCTTCCTCGGCCCTGATCCTTTCACTGATATCATGAACGATGGAAAACAGAAATTCCCTGCCCCTGAGTTCCACGGAAGCAGATCGGACTTCAACAGTTCTGGCTTCGCCGTTTTTCAGATAATGGGTAAAAACAAATGAATTCTTCTGCCGCGTCCTGATCTTACGGGTGGTATCGCTGATTTGTTCACGCGTAAGCCTGTTAATCTGCTTTATGTTCAGCCCTTTGAATTCGTCAGGAGTATAACCGTAAAATTCCGAAGCAGCAGGATTGGCTTCGCTGATGGTCCCGGCTTCCGGATCAATGAGCAGCATGGGGACGCTGTGGTTGAAAAAAATTTTCCGGAACCGCTCGCCATGAACGGCTTTCATCCGCCATTTGAACAAAGTCACCCCGGAAAAAACAAGGATCAGACCCACTGTAATTCTGAACTCCCAGGTCGCCCACCAGGGAGGATGAATTCTGATCCTGACTGCTGCGCCTTCCTTGTTCCACAATCCGTCATTGTTTGAGCCTGTGACTAGGAAGGTGTATTCCCCGGAATCCAGGTTGGTGTAAGTCGCATACCGCCTGGTACTGTCAACCTCGTTCCAGTCCTTTTCAAATCCTTCCAGTTTATATTTGTAGCGGTTTTTTCCGGGAGACTGATAATTCAGTGCAGCAAACTCAAAGGAGAACACCTGGTCCCTGTATGTCAGGGTCAGGTGGCCGGTTTCGGTGATTGATTTTTTCAGGACCGAATCTTTGCCAATCGGGACAGGCTTGTTCGCCAGGTGAAAATCGGTGATGACAACAGGCGGTATAAAAGGATTGTCTGTAATCTGATCCGGGTAAAACGCATTGAACCCGTTTGTGCCTCCGAAAAACATTTCGCCACCGGGGCTTTTATGGTAAGCCCCGGCTAAAAACGAATTGCCCTGAAGCCCGTCGATGGCATCGTAATTTCTGAATGTCTCAGTCAGCGGGTTAAATCGGGAAAGTCCCCGGGTTGTACTGAGCCAGAGGTTTCCTTCGTCGTCTTCCAGTATTCCCCACACGGTATTGCTCGCGAGCCCGTGTTTGTCTGTGTAGTGAATAAACTGCCCCTTTTCCCTGCCATGTCCAGGACTTAGTTTGTTCAGCCCTCCTCCTACGGTTCCGAACCATAGCGATCCCCCGGAATCTTCATGTATTGAAGCCACCAGGTTATTTCCCAGGCTGGCAGAATCATCCGGATCATGAAAGTAACTGGTAAACTGTTCTGTTTTCCGATCAAACCTGCTCAGTCCTCCCATAGTTCCGACCCAAAGGATCCCCGCCCGGTCTTCATGAATCTTTAAAATCTGGTTATGACTCAGACTCCCGGGATTATCCGGATCATTCTGATATCGGGTAAAACGCCCTGTTTCCCGATCAAATCGGTTGATCCCGCCGCCCCAGGTACCGATCCAGAGAATTCCCGCCCGGTCTTCATATACTGTAAAAACACTGTTATGACTGAGGGTTCCGGAATCAGCAGGATCATTACTGTAAAGAGTGAATATTTCCGTTTCCGGGTTGAATTTGTTCAAACCGACCCCGCCCAGACCTCCGACCCATAGGAAGCCCTCCCTGTCTTCATGCACCGTCCATACGGAATCGGTTGCCAGGCTGGTCTGATCATTAACATCATTCCGGTAATGGGTAAACCGCCCGGTATCCCGCTCGAATTTGTTCAGGCCGCCGCTGTTTGTGCCGATCCAGAGCGTTCCCCGGTCTTCGCAGAGTGACCTGACCGCATTATGGCTGAGACTGTTCGCATTTCCGTGGATATTCCGAAAATGATGAAATGCTTTCCGGTTACGGTCAAGGATACTGATTCCGCCGCCGTCGGTGGCGATCCAGGCAGTCCCTGCCCGATCTTCATAGAACAGGAAGGCGTTGTCATTTCCCAGGCTTGCAGGATCCCCGGGGTTATATGTATGGTGAACAAAGGTTTCTGTTTCCGGATCAAACTGATTCAGACCCCCGCCCCAGGTTCCGACCCAGATTATCCCTGCCTGATCTTCATGCACCAAAAAGATGAGATTATGACTCAGACTCCCGGGATCTCCGGGATTATGCTGATAGCGGGTAAACTGGCTGGTTTTTCTGTCAAATCGGTTGACCCCCTTCATTGTGCCGACCCATAAACTCCCCGCGCTGTCTTCACAAATTGATCGGACAGAATTGTGACTGAGCGTGGAGGGGGCTTCAGGATTGCTCCGGAAACTGGTAAACTTTCCTGTTTCACGATTCATTCTGCTGAGTCCGTTTTCCGTACCAACCCAGAGTACGTCGGATCGGTCTTCACACACGGCCCAGACTGTACTGTTCGCCAGGCTGTGCTGATCTTCCGGGTCATGCTGGTAACGGATAAAATGTTTTTTCTCCCGATCAAATCTGTTCAGACCGTTCATTGTTCCGATCCAGATTGTTCCGGGCCGGTCTTCATAGATTGTCCGAATCGCGTTATTACTCAGACTGTGAGGGTCATCAGGACGATGTTTATAATGGATAAATGTCTCCGTCTCACGGTCAAACAGATTCAGACCGCCGCCCCATGTCCCTATCCAGAGTACCCCGGTATGATCCGCACAGAGTCCCCGGATCGCATTTTCGCTCAGGCTCCCGGGGTCATCCGGATCACTCCGATATACCTTGAAGCTGTGACCATCATACCTGTTCAGACCGTCAAAGGTTCCGAACCACATAAAGCCCTTGGTGTCCTGTGCGATACCCCATACGGAATCGTTTGAAAGTCCGTGTTCGGCATTGATACGGTCGAAGCGAATATCGCGCTTCGGCTCAGACAGGGCTCTCGTGCCTGGAAACGTCAGCAAAATGACGAAGAATAGAATTGTATTGAATAATGTTTTCATATATGAAAGTCAGCAGATCGAAAACTTTTTGAAAAGTGACGACCGATGCGTCTGTTTTCAGTTCCGTAGGAACTGACATATTTCTTAAATGTTGCCCGAAATTTTAATTCTAATCCGGGAATCCTTGTCTGGAAAGCGTTTACT
>JAUCGG010000152.1 GCA_030378015.1 Desulfococcaceae bacterium HSG8
AGGGGGGAGAGTATCCGTCCGGCCGACATGCTCCCCCTTTTTTAAAGGGGGCCGGGGGGATTTCCCATCTACTGATTTTTTTATTTTGTCAGATCTTTGGTTATATTATAAAACTCTGCCAAACTTTTTTTAATATTTGCTATATCAAAATTCTCCTCAAATTCACGCAGCCTGTCAGAATAACTGGTCAATACCTGTACATTGTGATCTTTTCCCAATTGCTTTATCCTCTCAGTGAATTTTCTGATATCACCCATTTTCACAGCACCTTTTAATTTTTCGGCATAAGGAATTATTTCATTTTGCAAGATTTCAGCCAGTTCGGAAACATTTTCAATATTTTCAGATCTCAGATTTTTTACTATTTTATTATATTCTGAGCTCTCTTTTGCAGGATGAGCTTTTTTGGTATGCTTTAAGTAGCGGCATAATTCTTCAAAAAGACAGTTCAGTCTGACCGGTTTTGTAAGATAGCCGTCCAAACCGAATTTCAGCATTTCTGTTTTGGAGTCCGGTTTTGAAGAAGCTGTCAGAGCAATGATCGGTATTTCCTTTGTGTTTGGGGAACCCTTTAATCTTTTGGTTGCTTCGATTCCGTCCATCACAGGCATTCTGATATCCATAATAATGACATCCGGCTGATATTCACCAGCCATGATAATAGCTTCCTGTCCGTTCCCCGCTGTTAAAACATCCAAATTCACATTTGACAGCAGCTCACGCAGCAGATTCACATTTGATTCAACATCATCTACAACCAAAACCTTTGCTTTGTCAAAAGAGATATCATTAACATCAAAGGCTTCTTCTACCGATGATACTTCTGATAATGAAACATCCACATCCCGCAGGGTAATTTCAAAAATGCTGCCTTCACCGACTTTGCTCCTTACTGAAATCCGGCCGCTCATTATCTCAGTTAATTTTTTGCTTATTGCTAGCCCCAGGCCCGTGCCGCCGAACTTTTTTATACTCTGACCATCCTGCTGCTGAAATGATATAAATATACTTTCCTGTTCTTTTTCAGAAATTCCGATGCCTGTATCTTCAACAGAGATGATCAGATCAACCTTGCTGCGGTCTGAGACTTTATAAATCTTTTTCGCTGAAAGTCTGATATATCCCTTTTCAGTAAACTTTACCGCATTTCCCATAAGATTAAGCAGAATCTGCCTGAGCCTTGTTTCGTCAAGCACAAGTGCGGATGGCAGGTCTTTATCAATATCAATTATAAACTCAAGATTTTTACCGGTAATCTTCATTTTGAAGATCATCTCTATTTCTTTGAAAATCATCCGCGGATTTACAGATGCATACTGAATTTCCAGCTTTCCGGCTTCAATCTTTGAAAGATCAAGGATGTCATTTATCAGGATCAGCAGACTTTTTCCTGCGGTTTTAATTGCATCAAGATAGCTTTTCTGCTTTTTGTTAAAAACCATGGAAGACAAAAGTTCACTGAATCCTGTAACAGCATTCAGAGGTGTGCGCAGTTCATGGCTCATATTGGATAAAAAATCACTCTTGGCACGGTTGGCAGCTTCGGCTTTATTTTTAGCTTCTTTCAATTCCTTTGTGCGCTCGGCAACCAGTTCCTCAAGGTGATCAGTATGCTTTTTTAAATTTTTGCTCATCTGATTGAAATCATAAGCCAGTTGCCCGATTTCATCCTGTCTTGTAATCCTGAGTTCGTGAAAATAGTCTCCGTTTGCAATTGCATTTGTGCCTGTTGTTAATTTTTCGATGTCTCCCACAATACGCCGGCTGAATATGAATCCGACTATAATTGCCAGGATGCCGCCGGTTAACATAATGAGAATCAGGTTTGTAACTGCTGTGGAACGTGTTTCCACATAAGTGTCAGCGCCAGATTTAAGCATCAGGACTCCGACGGGCTTCCCGTCTATACCTGGAACAGGCTGATATTTAGCGAGATAGCCGCCGCGCTCAAAAATCGCTTCCTCAAAAGGCATGCCCTGTTCAAATATCGTTTTCAGGATGGAAGAAGACAACGCCTCATTATCCTTCTCAATTGTATTTGAAGCAATAAGAAAGCCCTGTCTTTCGAAAATTGATATGTCTGTATTTAAAATCTGGTGAATTTCTCCCACAATGCTTTTGTCCAGGTTAAGAATCCGCCTGACAATAAACGCACCTGCAACCTCTTTTCCATTGAGAGCATAAATGGGTGAACTTGCAGTTAAAGACAATATTTGGGGCAATTTTTTATTTTTGCCATTCTTAACCCCTTTATTTTCTGCATCTTTAAACGAAATAAGCTCTGTTCCGGCAATGCTTTTTCCGGCTAAAGATGCTTCAACAAAGGCATTTGACAGACTGATATCCCAGGATTGTTCGTAATCGGCAGATCGGACAACGATACGACGGGAAGAATCAATAACAATAGTCAGATATAAACCGTCATTCGGAAGATACTCATTCAATTCCTTTTTCAGACGTTCATTCAGTTTAAAATCAAACAGCATGCTCAGGTGTTTTTCATGAGTGTAATTCAGTGCTATGTCTTTGACAGCTTCAATTTTATTTTTATAAACAAGCGAGGCCACTTTTAAATCAGAAGAGATTTTCTGTAATGCCTCCTGCCTGATTTTATTACTGTAATAGAGAACCGTATAAATTGTGGCCAAGGTGAAAGGGATTAATAACACAATCACAAAAGCAATTTTTAACTGTGTGCCGAGTTTCATAGTAATCACCTAATATCAGTAGATCGAAAACTTTTGCAAACAATGGATTCCGGATTAAAATCGGGAAACATACGTTTTCCGATTTTCCCCGGAATGACAGTAAGTTAAGCTGTCATTCCGGGGAAAATTAAAAAACGGATGTTTTTTAATTTTAACTGATTATAACGGATTTCGGGGAGGCACACTTTTCTGTCCCGGAGGGACATCTGAAAACAGCCCGGCAATTCATTGCCGGACAGGCCCTCGCAGCCTGCGGGAGACTGATTCAGTCGTCCCTCCGGGACTCCGGGAGATGTTGATATTTTATCCCCGGCAATGAATTGCCGGGCTATTTTCGGGTGTCCCTCCGGGACAGGAAAGTGCCGGGAAAGTGCCTCCCCTAAATCCGTTATAATCAGAATTTTAACCCGGAATCCACTGTTTACCAAGGTTTAGCGGAAACTTTTAGATCTGCTGAATATCAGTAGATCAGAAAAATTCGGAGTTCCGCCTTTTACTCGTTCCCAGGCTCTGCCTAGTACACCGCTTTTTAAGTTCGTCCCCCCCTTTTTTAAAGGGGGCCGGGGGGATTTTACGTTGCTAAAAAAAGGTGTTACGGCAGAAATCCCCCCGGCCCCCCTTTAAAAAAGGGGGGAATTTACGAATCGGTGTACTAGGCTCTGCCTGGGAATGCATTCTGCAAGGCTCTGCCTTGCGAGGCATTCCGTTTAAACCACCGGTTTTAAAATGAAATACGAGGCAGATCCTCTGTAAACGCATTCCCAGGCAGAAGCCCGGGAACGAGAATTTCCTACTTTTCGGGAACGCGCCCAATATCAGTAGATCGAAAAGTTTCCGGTAAACCCTGTTAAACAGCGGAGTTCCGCCTTCAGGCGGCTTCTGTGAAAACAGAAACTACTACACCACTTTTTAAGTTCGTCCCCCCTTTTTAAAGAGGGCCGGGGGGATTTTACGTTGCTAAAAAAAGGTGTTACTGCAGAAATCCCCCCCCGGCCCCCCTTTAAAAAAGGGGGGAGGAATTTACGAATCGGTGTACTACCGCCTGACAGACCGAACTCCGAACTTTTTTACTGATTATAACGGATTTCGGGAGGCACACTTTTCTGTCCCGGAGGGACATCTGAAAACAGCCCGGCAATTCATTGCCGGACAGGCCCCCGCAACCTGCGGGGACTGATTCAGTCGTCCCTCCGGGACTCCGGGAGATGCTGATGTCTTAACCCTGGCAATGAATTGCCGGGCTATTTTCAGGTGTCCCTCCGGGACAGGAAAATGCCTCCCCTAAATCCGTTATAATCAGCTTTTTTATTTTTTTAAAGCTTCCGGCCCCGGAATTTCATTATAAAATTCATCCGCGATCTTCAAAGCTTCCGTGGGAACCTCAAAACCGATCATCTGGGCTGTTTTCATATTGATCACAATCCGTTGAGGTGATTCAAACAATTGAGGAATATCTCCCGGTCTGGCTCCGTTCAGTATCTTTGCGATGACTTTCGCCTGGAATCGCCCGATATATTTGAAGTCAGCAGTGGATATGCTCATCAGCACCCCATGTTTTACATGTTTTGAGCTATGCTGAGAAAAAGAGGGTATTTTGTATTTGAATACCGGAGCTAACAAGTTGGGCATATTTTTAATCTCATGGGCTGTACCAAGTGTAATATAGACAGCATCAACCCTGGGCGCGAGTTCCTTCATGCATCTGACTCCGTCCTTATAAATTTTTTCTTTTTGAACGCCCAATATTTCCCCAGTTTTTAAATGACAGTGAACAATTTCAAAGCCTTTTTCCTCAGCCACCTTCCTGACATCCGACAAGGCGGCATAGATTTTTCCATTCGGAGTGTTTTGATAAGCTATTCCCAGTCTTCTAAAACCGGCGATCCGGTGAAACAGTTTTATCTGCCTTAAATAGCGTGCGGATCCACTCTCGCGTGGATATGGTCGTATCCTGAATCCTCCGCACTTTTAATGATTTTTGCTCTTATCGGATCGGACACGGACATAATTACCGTTGGTGTGGAATGCTCGTTGCTGGCCATATCCAGGCCGGCCCATGTTCCGAACGCAAACATCAGATCAATATCTTTTTTTGTATTTAACCTCCTGATGATTTCAGCGTTATTCTTTTGTTGTACTTCATTAGTCCAGTTAGCTGACCAAAAGGCATCGGGTACAAATTTAAGATATTCACTTTCAAGATTTGCCACCATCCACTTCCAGAGCTGTCCGGCATCATCCGAATCTTCCTCATGAAGGATTGAAGCGGGCTTAATCCACCCAAGTTCCATAAGTCCCCTTATTGTGGCTTTGTGGACGGCTGTATAATTAATCCAATTCCCTCCCTGCCGATATCCGATCCGCCATTTTTTGCCGTTATTGGTGGTGGGTTTTATGCTGAATTGTTCAGCAGCAAATGTGGTGGTTGGAAAAGCGAGAGACAAAACCACCAATCCAGTGATTGCCATTTTTATTATTGTTTTCATAAATACCTGCTCTCTAAAATATAGTCAGTGGATCGAAAACTTTTTCAAACAGTGGATTCCGGGTTAAAATCGGAAAACATCCGTTTTCCGATTTTCCCCGGAATGACAGTATATTAAAGAGTCATTCCGGGGAAAATTAAAAAACGGATGTTTTTTAATTTTAACCCGGAATCCACTGCTTACCGGAAACTTTTCGATCTACTGATAGTCAGTGAGATCGAAAACTCCTGACTCATCAGAAAAAGTTCGGGGTTCTGCCTTCAGGGTTCGGCGTGAGGTCAGTCGAACGGCGGTTTTTTGTGAAATCAGGATGCTATCCGGCAGGAAGAAACCGCCTGAAGGCGGAACTCCGAACTTTTACATCTAAGTTCTAAGTGCTCTGTTTCATAATTAATGTCTAGGTTAAAACGGAGGAGTGCAAAGCTTGCTTTGCGCCGCTGCGGGATTCCCGCAAAGCAGGCTTTGCACTCCGCGGAATTTATAACCCGGACATTATTTCTGAAACGGAGCACTAAGCTTCAGACTTCATAAGTTCCGAGTTTCGATCTTCACATTTCATCTTTATCAGCATAGTCGCTCATACCAGCATCAGGCATCAAGTTTCTGATTCAGTTTCAACAGGACAGATATCCCCTCTTCCGTATCCAGCGCGGACATGGCTTTTTTCAGGTCGGCTTTTTCCTGCCGGAATTCGGAATCCGGCAGCAGACCCAGCAGAGGCTCCGTAAGCCGCCAGCCGCGGGAGCGGTTTTTTTCAAGAAGAGCAGTCATCTCCGTCATAATTTCTCCGACCTGTAGCAGGTCAACGTCTGCATTTACCTCATGACAACCTGGTTTGTCAAGCGGGTCCAAGGTGTTAAGTGCGTCGGTGAATTGCATCAGCTTTTGGGAAAACACCTCCAGCAGCGGTCTGGCCTCATCTGTTTTCTCCTGTCTGAGGGCAGTATCCAGTTCCCGGGTAGCTGCGAAAAGCTCATCAGCGCACAGATTGCCAGAAACTCCCTTTATGGCATGGGTCAGTTTTTGAGCATCTCTGAGTTTTCTCCGATCCAGAAGCGTTCCGATTTCGCAGGCTGCGTGTTCATACTTTTCCAGGAAACTCCCCATCATCATTCTCAGCAGGCCTGCGTCTCCTCTGACCCGCTTCAGGGCGGTTTTCAGATCAATGCCGGGCAGATCCTCGGGAAGCGCTGCCCCGGATTCGAGCGCCATTTTTTTATGCTCTCCAATCCTCTGGGGAATCTCCCTTTTCCCGGGTTTTATCCATTTACAGAGAAGCGCATATAACCGCTGTTCGTCAATCGGCTTGGACAGATAGTCGTTCATACCCGCACCCGTACATTTCTCCCGGTCCCCTTTCATGGCATGGGCGGTCATGGCAATCACGGGCAGATCATCAAAATCCGGTGTCCCGCGTATGAGCCGCGTGGCTTCGTAGCCGTCCATCTCCGGCATCTCAATGTCCATCAGCACTGCGTCATATAAAGGCGCCGCATCATCGTGCCGGGGCCTGAGACGGAATCAGGCCCTGACTCATAATATCTCACCTCATATCCGTCATATCTGCCCACTCCTCCGTAAGAGCAGAACCACAGGAATCCGTCACTGTCCCGGACCATGTTTCCATCCATCTGGGTCGGCAGCCCCTCAATGCCCTTTTCAAATATTATCTCACCCTCCAAAGCGAGGAGGTCCTGACCAAGACTGAAAAAAATCAGCAGGCTCAGAACTGTCATTCCGATCATTTTCACAATTGCCAATGGTTTCATAATAGCCTCCTTTTTTGGGTTAAAACCAGCATCAAACATCCAGCATCCAGCATCCAGCATCAAACATCCAGTTTTCCTTATGTTTCCCACTATGCCCCCAGGCGCTTCAACAGTCCCATGAGATTCGGAAATCCCGCCATCCCTTTTTTCACTCCATGAACGTCATAACATTCTACGGCATCCAATAAACGGTTGCTGAAATCAGTCAGCAATTGAAGATCGTATTCCAGATTATTCAAATCAACGCCGAACGCTTTCACGTCATCCATGATGAACAAGTCATTGATTTCTTTCATTCGGGGCATGAATTCAGTTTCCAGTATCTGTATCAGTTCCGGAAGTCTTTCCAGGGTTTCAGGATCGGGTGCGTATGGAGCGGATTCGCTTTTTTCATCCGGTTGCGTTTGCTCAGAATCCCCGGGAACCGCTTTTTTTACGGAATGTTTCAGAAACCGGGTTAGTTCGGCGATCAACTCGGTCTTTCTCACAGGCTTTCCCAGGTATCCGTCACACAGGGATCTGATATCCTTCTCGGAAGCCTTCATGACATCCGCCGTCACGGCAATAATTGGAATGTCCCTCGTATCGTCGCATGTCTTGATGATTTGCGTGGCCTCGCGTCCGTCCATGACGGGCATTTTCATGTCCATCAGTATCAGGTCCGGATGACGGTCCCTTGCCAGATCGAAGGCCCGCCGCCCGTCTTCCGCCTCAATGATCTCGAAGGCGAAATCTTCCAGGTAGCCGAGCAAAAGTATGCGGTTATTCGCAATATCATCCGCGATCAGGATTGCGGCTTTGTCGAAAATAATGGAATCAGCGGATATTTCGATTTCTTCATCGGGAGCATCGCCAGCCTCCGCTTTCCTGACATTTTTCAGCGTAACAGTAAAGACGCTCCCCTTGCCCTTTTCCCCCGAGACGGAAATCGCGCCCCCCATCATCTCCACCAGCCGCCTGGTAATGGCAAGTCCCAATCCCGTGCCGCCGTATATTGCGTGATCCTGCCCGCTTTGCTGTTCAAAGGCATCAAATATGGTTTTCTTCTGTTCATCCGGAATTCCGATTCCGGTGTCCCTGACCGAAAAAATGAAATCGGCCGTGCCGGGAGTTTCCTCGCTATCAAGCGTTTGAACGGATATTTTAACGGATCCGGATTCGGTGAACTTGACCGCGTTTCCGACCATGTTCAAAAGGATCTGCCTGAGACGGACTTGGTCGAGAAGCAGATATTCCGGCAGATTCGTATCCGTTTCCAGGAAAAATTCAAGACCTTTTTCGGAAATCTTTTGTGAAAACACGCTTGCGATTTCCTTGAATACGAAGATCGGGTTGACCGCTTCATACTTGATTTTCATTTTTCCCGCTTCTATTTTGGAAAGATCCAAAATATCATTGAGTAACGTCATAAGCGATCTTCCGCTCGCCCGGATCGCCGACAAATAATGTTTGTGCTGTTTTTCGTGTATTTTCTCATCAAGAATTTCCGCAAACCCCAGAATCACGTTCATTGGCGTTCGGATTTCATGGCTCATGTTGGCCAGAAACTCGCTTTTGGCGCGGTTGGCGGCTTCGGCGGTTTTACGAACTTCCTCCGCAACATCTTTTGCCTGGCGTAATTCTTTGGTACGCCGAGCCACTTGTCTTTCCAGTTGACGGTTTATCTGCTGAACCCTCTGTATCCTTACACGCACGGCCCCGAAGAGAAGGATGGCTGACAGCACAAGCACTGTACCTCTGAACCAAAATGTCTCCCACCAGGGCGGCAGAATCTGAATGTCGATTGATCGCCCCTCTTCATTCCACACGCCATCATTATTTGACGCTCTGACGCGAAAGACATAGCGGCCCGGATCCAGGTTTGTATAGGTCACAGAGCGGTCGCTGCTGTCCGTATATGTAAAATCCCGATCAAAGCCCTCCAGCATGTAGGCATACTGATTCTTGTGTGGATGTCTGTAGTTCAGGGCGGCAAACTCAAGACTGAACACAGACTGATCATGGTCCAGCAAAATCTGCCGAGCCTGATGAATATGTTGCGTTAACGGAGCGTCTTCTGCCACCTGCACCGGCTGGTTAAACAGCAGAAAGTTCGTAAAAACAACTCTCGGAATATGCCGGTTGTCCGCGAGTTCATCGGGGTGGAAGACATTGAATCCGTTTGTGCCCCCGAAAAACAACTCACCGGCCTCATTCCTGTGGGCTGAGTGCATAAGGAAGTGGTCGCCCTGCAGACCATCCCTCCGGTCATAGTTCCGAAATGTCTCATTCCGCGGATTGAATCGTGACAGTCCCTTATCCGTACTGATCCAGAGCTGCCCTTCATCATCTTCCGCCATGGCCACAACACGATTAGCAGCCAGACCGTCCCTTTTGTAATACCGTGTAAAGGTCTGTGTGTCTTCGTCATATCTGTTCAGGCCGTCACCCGTCCCTATCCAAACAATATTCCGGCTGTCCTCACAGATCATCTGAATCATATTGTCGCTCAGGCTCCCGGGATCATCTCTGTTGTGCTTGAAATTGGTGAACTGTTCGGTTTCCGGGTTTAAGCGACTCAGCCCGGCTTCGGTTCCGACCCACACAAGGCCTTTGGAATCAACACATACCGCCGTTGACCAGTTGGAGACGATTCCGTCGGGATTGCTCCCGTCATAGTGGTAGTGAGTAAATGTTTCTGTGACAATATCGAATTTATCCAGACCGGACAGATACGCGGCAATCCACAGAACGTCTCTTTTCTTGTCCACAACCAAATCATAGACAGCGTGGCCGGAAAGCGTATCCGGATTCTGCGGATCATGTTCATAGCGCACAAATGTTTCCTGCCCGGGATTGAACTTGCTGAGTCCCGCGCCATGCGTGCCTATCCACAGATCCCCGTATGCGTCCTGACTGATGGCCCAGATGTCATTGTCGCTGATACTGGTCGGATCGTCGTCGTCATGCAGGTAATGCACAAAGCTGCTGCGTGTTTCGTCAAGGCGATTAAGCCCGCCGCCGGTTCCTATCCACACCGAGCCGTCGCTGTCCTGCCAGATGCTCCGCACTCTCGCATCACTCAGATCGTTGGGATCATTGGGATCATTGCGATAGTGTGTGAACCGGTGTTCACCGGGGTCGTATTTGTCGATTCCGCCGTATGTGGCCACCCAGATGGCGCCGGTGGTGTCTTCATAAACACTCATGACAATGTCATTGGTGAGACTGTACTGATCCCGGGGATCATGCCGATAATGCACGAATGTTTCCCGTTCAGGATCAAAACGGTTCAATCCGCCCCCGAACGTGCCCAGCCACAGCATCCCGGCATGATCTTCACAGATAAAGGTCACGGTGTCGGCACTCAGGCTATGGGGATTGCCTGCATCATGCTGATAGCTGGTAAATGTTTCAGTTTCAGGATCGAACTTGCTGAGCCCCGCCTCCGAGGCTATCCAGATGCGTTTGCGGCTATCAATGTAAACACCCCACAGGTTATTATTGCTCAGGCTTTTGGAATCGTCATCACGGTGCTTATAATTGGTAAACGTCTCAGTGTTCGGATCGAATCGGTCCAAACCGCCGCCATACGTTGATATCCAAAGCATTCCCTGATCGTCTTCGCGCACTCTCGATACCATATTGTTACTCAGGCTGTTCTGATTCTGCGGATCATGGCGATACCGGACGAATGTTTCCGTTTCCGGATTGAATTTGCTCAGGCCGCCATCGGTCGCAGCCCATAGCAGGGCTTTACGGTCCACATACAGCGACCAGACATTGTTGCTCCCCAGGCTTTGGGGGTCGGCTTCCTCATGATAATAATTGGTAAACTTACCGGAGGCAGGATCATACCTGCTGATGCCGTCTCCCCAGGTTGCAATCCACAAAGCGCCGGATTGGTCTTCATGGATCCAGTGTGCGAAATTACCGCTTACGCTGTTCGGATCCTCCGAGTCATGAAAGAACGATGTCATACGCATGCCGTCATATTGCTTGAGACCGTGTTTCGTGCCGAACCACAGGAATCCCTGCGTGTCCTGCATAACGAACAGCCCCTCATGATGCGAAAGCCCATCCTCGACAGTGATGTGACTGAATCTGATTTTCCTGACATCCTGACTATATGCGTCCGGAGGCAACGCCAGGTGGGTCAGCATGGCGATCAGCAGAACTGTGACAGATATATTTCTCATCGACTTTTCCTCCTCATTTCTTTTTCGTTCAGAGCATACCATATCAGCATTCTTCAAAAGCTTTCAGGGGCGAGTCAGCACGACTGACATAGTTCCGGGGCCTGAGACGGAATCAGGCCCCGACTCATAATATCTCACCTCGTATCCGTCATATCTGCCCACTCCTCCGTAATAACAGAACCACAGGAATCCGTCACTGTCCCTGACCATGTTTCCCTCCATCTGGGTCGGCAGCCCCTCAATGCCCTTTTCAAATTTTATCTCGCCCTCCAAAGCGAGGAGGTCCCGGCCCGGACTGAAAAGAATCAGCAGGCTCAGAACTGTCATTCCGATCTTCTTCATAATTGCCAACGGTTTCATCGTCTCCTCCTTTTTTGGGTTAAAACCAGCATTAAGGATCCAGTATCAAGCATCAAGTTTATGCCCCAGTTTCATCAGAACAGACAGCCCCCCTTCCGTATCCAGTGCGGACATGGCTTTCTTCAGTTGGGCTTTCTCCTGCGGGTATTCGGAATTCGGAAGCAGACTCAGCAGAGGCTCCGTAAGCCGCCAGCCGCGGGATCTGTTCTTTTCAAGCAGGACAATCATCTCTGCCAGTATTTCCTCTGCCTGAGACATGTCTGCGTTTCCGCCTTCCTGAGAACCTGTTATGACGGATTCCTCATCCGGATTCAGGGTTTTCAGTGCCTCGATGAATTGCGTCAGTTTTTGGGCAAACACCTCCAGCAGCGGTCGGGCATCATCTGTATTCTCCTGCCTGAGAGCGGTGTCCAGTTCCCTGGCCGCTGCGAAAAGTGCATCCGCACACAGATTGCCCGAAACTCCCTTTATGGCGTGGGTCAGACTTTGAGCATCTCTGAGTTTTCCCCGATCCAGAAGCGTTCCGATTTCGCGGGCCGCGTGTTCATACTTTTCCAGGAAACTCCCCAGCATCATCCTCAGCAGCCCCGCGTCTCCCCTGACCCGTCCCAGGGCGCTTTTCAGATCAATGCCGGGCAGGTCGTGAGGAAGCCCTGCCCCGGCTCCGGGCGTCAGTTTCTTACGATCCGGGAACTCTTCGGGAATTTCCCTTTTCCCCGGTTTTATCCATTTGCAGAGAATCGCGTACAACCGCTGTTCGTCAATCGGCTTGCTCAGATAGTCGTTCATGCCGGCATCCAGACACTTCTCCCTGTCACCTTTCATGGCATAGGCAGTCATGGCGATGACGGGCAGATCATCAAAATCCGGTATCCTGCGTATGAGCCGCGCGGCCTCATGTCCGTCCATCTCCGGCATCTCAATGTCCATGAGTACCGCGTCATATAAATGCCCCGCATCACCGGCCCCGGTTCTCACCGTCCGACGACCCGACTGAGCTTGCCCAAGTCTGAGCTTACGCCGAAGCATTTCCACGGCCTCCCTGCCGTTTTCCGCCACATCCGCGATCAGTCCGGCTCCCTCCAGCATGGCAAGGGCGACATTCCGGTTGATGTCATTGTCTTCGGCCAGCAGGACCCTGGCTCCCCTGATGTCCGCAAGGGATTCGGAACAGGTTTCCTCTGTCACGGTTTTCTCCCTCGGCACAGAGGCCTCCTCACAACCGAAAACCTCCATGACCGAGTTGAACATCCCGGACGAACTGACAGGCTTGCTGAGAAAGCCGTCTATTCCGGTATCCCCGGCTTTTATCCGCTGAAAAACCTTTCCGCGCCCGTACATGGTCACCATGATGATCTTAGGCATGGCCCCTTCTCTCATAAACAGAGGATCGTTTCTGATCTGCCGGGCAACCCCGAATCCGTCCGTGCCCGGCATCTGCCAGTCCAGGATAACCAGATCGTACGGTTTGCCAGACAATGCTCTCCTCAGTTCGCCAAGGGCATTTTTTCCAGAATCCGCAACCGTTACCTGAAAATTGTCAAAGGTTTCAAGCATATTTTTAAAGATGATCCGGGCAGCCTCGTTGTCGTCGGCCACCAGCACTTTCAGGCCCCTCACATCCTCGGGGGCAAGCAGAACACGCCGCTTTTCCTCAGATTGGAGTACAAAAGGAAGGGTGAAATAAAAAGTGCTTCCCTCTTCGGCAGGCTCAGAGACCGCGGCAGGCTCAGAGACCGCGGCAGGCTCAGAGACCGCGGCAGGCTCAGAGACCGCGGCAGGCTCAGAGACCGCGGCAGGCTCAGAGACTTCGGCAGGCTCAGAGACCGCGGCAGGCTCAGAGACCGCGGCAGGCTCAGACACCCGTTCGTTGAGCTTGCCGAAACGGGTGCTTTCCGCCCATATCCTCCCTCCCATCAGGTTTACCAGTTTCCGGCAGATGGACAGCCCCAGACCCGTGCCCCCGTATTTCCGTGTCACGGAACCGTCCGCCTGGGTAAAGGGGTCGAAGAGGCTCTCAATCTTTTCAGGAGAAATTCCGATCCCGGTGTCCCGGACAGAGAAAAGAAGTTCCGTTTCGTTTTCAGTCACCGGTCTGTCAGACACCTGCACCCTGAGGACAATCTCACCCTTTTCCGTGAATTTTACCGCATTACCCATCAGGTTGATGAAGATCTGATTCAGCCGGAGCGGATCACCTCTCAGGGACAGGGGAACCGCTCTGTCAATAATATAAAACATCTCGACCTTTTTCTCTGCGGATATCTCCCCGATAATATCGGCGACTCTGCTGACAACATCATTCAGCATGAAATCCCTGTTTTCAGTCTCTAATCTGCCTTCCTCGATTTTGGAAAAATCAAGAATATCGTTGATGATGTCCAAGAGATGAGCGGAAGATTCGCTGATCATTTTCAAATAGTTTTCTTGCTGAGAGGTCATCTCCGATTTAAGAACCAGATTGGTCAGACCGATGATGCCGTTCATCGGTGTTCTGATTTCATGGCTCATCCTGGCAAGAAATTCACTCTTGGCACGGTTGGCGGCTCTGGCTTCTTCCGTGGTTTTAGCCAGCGCCCTGGTTCTTTCATCCACCAGTTCTTCCAAACGGGTATTTATGGCAGCCAGTTTGTCTTCAGCTTTTTTTCGTTCACTGATATCAGTAAGGGAAACCAGCACTTTGGAGAGCGTTTCCTCATGTCCCGGGGAAACCTGCCAGCGGAGGCTCACATATCGGGGAATTTCGTCGAGAGTCTGTACAACCGCATCCGTTTCTATCTCATGCCTGTCTTCCAGGATTGCCACGATTTCTTTTTGGAATGCCTGATAAGAATCCGGGGTGAAGGTTGTCACAAGGTTTTGAAGCAGTTCTTTCCTGGTCTTTGCCCCGTGGAGTTCCAGGGAAGCCTGGTTCATATCGATGATTCTGACGAGTCCGGCGCACCGGGAGACCACTTCCGGGTGATCTGCAAGATATTGTTCAATGTTGTCGCCGACATCATTTTCCAAGGTTCGGAGATAGGATTTTACCTCGGAGAAGTCTTCTTCCCACAGGGAAACCGGGCTGTTTTCAAACAGGTTGCGGAAGCGTGCCTCACTCTTCCTCAGTTCTTCTTCCGCTTTTTTACGCTCTGCAATTTCACTGTTCATATCTTCATTTGCTTTTTTAAGATTTCTGATGCTTCGTCTCAGTTCAGTTTGCATTGAATTGATTTCTGAGACCAGCAGATCCAGTTCATCTCTGTCATCGAAATTCAGAAAATGCCGCTTGTCTATGGTCAGAGGAGATGGCGAACTGTCCGGGCTGATATTTGTAAGATATCTGCCGATCCGTTCCAGATGTCGTGTAATCAGCGAATAAATCAGGAATAATATAAAGAATGAAACAAAGAATGTCTTGATGGCCTGCGATATGACAATGACAACAAGTTTGTCTTTGAGAACCGTATAGATATTTCTGAGAGAAGCGGTGACGGCAAGCACACCGATCTTAATCTTTTTTTTAGCTCTGTAATCCTCATAATACAGCAAATATTCACGTCTGATCTGAAATTGCCGGTCAGGAATATCTCCGCTGAAAATATCATCAATATTCTTC
>JAUCGG010000024.1 GCA_030378015.1 Desulfococcaceae bacterium HSG8
AAAAGGAGGATGACATATGCGTCTGATTCTCTTGGGCGGCCCCGGAGCGGGCAAAGGAACCCAGGCTAATTACATCAAGGAACAATACCAGATTCCCCAGATTTCCACAGGTGACATGCTTCGTGCAGCAGTCAAGGCCGGAACCGATCTGGGTAAAGAAGCAAAGAAATTCATGGATGCCGGCGGACTCGTGCCGGATGAAGTCATCATCGGTCTTGTGAAAGAAAGAATTAAGGATGCTGATTGCGAAAAAGGCTTCCTGTTTGACGGATTCCCCCGCACCATCCCCCAGGCTGATGCCATGAAAGAGGCCGGAGTGCCCATTGACGCTGTTGTGGATATTAATGTACCGGATGAAGAAATCATCAAGCGGATGAGCGGACGACGTGCTCATCTGGCCAGCGGACGGACCTATCACATCGTTTTTAATCCCCCCAAGGTAGAGGGAAAGGATGATGTCACCGGGGAACCCTTGGTACAGCGTGACGACGACAAAGAAGAGACGGTCCGCAAACGTCTGGATGTTTACCATGAGCAGACCGAACCCCTGATTGATTATTATAAGAAGTGGGAAAGCTCAGGCGAAGCTGCTGCTCCCAAATACGTCCGGGTTGAAGGCGTGGGCAAAGTGGATGAAATCCGTGACAGTGTTTTTTCCGCCCTGAACAGTGTGAAATAGGCTTTTTTATATAACACGGGTATGTATGACGGAATGCATATCCGTGTTTTCGAATTTCGTAGTAGGGTGGGTGGAGCGCAGCGTAACCCACCATCATCGCGATGGTCTTTCTTTGGTGGGTTACGCTACGCTTCACCCACCCTACATTCCAGTTATCCGGATCGCCTTTCCAAAAACATCTTCACAACCTTCATGGCTTCCTGCCTGTCCGATATCCTTTTTGCCAGCCGTTCTTCTTCCACAAGATTCAGGATGATTTTAAATATCGGGGAAGGCGTCAGCCCGAATTCATTAATCAGGTCTTTGCCTGTGATAAGGGGGGGCTTTGATTTTTCAGGTATAAAATTTGAAAAATAATCCAGGATCATGGTTTTTGCAAACTCTGTAAATGCCTCAGTTCTTTCGTTATCATCACCGCCCTTGCCTTTATTGTCAGCAATCGCGTGCAGAAGCAGTCCGGGAGCCTTATCCCCACATGCCATAAAGAACCGGGCTATGCCCTTACGAGTAAGCCCTTTCCTCCGGTAAGCTGTAAACAGGTGCAGGGTTCTTATGTGGTTCCGAATCATGAACTCGGTGAAACGCAATTCATTGGTTGAAAACTTCAGCCTCTCGCTGATCCTGAGCATCATATCCGCGCCTGCATTTTCATGGTTATAAAAATGGATATTTCCCCGCGTGTCTGTGCTTTGCACTGAGGGCTTTCCGATATCATGCAGTAAAACCGAACATTTTAAGAGCATTGCCTCGGTCTCGTCAAAAGGGGAGCCACTTGGGAAACCAAGTTTTTTCAACTTATCCGGTGCATTTACCGTCATTTCAAGATAATGAAACGCCTTCATGGTGTGTTCAAATACATCATAAACATGGTACCGGTTCTGAAGACATCCTTTTAATCTGCCAAGTTCGGGAAATATTTCAAACAGAAGCCCGGAATCTGCCATCTGGGAAATGTAATTATAAGAATTCGGTGTGTTGAATATCTTAAAAATTTCTGACCGTATGCGTTCTCCGGCTGGCTTTCTTATCAGCGGGGCATTCCTTCTTATTGCAGAAACCGTCTGCGGATCTATTTCAAAACCCAGAAGCGCGCCCATCCGGTAAGCTCTCAGCAAACGCAGGGGGTCATTTCGGAATGCCTGTTCTGAAACCATGCGTATTTTTTTGTCAGAAATATCCCGCAGGCTTTCCATGCAATCAACGATTTTGCCGGAGAAAAGATCGTATGCCATTGCATTAATTGTGAAATCTCTCTGCTCCAGATCTGCTTCGATGCATGAGCCGTTTACAGGTGAAATATCGAACATATAAGGATATGAGACCACCCTGAAGACCATCTGCCCGGGTTTGCCCATCCTTACAAGGGAGCCTTTTGTTTTCCGAGCCAGCCTTTCAGCAAATTTTTCCGGGTGTTCCATTACGGCAATATCATAATCCGCAGGGAACCGGTCAAGAACGAAATCCCTGACCGAACCGCCGACAATATAAGCACCTTCTGTCCTGGGAAGAATATCGGGAATCATGGAGCCATATGTATATTATTTTTCTCAGATTTGCACCCCTTTTTTAAAAAACTTGTGGAAAGCACTTGACATACAGGAAATCATAAGTATAATCAGTGATATTAAATTGAGGCATTAAACCCGCCTGCCGGAGAGAACACCTTATCCGAAAAAACAAATAAATCCGATAAACAAACTTCTGAAAGTAAGCCGAAAGACAGACCTCTGACTGACGGTCTGGCGTACAAGTAAGTTGTCCGGTAAGGGTAAAGCAATTCAAAAAGCTCCCCTTCATCTCCTTAAAGCCCGCTTGGCGTTGGCGGAATCACTTGCGCCTTGTTTTGCCAGGATGATCTTTGCTTATCCGAACGAACAAGCTTCTTTAAAATCTGATTCATCCGACGCGGAATGAAAATCTGATACATCTGACTTTTGTGCAAGTTAAGGGTGTGATATCTCGGAATGAAGATATGAGTGAATTGCTATGTCCGGCAGCACTGCCGGAAATTATGACGATAATTTTAGTGGGGTAAATATTGAATGAACATTGTAGAGCTTAAAGCGAAAAAAATCAGTGAACTGACCCAGATAGCCAAGGAATTCAGTATTGACGGGGCTGCTGGAATGAAGAAACAGGAACTTATTTTTTCCCTGCTCCAGGCACATATCGAAAAGAACGGCTTGATATTCGGGGAAGGCACGCTGGAAATACTGCCGGACGGATTCGGGTTTCTGAGGGCGCCGAATTCCAATTATCTGCCGGGGCCGGATGATATCTATGTATCTCCCTCCCAGATCCGCCGTTTCAATCTGAGAACCGGTGACACCGTATCCGGCCAGATCCGTCAGCCCAAAGAATCGGAGCGATATTTTGCCCTCCTGAAGGTTGAAGCCATAAATTATGAAGATCCGGAAACAGCGAGGGAGAAGATACTTTTTGACAATCTGACCCCCCTTTATCCTGACAGTAAAATAGCTCTTGAAACTGTTGCTGAAAATTACTCCACACGAATCATGGACCTCCTGACCCCCATCGGATTCGGTCAGCGGGGGCTGATTGTTTCACCGCCCCGGTCCGGCAAAACCATGCTGTTACAGTTTATCGCCAACAGCATCACCGCGAATCACAAGGATATCATACTGTTTGTCCTCCTGATTGATGAACGGCCCGAAGAAGTGACGGACATGGAGCGGTCAGTGAAGGGGGAGGTTATCAGTTCCACTTTTGACGAACCTGCGGAAAGGCACGTCCAGGTTGCTGAAATGGTTATTGAAAAGGCCAAAAGACTGGTGGAGCATAAAAAGGATGTGGTTATCCTTCTGGACAGCATTACCCGTCTGGCCCGTGCCTACAATTCAGTGGTGCCTCCCAGTGGTAAAATTCTGTCAGGCGGTGTTGATTCGAACGCGCTCCAGCGTCCGAAACGCTTTTTCGGGGCAGCCCGGAACATTGAGGACGGAGGAAGCCTCACCATCATTGCAACTGCGCTGATTGATACCGGCAGCCGGATGGACGAAGTGATTTTTGAGGAGTTCAAGGGTACGGGAAATATGGAACTCCAACTGGATCGGAGGCTTTCTGACAAACGCCTGTTCCCTGCTATTGATATTAAGAAGTCAGGAACCCGTAAAGAGGAGCTTCTGCTGAGTGCGGATACCCTGAACCGTACGTGGATACTGAGGAAACTTCTTTCCTCCTTAAATCCTGTTGACAGTTTGGAATTTCTGCTTGAAAAAATGAACGGCACAGGGAATAATAAGGATTTCCTGAACGCTATGAACGCGTAAAATTTTACCAAGGAGTTGAACGCTAATGAAGAAAGATATTCATCCCAACTATATTGAAACGACCATTAAATGTGCATGCGGACATGAAATAGAGGTTGGCTCAACCAAAAAAGACATCCGTATTGAAATCTGTTCGGATTGTCACCCTTTTTTTACAGGGAAACAAAAACTCATTGATACAGCGGGCCGGATTGAGCGTTTTCGTAAAAAATACGAAAAATTTCAGAAGAAAGCTGCGAATTAATCCTGCACTCTTCTTGCAACTGACAACTGACAACTGACAACTCACGAATATGTTTGACAGACTAAAAGGCGTCGAGGAACGCTTTTCGGAACTTGAATCTCTTTTAAGTAATCCCGAAATCGTCAAGGACCGGGAAGCATATCAGAAATACACCCGTGAACATTCCGAACTGAGCAAGATCGTAAGCGTTTTCAGAGAGTATAAGCAGGCCGGAAGCGATTTTGACGACAGCGCTGAACTGCTGAAAGATGATGATCCGGAGATCAAAGAACTTGCCCGGGAGGAGATGAACCGCCTCAGCCTTCAGCGGGATGAGCTTGAGGATGATCTGAAAAAACTGCTGATGCCCAGGGACCCGAATGACGGAAAGAATGTTATTGTCGAAATACGGGCCGGTACGGGCGGGGAAGAGGCAGCCCTGTTTGCCAATGACCTGTTCCGGATGTACAGCAAATATGCCGAGAACAAGGGCTGGAAAGTGGAGATCATGAACCATCACCCCACAGGTGTGGGCGGTATGAAAGAGGTGATCGCCATGATCCACGGCAAAGGAGCGTACAGCCGCTTCAAATACGAAAGCGGCACCCATCGTGTTCAGCGGGTTCCCACAACAGAAGCCCAGGGAAGGATTCATACCTCTGCGGTAACTGTGGCCGTGCTGCCCGAAGCCGAGGATGTTGAGATTCATATTGATCCCAATGAAATCAAAGTTGATGTGTATCGTTCAACCGGACCCGGGGGGCAATCTGTGAATACTACGGATTCGGCGGTTCGTCTCACCTATCTTCCCACAGGCATGGTGGTGACATGCCAGGATGAAAAGTCGCAGTTGAAGAATAAAAACAAGGCGATGAAGGTATTGCGCGCGCGTCTTTTTGACCAGATGGTGAGAGAACAGCAGGCCCAGCGCTCCGAAGCCCGGAAAACCCAGGTCGGAACCGGTGACAGAAGCGGGAGAATCAGGACCTACAATTTCCCCCAGGGAAGGGTGACAGATCATCGGGTGGGTCTGACGCTTTACAGGCTGGAAGGCATCCTGCAGGGCGATATCGAAGAAGTCATTGACGAGCTTACAACTTTTTACCAGGCCCAGGCATTACAAAATGCAGAAAAAGACCGGGGAAGAACCGCAATGGACAATTCTTAAAGTCCTTCATTGGACCACTTCTTATTTCAAATCCCACGATATAGAAAACCCGAGGGTTGACGCAGAAATACTTCTTGCCCATGTATTGGAATCAGAGCGGATTGATTTATACACGCGGTTTGACCTGCCGCTCTCCCAAAACGAGCTTGCAGATTTCAAGTCACTGATAAAACGCAGAATTTCAAGAGAACCCGTGGCTTATATCGTGGGTGAAAAAGGATTCTGGTCCCTGGATATCGAGGTGACAGGAGATGTCCTGATCCCGCGGCCGGAAACCGAATGCCTGGTTGAAGAGGCGGTCGGCCTCCTGCCCGCGGGACAAGGGGGGAAGCGCGTCCTTGAGGTGGGCACAGGGTCCGGGGCAATCATTCTTGCCCTTGCATCCGAACGACCGGACAATCTTTTTTTCGCGTCTGACCACTCTGTCCGTGCTGTGGAACTGGCCCGGAAAAATGCAGTTCGCTGCGGACTTGCTGAATCCGTATGTTTTTTTTCCGGTAACTGGTTTCTCCCCCTGAAGTCGGATAGCCCGAGGTTTGATATGGTCCTTTCCAACCCGCCGTATATCAGAACCGGGGTTATCGGGCAGCTTCAGCCTGAAATTTTCAAATATGAACCCCTTATGGCACTTGACGGCGGAAAAGATGGCCTGGACTGCATAAGCTACATCATCCGATCTGCTCCTTTTTACCTTAACCGGGGGGGACACCTGCTGCTGGAAATCGGCCATGATCAGAAAGATGCTGTGCAGGAGATTATCCGGGATTGCGGGAGATATGAGCATGTCTGTTTTATAAAAGACTACGGGGGGCATGATCGGGTGGTTCGGATGGTGAAACGTGAAACGTGAAACGTGAAACGTGAAACGTGATGCGTGAAACGTGATGCGTGATGAATTGCAGGGGGATAAATTCCTCGGAGTGCAAAGCTTGCTTTGCTTTTCGTTGACTGAACTCACGCCGGGAGTTATCGCAAAGCAAGACTTCGGCGTGAGTTCCGTCGAACGCTTTGCTTTTTGGGCATCTTTCATAGAAGCTGAAAAGTAGTTTACACTTTTTCTGACTGCCGAACAAATTTTCAAGTCGTTCAGAACGATTTGAAAAATCGTTCTACTACATCACTTTTTAAATCCGTCCCCCCTTCATCGGGGATAAACCCTTTAAATTATTAAGAGCCGGAGGGAGACGAATTTATGATTTGTTGTACTACTACATCAACTTGTAAATTCCTCCCCTCCTTTTTTAAAGGGGGCCGGGGGGATTTCTGCTGCAACCCCCTTTTTTGTAACATAAAATCCCCGCCCCCTTTTAAAAAAAAGGGGGACGAACTTAAAAATCGGTGTACTACTACACCGATTCGTAAATTCCTCCCCCCTTTTTTAAAGGGGGGCCGGGGGGGATTTCTGCCGTAACACCTTTTTTTAGCAACGTAAAATCCCCCCCGACCCCTTTAAAAAAAGGGGGACGAACTTAAAAAGTGGTGTACAGGAATCGGTGAGTAGCAATTCGTTAAAAATTTCTTGCAAATAAATTCATAATATGTTACAAATGTCTGTTTAAGAATGTCACACGTCCCCTGACCTGTTTCCCGGTGCTTTTTCAGGAAAGTTGGGAACAGGGGTGATGGGGACGGTGGAAAAAACCGATTTAACGAAGGAGAAAAGAATGGCGTATGTCACAATGAAAGAACTCCTTGAAGCCGGAGTTCACTTTGGTCATCAGACCAAACGCTGGAATCCCAAGATGAAACAATACATCTTCGGGGCAAGAAACGGTATCTATATTATTGACCTTCAGAAAACTGTCCGCATGTTCAGGGGCGTATATGATTTTGTCGCTGATACCGTTGCAAACGGGAAATCCGTCCTTTTTGTGGGTACGAAAAAGCAGGCCCGCGATTCGATCTATGAAGAGGCTAACAGATGCGAAATGTTCTACGTCCATAACCGCTGGCTGGGCGGAATGCTGACCAATTTTCAGACCATCAAAAAAAGCATAGATCGTCTGAATTATCTTAACGATATCGAAAATGACGGCTCAATCAACCTTTTTCCCAAAAAAGAGCGGCTGAAACTGGGAAAAGAACGCGTAAAATTGGATAATAACCTCGGGGGCATCCGCAGTATGACAGGACCTCCGGGCGCGATATTTATCGTTGATCCCAAGAACGAAGCCATAGCGGTCCGCGAGGGAAGACGCCTGAATATACCCATTGTAGCAATTGTGGATACGAATTGTGATCCGGATGAGATAGATTACGTAATACCCGGTAATGATGATGCCATACGCGCCATACGGCTGATTACCTCCAGGATTGCTGAAGCCTGCGTTGACGGGCAGCGGCGTCTGGAAGAGAAACGGCAGGCCGAAGCTGATAAGGAAGAAATGGAAGAAGAAACTTCTGAGGTGGCCGCGGCTGCATCAGAATTGAAACCGGGCGAAAGAAAGGTGCTTTCAGACGGTTCCGAAGGTCCTGTGGTTGAAATCATAAGAAGGTCTGGGTCCGAAGCATCAGAGGATATGGCAGTCGAAACCTCGGGGGTCGCAGAGTCAGAAGAAAAACCGGGTTCTGAAGCGGAAGAGAAGACAGAAGCGGAAGAGAAGACAGAAGCGGAAGAGAAGACAGGAGCGGAAGAGAAGACAGGAGCGGAAGAGAAGACAGAAGCGGAAGAGAAGACAGGAGCGGAAGAGAAGACAGGAGCGGAAGAGAAGACAGGAGAGGAAAATGACAGTTAGTGCAGCATTGGTCAAACAGCTTCGTGAAAAAACCGGAGCCGGAATGATGGATTGTAAGCAAGCCCTTACCGAGTGCAACGGCGATATGGATAAATCTGTTGACTTTCTGAGAAAGAAAGGACTGGCCACAGCCAAGAAACGGGCGGGCCGTGCCATGTCGGAAGGGCTGATTGAATCATATATTCATATGGGAGGAAAGATCGGCGTACTGGTTGAAATCAACTGTGAAACCGATTTTGTCGCCAAAACCGATGATTTCAAGGACTTTGTGCGGAATATAGCGATGCATATCGCCGCGACCAGCCCCGTGGGTATTGTTGCGGAAGATGTTCCGGAAGATGTTATTAACAGGGAAAAAGAGATTTATCGGGCACAGGCTCTGGAGACAGGCAAACCTGAAAATATCGTTGATAAAATCGCAGAAGGAAAAATGAAAAGTTTCTTTAAAGAAAACTGCCTGATGGATCAGCCATACGTCCGTGAACCAAAGAAGACCATCGCGGATTACCTGAACGAGGTAATCGCAAGGACGGGTGAAAATATCACCATAAAACGCTTTGCTCGTTTCCAATTGGGAAATTGAAATCAGAAAGCCGGGTTTTTTAACCCGGCTTTTTTTATATTATCAGCCCGACATGCTCTCTAACTTTGCTCGGTTCGGATTGACAAATCCGAACCCGCGGGGATTTGCCAATCCCGCGAACCCGCGGGGTATTTTATTACCGTACTACACCACTTTTTAAGTTCGTCCCCCCTTTTTTAAAGGGGGCCGGAGGGATTTTACGTTGCTAAAAAAAGGTGTTACGGCAGAAATCCCCCCCGGCCCCCCTTTAAAAAAGGGGGGAGGAATTTACGAATCGGTGTACCAAGAGTGCCTTGATCTTCGTTTCGGCCATTTGTCAGAACCACGATTTACAGGATTAAAGAATTTACAGGATAACATTCTGTAAATCCTGATTATCCTTTACCGTGAAAATACATGTGGCGTAATCTTTCAGATTGCGCCGGAAAGAACATATCCGGTGAGGCGCAATCTGAAAGATTACGATACTTTACCGTAAAAATACATTTTCATGACCGGGGTGATCGCCCTGATCATGAGCGTTTAATCCTGATTATCCGGGTTCAGACAACATGGCCGAAACGAAGATCAATGCCTGCCAAGAGTGGAAAATGATTTTTATGACAATATATTTTGAGAAACCGTTTTTTATCTGTTTTCACTGAGAATATTTGCGATAGGACATAATGAGCGCGGAAGGAAAGCATCATGAGTGATAAGAAAGAACTTATCAATGAGGTGAAATCGCTAACAGGTATCAGCGATCTGAGAGAGCTTGATAAAGAGTCAACCGAAAAAATCCTGAAATTAGTCGGTGAACAGCGTCTGAAAGAAGCTCATATCAATGCTGTCATAGAAGTCGCTCCCCAATTCGTCAGGTTGCAGACTGAAATTTTGCAAACCATATCAGCAGCTATCGAAGGCCTGGAAAAATCTCAGCGTACCGCTCTGGAAACGATTCAGACAACCCTCAAAGGGTTGACAAATATCTTGCAAACCCTTGCGGAAAATATGGAAACAGATGAAGGGCGGATGAAAATAGCGGAGTGTACGGTAAAAGCGGGTGAGCAGTTTATCGAAGTTTCCAAGACATTGGCAAGCATGAATAAGGAGAACAACGGGGTATGGAAATGGGTTGTCGGCGGACTCGCGGCAGGTCTGACTTTACTTGTCGGGGGCGTTGTGGCAAAAGGTCTGAGTAAGAAAGAAAAACAGAATGAAAAATAAATACGGAGATGTAGGGTGGGTGAAGCGAAGCGTAACCCACCATCGTTTGTTAAGTACCTGCGCAAAAGTTTTATAACATCAGATAAGGGATTTCCCAATAAATAAAATACCCGCCTGTTGCTCGCGGGGGATTGACAAATCCCCCGCGGGGTTCGGATTTGTCAATCCGAACCGAGCAGGAGAGGGGCCTGTTTATCCGAATCGGGTATATTATTTATTTGGAGTTCCCTAAGCAGATTTTTGAAGCTCCGTAGGAGTAGCGGCATCTCCTACGGAGCTTTTAAAAAACTGATTACAAAAGGTGGGTTACGCTTCGCTTCACCCACCCTACATCCGAAAGGAGCAATCACTTGGCACTTCCAAAGTTCAAAAGGGTTCTTTTAAAATTAAGCGGCGAAGCCCTGATGGGAGATCAGAGTTTCGGAATCAGTCCCGATATGATTCAATATGTGGCAGATGAAATTCGTTCGATCACTGATCTGGGTACTGAGCTGGCTGTTGTTGTCGGCGGCGGTAATATTTTCAGGGGAATTGCCGGAAGTTCATACGGCATGGATCGGACATCCGCAGACCATATGGGTATGCTGGCAACGGTAATTAACAGCCTTGCGCTCCAGGATGCGTTGGAGAAGCAGAATATACAGACCCGTGTTCAGACAGCCATTTCCATGCACGAAGTGGCTGAACCATATATCCTGCGCAGGGCATTACGTCACCTCGGAAAAGGCCGGGTGGTGATCTTCGCGGCAGGCACGGGGAATCCGTATTTTACGACCGATACGGCTGCTGTGCTGAGGGCACAGGAAATTCATGCCGAGATTCTTTTAAAAGCAACCAAAGTTGACGGCTTGTATGACTCTGATCCTGTTACAAACAAGAATGCGGTGTTTATAACAGATATCACCTATATGAAGGCTCTGGAAAGGCAACTGAGAGTCATGGATATGACGGCAATTTCCCTGGCAATGGATAACCAGCTTCCCCTTGTTATTTTCAATCTGAGTGGCAAAGGAAACATAAAAGGGGTTGTATGCGGGGAAGATGTGGGGTCCCGGATAGCCAATTAAGAAGGATCAGCAGATCGAAAACTTTTTCTGAACAGTGGATTCCGGGTTAAAATTAAAAAACATCCGTTTTTTAATTTTCCCCGGAATGACAGCATGTTATCAGCGAGGGCACGTCATTCCGGGGAAAATCGGAAAACGGATGTTTTCCGATTTTAACCCGGAATCCACTGTTAAACGTAAGTTTTCGGTTTACGGATGATTGATAACTCCCGGACATTTCAGGCGGATTTGTCAATCGTTCGACTGAGCTCACGCCGAAGCCCGGAGCGGTTCGGGCAAACAGGACCCTCTCTTGCTCGGTTCGGATTGACAAATTCGAACCAGCGGGGGATTTGTCAATCCCCGCGAGCAGAACACTGCCAAAAAGAATTTTATGCCTGCAAAAGACATCTATCACGACATTTTTATTCAATCACTTGTCAAAGAAGGATAAAGAACATACCGGATTGAAGTTCGCAGTTCCGCCTTCAGGCGGTCTCATGGCCGCCTGAAGGCGGAACTGCGAACTGCGCCTGGTATCTTCTTTTCCGGAAATCACCTGACCGGTCAGAGTCACGGACTTCCAAAGTGGTGTAGTACGGCATTTATAAGAGCCTTCTTTCTGAAATTGATTCAGGCCGTGTACTTTATATGGCAGTTCCTTTACGAGTTTACGAAGGTATTCTTTCGGAACGTTTCGGTCAACTGATTCTTGCAAACCTTAACATCAGGGTCATTGTATTTGATCATAAGAATGAAAGGATTGTAAAATGGATAAAACAGAAAAATATCGTGAAATCGTAAAAGAACTTATTTACGACTATTCAAAATACAAACCTTCACATGGTCAGATTGATACAGAAGTAATAACGGACACTGAGAATGATCACTATGAACTTCTGCACGTTGGCTGGGACGGTGCTCGCAGAGTTCATGGTTCGGTTATACACATTGACATAATTGATGATAAAATCTGGATTCAATATGATGGCACTTCGCGCCCGGTAGCAGACGAACTGGTTGCAGCAGGTATTCCGAAAGAATCAATTGTACTCGGTTTTTTTCCTGCTGATGAAAGAATATATACCGAATATGCAGCAGCATGACAAATTAGCATAAGTGTACTGGCTATCCGATTAAATAGGGCCTCATTACATTTTTCAGCGGATTTTTCTGTACTATCCGGCTAAGATGTGTTAAAGGATGCGTGTTTATCTGTTGGTGCCGGGCAAAGTGGAAATAAGAATCGGATGCTATACTTACAGTTTCAGTAGATCGAAAACTTCTGCAAACAGTGGATTCCGGGTTAAAATCGGAAAACATCCGTTTTCCGATTTTCCCCGGAATGACAATAGGTTAAAGCTGTCATTCCGGGGAAAATTAAAAAACGGATGTTTTTTAATTTTAACAACTTGTAAATTCCTCCCCTTTAAAAAAGGTGGGACGAACTTGTAATTTTGTTTCCGTTTCATATTATTTACTTGCCAAACTGTAAGTTTGGCACTCCGGATATGATATACCGCGAGTCTGCATATAACCGGCAAATGAAAATACCCATGAAACTTATGGGGCAGAATCTTAATTCAGAAGGTATAAAGTCAAATGATTGAAGAAACATATCAGGAAACCAAGGACAGGATGGGCAAGTCTATCGGTGCCCTTGAAAACGATTTAAAACGGGTGAGAACGGGGCGCGCGTCATTGTCCCTTTTGGATGGCATACGTGTGGATTATTATGGTACGCCGACTCCTCTTAACCAGATGGCTTCTCTTTCCGTTCCTGAAAGCCGTCTGATAACCATACAGCCTTGGGATGTGTCTGTAATCAAAGAGATTGAGAAGGCCATATTGAAATCCGATCTCGGACTCACCCCTTCAAGCGACGGAAAGATCATCCGTATTTCCATTCCCCCGCTTACGGAACAGCGGCGAAAGGAACTGGTCAAAGTCGTAAACAAGATGTGCGAAGATTATAAAGTAGCGGTTCGCAACATCCGTCGGGATTCAAACGAACTGATAAAGGGCTTTAAAAAAGACGGTGATATTTCAGAAGATGACGCATTCAAGGCCCAGGATCAGATCCAGAAGATAACAGATGATTATATAAAACGCATTGACGAAATCAATAAGGAAAAAGAGAAAGAGATCCTTGAATTCTAATACATCTCCCGATAATTATGCAGAACTTGACCCTGCAAAAATTCCCGCACATGTTGCCATTATTATGGACGGCAATGGCCGGTGGGCCAAAAAACGTCTTGCAAACCGGGTCAGGGGGCATGAACAGGGCATGGAAGTGGTTCGGAAGATTGTGCGGGCCTGTCGTAAAACCGGAATTTCCATTCTGACGTTGTACGCGTTTTCCACTGAAAACTGGCAGCGGCCCAAACCGGAAGTCACCGCGCTCATGGCTCTTCTCAAAAGGTTTCTTAAAACAGAACTCAATGAGATGATGGACAATAATATCCGGCTCAATGCCATCGGCCAGACAGAACGTCTGCCGGAAGGGGTTCGGGAATTATTGCACAAAACCATGGGCATGACAGAAAAGAATGACGGTATGCTTCTCAACCTTGCCCTGAGTTACGGGGGACGGGCCGAGCTTACCAGGATGGTTCGGGACATTGCTGTAAAGGTAAAAACAGGGACAATTGATCCTGATTCGATAACTCCCGAACTGATATCCGATCACCTTTATACCGGGGGCATGGCGGACCCTGACCTCCTGATCAGGACAAGCGGGGAAATGCGCATAAGCAATTTTCTCCTGTGGCAGATCGCGTATGCTGAAATTTTTATCACAAAGACCCTGTGGCCGGACTTTAATCGGGATGAGCTTATGAGTATCCTGAAAGAATATCAGGACCGCGAACGCAGGTTCGGCAAGGTCTGAATCTTTGGTCAGTTGTCCGTTGCTGCTGACAACGGACAACTGACAACGGACAACTGACAAAATTATGCATTTAAAACGATGGATTACAGGACTTAGTGCCCTTCCTTTTCTTATTTTTCCGATTTATAAAGGAGAAATTTATTTCATAATTCTCCTCAGCATTGCGTGTTTGCTCGCGCTGTGCGAATATTTTCGCATTGCCTTTAATCCAAAAAGCAAAACCATATCCGGTATTATCATTATAGCGGCTTTGCTGACCGGGCAGTTAATGATCCTGTCCGCACACAGGGACCCTCACCTTATTACAGCTCTGATAGCATTAAACCTGATCATCTCAGGCCTGTTTTCCCTGACACAGTTTAAAAACGATCCCTTCATACTGGAAAACATAGCAAAACAGGTGCAGGGAGTTGTCTATATCCCGCTCCCGTTATCCTTCCTGGTTATCATCCGGAACGGGCCCGACGGCATGGCTTGGATCTTTTTTCTCCTCTGCATTGTTTTTGCCGGGGATATCGGGGCATTTTATGCAGGTTCCTATTTAGGAAGACATAAACTCTGCCCTTCGGTCAGCCCGGGAAAAACCGTTGAAGGGTCTGTGGGCGGACTTGCAGCAAACATCATTGTCGGCGCGTTATTCAAGGCGATTTTTCTCCCCGCGCTCCCCTGGGGCATCAGCATCCTTCTTTTCCTTCTCATCGGTGCCGCGGGACAGGTCGGGGATCTGTTTGAATCTGAATTCAAACGATCTTCCGGCATCAAGGATTCAGGAAGTATCCTGCCCGGGCATGGCGGTATTCTTGATCGGATTGACGCGTTGTTATTTGCCATACCCGTAGCTTACATATTCAAAGTACATATCCTGTAGGGTGGGTGGAGCGAAGCGTAACCCACCATCGCTCTCAAAGGACGCTGATAAACACAGATAAACGCTGATTTTATTACAAGAATGTCCCGTATATATCCGTCCGCGCCTGTGACCTGAATCCGGAACCCCCGTCTTTCTTCATCCTAACCGTTTGTAGTTCCGCCTTCAGGCGGCATGAGGCCGCCTGAAGGCGGAAGTACTACACCGATTCGTAAATTCCTCCCCCCTTTTTTAAAGGGGGGCCGGGGGGGATTTCTGCCGCAACCCCCTTTTTTTGTAACATAAAATCCCCCTTGCCCTTTAAAAAAGGGGACGAACTTAAAAAATGGTGTACTACACTGATTCGTAAATTCCTCCCCCCTTTTTTAAAGGGCCGGGGGATTTCTGCCGTAAGGGATTTCCCAATAAATAATCTACCCGCCTGTCTTACTCTTAATCTTAATTCTACTTTTAATCTTAATCAGGCAGGAGCAAGATTAAGAGCAAGAGCAAGATACCGGGGTATATTAATTGGGGGGAAATCCCTAACACCTTTTTTAGCAACGTAAAATCCCCCTTTAAAAAGGGGGACGAACTTAAAAAGTGGTGTACTACAAACTTCGCTTCGTGAGACTTTGCGCCGTTTCCTTATGGAAGTGTAATCTTCCAGATTGCGTTCTCCGCCTGCAAGTGTGTTCCCAACGGAGTTCGGGAACAAGGGCTGAGTAGGGATTTTCCAAGAAATAAAATCGCTGATGCTCGCGGGGGGATTGACAAATCCCCGCCGCTGGTTCGGATTTGTCAGTCCGAAACCGAGCAGGAGAGGGTCCGTTTCCCCATCATTTGGAGATCCTTTACACAACAAGCATAATCCGGATGTCCATTACATTTGTGTTGGTCGGGCCCGTAATGAGCAAATCACCCAGTTTTTCAAAAAAATGATATGAATCGTTGTTTGAAAGGAATTGCACGGGTTCAACGCCTATTGCTCTTGCTCTCTCAACTGTGCAATTATCCGCCACCGCTCCTGCAGCATCTGTGGGGCCGTCGTTTCCGTCCGTACCTCCGCTAAACACGACTATATTTTCTCTTCCCGCGATATCTGACGCGGCCCACAGGGCAAACTCCTGGTTCCTCCCGCCAAGCCCTTTTCCCGTTATCGTCACAGTGGTTTCCCCGCCGGAAAGGATGCAGGCCGGAGCGGGAACCGGATGGCCGGTTTTCAGGACTTCTCTGGCAATTGCACTGTGAACTTTCGCGATATGCTTTGTCTCGCCTTCGATCATGGAAGAAAGGATAAGCGAGGTGTATCCGAGAGTCTCAGCCTTCTGTTTTGCGGCAATAATAGCGTCTGCATTGTTTCCGATAATCACATTTTGTGTATTATCAAATATCCGGGCGCCTTTTTTCGGGGTCTCAGGGACGTTTCCGGCTCTTCCTTCCCGAATATGCCTGAGGACACTGGCAGGAACCCTGTCTGCAATTTTGTATTTTTCGAGAATTGCCAGGCAGTCTCGGAAGGTGCTTGTATCCGGAACTGTGGGGCCCGAGGCAATAACATCCGTATCATCTCCCACCACATCCGAAAGTATCAGGGACACCAGGGCAGCAGGAGCCGCGGCTTGTGCAAGCCCTCCGCCTTTCAGCACGGACATATGTTTGCGTATCGCATTGATTTCGTGAATTGTTGCTCCGCACGCGAGCAGAACATTGGCGGTATCCTGTTTATCCTTCAGCGTAATTCCCCGGAAAGGAAGGGGGAGCAATGCCGAGCCTCCTCCTGAAATCACACACAGAATCAGATCATCCTTTCTCGCCTGCTTTACAAGATTATAAATTGCCTGCGCCCCCTTCTCACCGTTTTCATCCGGAACCGGATGGCCGCCTTCTGAAAGTCTGACTCGTCGGAGTTCGTCAACATGCCCGTATTTGACATTGACAATACCACCTGCAATCTTCTCGCCGACCATGTCTTCAAGGGCTTTTGCCATCGGGGCAGATGCTTTTCCTGCTCCGATCAGGAAAAGTTTTCTGAATCGGGAAAGATCATAGGGAATATTTTTAATGAAAAGAGTCTCACCCTCAGGCCTGCAATATCGCCTGATTGCAGCACCCGGTTCAACAGCCTTCAGACCTGCCTGGAAAATACTGAGGGCATGCTCCCGCATTTTTGCAAGATTATCTGAAAAAATTGTCATAATGGTCTCCGAAGATTCCGGCTCTGGTAATTCGTGTTAAAAATATTTGGCATATAAAACAATATACTATCGTATTTTATAGCTCTTTGATAATTCGTTTTAGCTGATTTCCGAAAAAGAATATACCGATTCATGGCATCTTTCATAAAAGATGAAAGTAGTTTACACTTTTTCCTGCTGTCAGTATATCGAAAACTTTTGCAGACAGTGGATTCCGGGTTAAAATCGGAAAACATCCGTTTTCCGATTTTCCCCGGAATGACAATATTTTAACCCGGAATCTGCTGTTAAAGGGGTTTACCGGAAACTTTTCGATCTGCTGGCTGCAGAACAATTTTTCAAATTGTTTAAAACAATTTGAAAAATTGTTCTACAGTAAAGTGTAAAGTGACAAATGAAGGATGCCCGATTCATGCACCCGTTTCTGGATTAACCCATTCAGGTAATAATAATAAGGCGATTTCCGATAACAATAAAAAACATACCGTAAAACTGATTTTTAACCGCGAAAGATACGGAATTGTCGGAATCATATTCTTTTTCCGGCATCTTTCATATCGGCACAAAGGCAACTGACACTCCGGGTTCGCAGTTTCGGCAACTGCCTGAACGCGAAACCGGAAAATGGAAAATGAAGGACGCTCTTTTTTTTCCGTGTATTTCGTGTGTTCCGTGGTATATTCTTTTCTGGAAATCACCTTAAATGAGCTGGCGGTAAACAAGAAATCGTTATGTAAGGCGATTTCCAATAAAAAACATACCGGATTGAAGTTTGTAGTACATCAACTTGTAAATTCCCCCCCTTTTTTTAAGGGCAGGGGATTTCTGCCGCAACACCTTTTTTTGTAACATAAAATCCATAAAAGCTGAAAAGTAGTTTACACTTTTTTCGGCTGTAGAACAATTTTTCAAATTGTTTAACTTGGATTATTCATAAATTTTTAAGAAAATGATTTATCCTGCTGATAAATAAGGCGATACAGAAAAACCTCTGAAAAACTCAGTTTTTCAGACACCCTTTATTTTCGGTGCCGGAATCAGTTTATGAATAATTCAGGTTAAAACGATTTGAAAAATCGTTCTACATTAGAAGATTAGAAGGATGCCGAAATTTATTTGAAATTTGGGCATCCTTCATAAAAACTCGACAGTCATAAGTTCTCTGAATCCGCTGTTCTGAGTCCCCCTTTTTTAAAGGGGGATTCAGGGGGATTTCAGCAGGTTAGGGGAAATCCCCCCCGGCCCCCCTTTAAAAAAGGGGGGAGTTTCCTGGTGAGTCATTTCAGCTATTTATGAGAACTTACGACTCACGAGATAAAAACTAAAAAGTAGTTACTTTTTCCGGCTGTAGAACAATTTTTCAAATTGTTTTAAACAAGTTAAAAAAATTGTTCTGCATCGAAATTTGAATATTGTGATTTGGAATTTATTTGGAATCCGGATATTGTGATTTATTTGGAATTCGGATATTGTGGTTTGGAATTTGAATTTTATAATTTGGGAGGAAAAATCTGATAATGACTCATTTGAAACATCTTTTTTCGCCGATTCAGATCGGCACAATGAATGCAAAAAACCGGTTGCTCATGTCTGCAATGAGCATCAATTTTGGTGTTGATGACAAAGGGAATGTAACAGAACAACTGACTGAATATTTTGTCGCCAGGGCCAAAGGCGGAACCGGCATGATGCTGGTCGGCGGGGGCGCGGTGCATCCCACTGGCCTGGAACTTCCCCACCTGCCTACCCTCTGGGATGACGAATGTATCCCTGCCCTGATCAAAATGACAGACGCGGTTCGTCCCTACGGATCAAAATTCGGGATGCAGCTCATGCACGGGGGCAGACAGTCCTATCACGACAACAAGGTTGCCCCATCTCCGCTGCCGGCTGAAGCAGTGGTAAAAGGCATTCCCCGGGAACTCAGCATTTCTGAAATTCATGAACTGGCAGCAGCTTTCGGGGATTCTGCCCGGCGCTGTAAAGAAGCAGGATTCGATTTTATAGAAATTCACGGCGCGCACGGGTACCTGATTAACCAGTTTCTTGCAAAGAATTCCAACAAACGGCAGGATGAATACGGGGGAAGCTTTGAAAACCGGACTCGCTTCCTTTTGGAGCTTTTCCGGGATATTAAAGATAAAACCGGTGCGGATTTTCCTGTGGGCATCCGTATAAACGGAAATGATTATATCAAAGACGGGTGGAGCCTTGAAGAAGCCCTGGAACTTGCCGTTATCCTGGAACGGGAAGGCGCTGATTATCTGCACATTTCCGCGGGGGTTTACGGTTCCTCGGAACTCACCATTCCCTCCATGTATGTGGATCACGGGTGCTTTGTTCACCTGGCTGATGCTGTGAAAAAGGAAGTCTCTGTTCCGGTTGCCACCGTGGGCAGGATCAAAAGCCCCGAGCTTGCTGACCGGATTATCAGGGAGGGAAAGGCGGATGTGGTCGCGATGGGCCGGTCTTTTCTGGCTGACCCGGAACTTGCCAATAAGGCAGCATCAGGAGACCTCTCCCAGATCAGGCCGTGCATCGGGTGCTGCCTGGGGTGCATCCACAATGTGCTGCAACTGGAGCCGGGAGCATGTGTGGTCAACCCGGATGTCGGCAGGGAATACCAGTTGAAAGAGACAGATGAAGCGGAGGATTCAAAGAAAATACTGGTTATCGGTGCGGGACCCGCTGGACTGGGGGCTGCAAGAATGGCATCCGTACGGGGACATAAGGTCATTGTGTGTGATGAAAGAGGTGATGTGGGCGGACTGGCAAGGCTGGCAGCTATTCCGCCCGGACGTTCTGAAATCATGGATATCGTGAATTTCCTGAAAAACGAGATGGATCGCCTGAAGGTGGAAGTTCGCCTGAATGTGGAACTGACGAGAGAATTTATTGAATCTGTCAGCCCCGACGCGGTCATCCTTGCCACGGGCAGCCTTCCTGAAATGCCCATCATCAAAGGACTGTTCCAGACGGAGATGACCCTGTGCATGGTTACAGATGTGCTGGAAGGAAAGTCACTTACAGGGGATAAAGTCATTGTCATCGGCGGAAATCAGGCGGGTCTGGTTTTGGCTGATTTCCTGGCTGAAAAGGGGAAACAGGTGGTGGTTCTGAACCGAAAGAAACATTTTGCAGAGGAAATGTCAAGTAACGACCGCTTTTACCTGAGAGAACGGCTGAAACAGGATCATGTGAAGCTGTTCAAACAGGTGTCTGTGAAAAAATTTCTCCCTGACGGCGCGATATTCCGTTCCGGGGGTGAGGAGGTGGTCCTCGAAGGGTTTGACACTGTGGTGATTTCGGAAAAGATGACGTCCATCCGAAAGAGCGCGGAGCTTTTCAAGGGCACAGATATACCGGTTCATGTGGTCGGCGATGCCAAATCCCCCAGGATCATTATGCATGCGCTGAGTGAGGGAGAGGAGATCGGGCGGATAGTGTGATGAGTCGGGGAACTGATTCCCGGTATCAGTTCCGGGAATCAGGTCTGAATCAGAAATCGGTTGACTCAGTAAATTCGTTGTATTATCTTACTGATACAAAACAATTTATAAAATTACTATTTGGAATAATATCGTTTGCACCCAATTTATTTGAGATTTGGGTATTAGGATTTGGAATTTGTGATTTGGAATTTATTCAACATGATATTTGACAAGATTAATAACATATTCAAATCAGTTTTTACAAAACTGCTGCTGATTATGCTCATAACCGGAGCCGTTATAAATTTCCTGGTGGTCGCTTTTTTCCACCTTCATGAGGATGATGTCATGGATCTGTTAAAAAAAAATGTCGTTTTATACTCGGATTATGTCATAAAAGAACTCGGTACGCCTCCCAGCCTGCAGCGAGCGCAGGAGTTCGCCAGGCAGTCCGAGTTCGGAATCCGCTATGAAAGCCCCGATCTTACCTGGTCAACTTCCGAGGATATCCTGACAATTGAGCAACTGCATTCCAATGCAAGTGAAAAAGAACTGTTTTCGCCCCCTGATGATTCTCATTTCCAAGTCTGGCGTCTGGAACTTCGCGAAATTTTTGATGAGAAAGACTATATAGAAATAAGAAACAAGGATGGCAAATTTATTTTTTTCAATTCAGAATGGCACATCAGGCACTCCGAAAGAGTCCATGTAATGGCATTCACATTGGCCGGATTCCTGACAGTTGTTATAATAGCTGCATATCTGGCAATCCGCAGGATCCTCAATCCTGTCATATTGATTACTCACGGGGTTAGGCAGGTTGGGACAGGAAACCTGGAATATCAGCTTAATATCAAGAGATCCGATGAACTGGGCGAAATGGCAGCCGCGTTCAATGACATGACCGCGTGCATAAAAGATATGCTCCATGCCAGGGAGCAACTGCTCCTGGATGTCAGCCACGAACTGCGCTCGCCTCTAACCCGCATGAAGGTTGCTTTGGAATTCATGCCGGAAAACCAGGTTAAGGATAATATCCGTGAGGATGTTTCCGAAATGGAGAAAATGGTGACAGAAATACTGGAAACAGCCCGCCTGCGAAACAAACACGCCCGCCTGAACTGGCAGAAGATTGATATGACAGAACTCGTCTCGGAAATGATCGCGTCTTTTAATAATCAGCCGCCCGGCTTTCAGGCAGACAACATGCCGGACACCCTGATGACAGGTGCTGACCCGGAACTGATAAAAACCGTACTGAAAAATATTCTCGGAAATGCATTGAAATATTCCGCTGACAGCGAAAGCCCGGTCATTGTAACCTTGTCAGAGAAGGAATCATATGTCATAATAAAAATCAGGGACAGGGGGATCGGAATTCCCCGGGAAGAGCTTCCGTATATTTTCGAACCGTTTTACCGGGTTGACAAATCTCGTTCAAAAGACACAGGCGGATACGGCCTGGGGCTTAGTCTCTGCAAGACCATCATGGAAGCTCATCATGGGAAGATTGAGATTGAAAGCAGCCTGGAAAAAGGCACGACTGTGTCCCTGTTTCTTCCTGATGCAATATGAAAGTATCAGTAGGTCGAAAAGATTCCGGTAAACCTTGAAAACAGTGGATTCCGGGTTAAAATTAAAAAACATCCGTTTTTAAATTTTCCCAATTTAACATACTGTCATTCCGGGGAAAATCGGAAAACGGATGTTTTCCGATTTTAACCCGGAATCCACTGCTTGCGAAAGTTTTCGATCTACTGAGTATGTTTGGTGGCTTGTTTGACACTAAATCTTGTTTCAGACATGCCATTCTCTACACTGATAATCTTTCCTGGTAATACCATCAACTGATTTGCCTTCAGTGGAGCGAAGCGTAACCCACCGTTTGATATATGTAATAAAAAACAAATGGTGGGTTACGCTTCGCTTCACCCACCCTACATTTCCGAATAGCGAACTCGCGGGTTTTATATGCAGATTACCATAGTAAACAATCAGATCGGTCAATTCAGATTAAAGGTCAGCAGATCAGAGATTCATGTACTAATGTTCCCATATTTTGCGTGGGACGAGATCGCTAAAGTTTTTTCCCCCGTCTGTCTTAATCTTAATTCTACTCTTAATCTTAATCAGGCAGGAGCAAGATTAAGAGCAAGAGCAAGATACCGGGTATATTAATTTGGAGAAATCCCTTACTACTCCCAACGAATACTGTTTCCACCCCATTGATTTTTTTATTTCTGAGTGATAAGATTCCGGAAATTTGCATTCCGACAACGAATTTATTAGATTATTTTTAGAAATATCCGGAATTTATCAATAATGTCATGGATCATAAAAGGGTGTTTCATATCCGTAACGTAATGTGAACAAAAACCGTGAACAAATGGAAGAGCATAAAACACAAGGATTAAAACGCCAGACCGGGATATTCGGACAAAAGCTGCTCCTGACGAAAATTTTCTGATGGTCTTCATCCCTTTTTCCCTCCTGAGTGCTGGTATCCTTGGATTTGTTTATTACGAAGAAGTAAAAACATTCAACACCTTTTGATCTGAACCTTGAGCAAGGACAGATCGAACAGCCCTTAAAGCCCATGATTCGTTTCGGAACACCGATCTTTGACGCTAATGGGAAAAAACGGGGCATTGTGCTTCTGAATTACCTGGGCGGATACATGATCCGGCATATGAAATTTGTTGCCAAAGAGCCTGCAAAACTTCTCCTGCTGAACTCCCGGGGAATTTTATCTGATCGGCATTCATGCCGAGGATGAATGGGGGTTTATGTACAAGGAAAAGAAGGAGTGCAGGCTTGCTTCGGTCCTGGGAGTGAAACCGGAGGACTAATATGACAGAAAAAAAACACCGCGTGCTTGTTGTGGATGACGAGCCGAACAATCTGAAGCTGATGAAAAACATTCTCCAGGATCAGTATCAGATGGCTTTTGCCACAAACGGCGAGATGGCCATGAATGTCGTGGGAGAAATCCGGCCAAGTATCATATTGCTTGACATTATGATGCCGGAGATAAACGGATATGAGGTATGCAGGCAACTGAAGGCAAACCCTGACCTGCGTGATATCCCGGTTATTTTCATCACAGCAAAGGGGGGAGTGGAAGATGAGGCAAAAGGGTTTGAACTGGGCGCTGTTGACTACATCACAAAACCTGTAAGCCCTTCCCTGGTCAAAGCCAGGGTCAGAACACATCTGAGCCTCAGACTGATCAGAGAGGCACTGGTCAGTGAACAGGAAAAGCTGAGAGAAAAAAATCAGTTGCTCGAAGAACAGAAATTCAAAATAGCAGAGGCAAACATAAAACTTCTTGAGCAGAATGAAGTTATCGAACAGGAAAAACAACAGTCAGAGAAGCTTTTGTTAAACACCCTGCCTGCAAAAATTGTGCAGGAGCTGAAGCAGTTCGGAAAAACAGAGCCGGAATCTTTTGAGAATGTCACAATCTGTTTTTCCGATTTCTCGGGATTCACAAAAATGTCCTCAAGTATCGAACCCCGTGTACTGATAAATGAACTGAATGATATCTTTACAGTATTTGACGATATTATTGTGAATCACAATTGTGAACGGATCAAGACAATCGGCGACGCGTATTTATACGTCTGCGGGATGCCTGAACGGAATCCGGATCATGCTGAGAATATTGTCAGATCCGCAGTTGAAATCATCAGATACCTCGAAAATCGGAACATGTCCTCAGAAATTCAATGGAAAACCAGAATCGGTGTTCACACCGGAAAGGTTGTCGGCGGAATCGTCGGTGTCCGAAAATATATTTATGACGTGTTCGGTGACGCCATCAACACTGCCTCAAGGATGGAATCGAACTCGGAACCCATGCACATCAATATTTCTGAAACCACGTATAGCCTTGTAAAAGATAAATTCAGCTTTGTTGAAAGAAAGCCTGCTGAAGTTAAGGGAAAGGGCAGGATGAAAATGTATTTTGTTGAAATGAAGAGAGGGAGATAATGAGGATACTCAGCGTGTGCTTCAGAAATATCAACTCTCTGAAAGGGGACTGGGAGATCCCTTTTGATCGTACACCGCTTGCGGAGTCAGGTATTTTTGCTATTATCGGACCCACGGGCGCAGGCAAAACCAGTATCTTGGACGCTGTCACCCTGGCACTTTACGGGGAAACTCACCGGCTGAAAAAGCCCGCCGAGCAGATCATGACCAAGCATATGGGAGACTGTTTTTCAGAGGTTGTTTTTTCCATAAAAAATAAATCATACCGCTCCAAATGGACAGTCCGCAGGGCAAGAAAAAAAGCCGACGGAAATCTCCAAGTTCCCAAAATGGAACTCGCGGATATCAGCACGGGCAAACTTATCGAGGACAGGCTGAGTTCGGTTCCCCGACTGGTCTCCGAAATTACCGGGCTGGATTTTAAAAGATTTTCCCGCTCCATTATGCTGGCCCAGGGAGATTTTGCAGCTTTCTTAAATGCAAAAGTAAATGAACGTGCCGAACTCCTGGAGAAAATCACCGGAATGGAGATTTATTCGGAAATCTCCAGGAAAGCCTTTGAAAAGGCAAAAGCGGAAAAAGAAAAACTGTCTGCCATGGAAGATCAGATCCGAAGCATTTCACTCATGCCTTTGGAAGAGATTCAGGAACTCGAAGAAACCGCAAGCCATAGCGAGATACAGATGCAGGAGACGGAGAATTCTCTGAAAACTTTAAAGGAACAGCGAGACTGGCTGAAGGGCCTGATACATCTGGAAAAAGAGTGTGAGGAAAACAAGGCGTTACTTGATGATGCCCGGAACCGGAGAGCCGAAATGCAGGAGGATATCCGGCGTCTTGAAGTCGCGAAAAAAGCAATGCTCCACAGGACAGAACTGGAGATTTTGGATTCCAAAAAGCATCAGGCCGCAGAAATATTTAAAGATCTGACAAAATTGCAGGAAGATATATCGGATATTGAAAATCGTATCAGGACACTGGATGAGAAAAGAAAACAGTGTGTCAGTGAGCTGAATCAGGCCAGAAAGGCCCAGTCAGAAGTTGAAAAAGTAATCGGAGAGGTTCTGGTTCTGGACAGTAATATTGAAAACAAAGACAAACAGGTTCGGGAAATAGCCGCACAGGCAGCATCCCTCCGGGATGAACAAAAAAGACTGTCCGCGCAGCAATCTGAGAACACAGAAGTAATGCGGAAAAACGAGGCAGATCAGGAAAAAATTAAAACTTGGCTGGAGGTTTACAGGAACGATGAAGGACTGGCTGGAGATATCCCGCTTATCAAGGACTGGCTGGAACAATGGACAGATATCCGGAAAAAACGTTCAGATGCTGAGACTCGGCAGGCAGGAGTTTCAGAGGAGATCAGAAAAACAGCAGCGGCCCTGGAAAGCAATGAGATTTCAGTCCGAACCATACAACAGGATGTAAAAAAACTTTCGGATCAACTGGAGGAGACAGGGAAGGCCGTCAGGGATATTCTCGGAGAATCTTCGTCAGAGGAGATAGTGGTTCGTTATAACACCCTGGAAAAACAACTCGGAACACTCAGAGAACTGCACAGACTGGCCAATGATTTTACAGGTTATATTTCGGAAAAAGAAAAAACTGAGAGCCGGATTTACGAAGATGAGCGCGCATTATCCAAGACTGCCGATATGCTTTCCGAACTGAGGGAAGAACTGGCCAGGGAAGAAAATATCAGGACAGCCCTGGAAAAAACTGTGGAGCATGAGATAAGGATTGCAAAATATGAGGATGACAGAAAACAGCTTGAACCAGGTAACGCCTGTCCCCTGTGCGGTTCTCGCGAACACCCTTTTGTTACAGAAAGCCCGCCCCGTGACAGCGATTCTCGCAGGGCACTAAGAGATCAGAAGAATAAGCTGAAAATGATCCGGGAAAATATAGAAAAACAATCCCACGAGATCACCCGCGTTAGGACCCGGGCAGATCAGAATAAAAAGCGGATCGCGGATACGCAAAGCAAAATGGTATTATTGCGGAAAAAGTGGGATAAACTATGCCGCGCGGGAGACTCGTGGAACATTGAATATCCACGGGAACTGGAAGAAAAAATTCGCGAAACAGAAGCGGAAAGCCGCAGGCATGAAGAAAAGATCAATGCGGTAAGGGCATATAAAAAAGAAAAGGAGCGAATCAGCCAACTCCGACAGAATGCAAAGGATAAGCTGACAGAAAAACAGACCGCTATAATCCGGCTGGAAAATGATCTGAAAAACAGCCGGAACGACCTCTCAGGACTGACAAAAACGGTTCAGGAGCTTTGGAAAAATGAGAGAAGCCGTTCGGAAAATCTGATAACCAGGCTTTCGAAATACGGGGACAACCTGCTTGCCGAAGGAAAAGAAGAATCCCTGATCAGCAATCTGACGATGAGATGGAAAAAATACCGGGGAAATATAGCTCTCCGGGGAAATCTGGAAAAAAATTCCCGGGAGCTTAGGGAAAAAGAGGGTATTCTCTCAATACAACTCAGGGGATTGGAGAAGCAGCTTGCCGATGCTGATCAATACGCCTCGGATGCCCTGGAAAGCCTGGAAAGTCTGAAGAATCAGAGAAAAACGATTTTCGGAAGCAAATCCCCGATCCAAGAAAGACAGAGACTTCAGAAAGAAGCCGAAGACAAGGAAAATGCTTATAATACCGTCCTTGAAGATTGCAATGTGACTGACAGACTGTTGTCCGCCAGACAGGAACTGATGAGAACCCGGCAGATCGAAGATAAAAACATCTCTGAGCTTGTGGGAAAACTGGAAGCAGAACTTTCAGCCAAAGTGACAGCGTCAGGCTTTGAAAATATTGAGAGTCTCCGTGAGAGCTTTCTTCCTCCCGAACAGCACATTGCTATTGAAAAATATCTGGAAAATGTGAATAAAAAGATCGTTGAAGCTCAGACACTGCTGGAAAAATCTCAGAACCGGCTTGACGCGGAACGCACCCTGGATATGGCTCGGAAATCTCATGAAGAAATTTGCCAGGAGATTGAAATATGCAAAAAGCTGAGGGATGAACTGACCAGAAAGCTGGGTGCATCGCAGGATACGTTAAAAAAACAGGAGGATCTGAGAAATATACACAAGCAGAAGATGGGAGAGATCGAAAAACAGGGAAAAGAATATTTTCGCTGGAGAAGGCTGAAAAATCTTATCGGCTCCAGGGACGGGGATCTGTTCAGGAAATTTGCCCAAAGCCTGACGCTGGACCGCCTGATTTACCTGAGCAACCAGCATTTGAAAAAACTCAATGACCGATATCAGCTCCATCGCCAGGAAGACCGGCTCCTGGGACTGGAAATTATTGATACTTATCAGGCAGATATCCGAAGACCCATCAGCACCCTGTCCGGGGGAGAAAGTTTCTTGGTGAGCCTGGCAATGGCCCTGGGGCTTTCGGACCTTGCAAGCAAAAGAACGAGGGTGGATTCTCTTTTCTTGGACGAAGGGTTCGGTGCCCTGGATGACGATGCCTTGGATATAGCGCTTTCCACACTCGAAAACCTCCAGGCCAGTGGTAAAATGATCGGGGTTATTTCCCATATTGAGGCTTTGAAGGAGAGGATATCCGCCCAGATACAGGTGGAGAAACTGGCCGGAGGGATCAGCCGGCTGAATATTGCAGGTTAGATAGAAAACCCGCGGGATAAATCCCCGATGTAGGGTGGGTGGAGCGAAGCGGAACCCACCGTTTGTTGTTATCTCACAAAGCAAGCTTTGAATTCCGCTGGCTCGGAATTGTGAATTGGCAGGCTGTTTTTTCATTCATAAGTGTAAAAACGGAGTGCAAAGCTTGCTTTGCCGCCGGGGTTATCGCAAAGCAAGCTTTGCACTCCGTGTTACGGAAAATTCTGGGAGTGTCCCACCTTTTACACATGCCGCAGGAGTGCGACGTAATCTTTCAGATTGCGTTCCCCGCTCCGACGCAATCTGAAAGATTACGTTACAGTCAGTAGATCGAAAACTTCTGCAAACAGTGGATTCCGGGTTAAAATCGGGAAATATCTGTTTTAATTTTTACTGTAATAGCAGTATGTTAAGATGTCATTCCGGGGAAAATTAAAAAACGGATGTTTTTTAATTTTAACCCGGAATCCACTGTTCCGCAGGGTTTACCGGAAACTTTCCGCACTCCTTTTTCTTTTCGGATGTGTACGGGTGTAATTAAAACTGTTAGGTCAGGTAGTCAGCCCTTGTTCCCAAACTCCGTTTGGGAACACACCTGCATGCAAACTCTGTTTGCAGCTACCTTATACTTTACATTTCACCCAAAACCGGAGTTTTGCAGGCAATTGCGTTCCCAAACGGAGTTTGGGAACGAGGACTGGCGGCTTTACCCCTAACACTTTTAATTGCACCCGATGTGTACATCGTTTATATTTTATAGTTGACTTTGCTTTCAACCTCTTCTATAGTTTAAACGATTGTTATAAAATGAACGAAAATCAGAAAATGCAAAGGAGGATATTGACCGACCCTTAAAGAACTTTTAGAACAAACGGCACAAGTGTTCAGTTTCCGCATCCATTGGCCTCTAAAAAAATAACCAGACGGAATAAGACAAGGAGGGAGGAGAAATGTTTACAGGACACGCAGGCAGGCAGAAAAACGCTTACAGTATTTGTCATAATCCTTTTTCTTTGCCTGAACGGATTACCGGCATCTTTTTCAATACAACGCTATATAGAGCCATGCCCGAACGTAGGGAAAAAGTTTCAGATATTTCTGGAAAAATTTATGAAACGACCAAAGATTGTCATTGATACAAATGTCCTTGTCTCAGCCTTGCGCTCAAGAAGGGGAGCGTCTTTCAGGCTTCTGTGGCTGATTGATTCTGGCCTCTTCGAATTTGTGCTATCCGTGCCTCTTGTGTTTGAATATGAGGATGTCGCCCTGCGACACGCTCAGGAATTGGGAATTTCGCGCAAAGCTGTCGGGGCGATTCTTGACCGACTATGTTTTTATGCTGATTTACGGGAAATCTTTTTCCTGTGGCGCCCCTACCTCCCCGACCCAAAAGATGACATGCTGCTGGAACTGGCCGTAGAAGCCGGATGCGATTTTATTGTCACCTATAATGCCAAGGATTTTAAGGCGATTAACCGATTCGGTCTAACGGTTATCACCCCTAAAGAACTCTTAGAACAGATGGGAGCATTGCCATGAGTGCCATAAGTGTTCAGTTGCCGCATTCATTGCGGACGAAAATCACCGAAGTTGCCCGACAGGACGGGATTTCGGTTGATCAGTTTATAGCGAGCGCTGTTGCCGAAAAATTGTCAGCGCTCATGACCGCCGACTATCTTCAAAAACGAGCCGCCCGGAGCAGTCAGGATGCCTTTGAGCAGGCCCTGGCAAAAATTCCCGATGTCGAGCCGGAAGATTATGACAGGCTCTGAGGCGGAGATAGCTTTTGAAATTTCGGACATTGTAATGCCACAAAGACACACAAAGAGCCTTCGTGAGACTCCGCTCCTTTGTGCCCGTGCGTTCCCAAACTCCGTTTGGGAATACACTTGCAGGCAAAACCTTGATTCATCCGAACAGAATGACTACAGAATATAAAAAAGGAGTGCGGAAACGGAGCCGCCAGGCGGAATTTTCGCGTTTCGTGGCAACCGCGAAACGCGAAAATTTCGCTTGGCGGCTCCGTTTCCGCACTCCTTTTTCTTTTCGGATGTGGCATCGTATATTTTATATTTTATAGTTGACTTTGCTTTCAACCTCTTTTATAGTTTAAACGCTTGTTATAAAATGAACGAAAATCAGAAAATACAACGGACAACTGACTCTTGGGAGGATAAAATTGGATGTGGAAAACACTTTTTGCTATGTCCATGTTGATGAGGAACTGTGCGTAGGGTGCCTTCATGTGATAAAGTCTTGCCCCACCAAGGCCATCCGTATGAAAGAGAGCAGACCTGTCATCTGGAAAAACCTGTGTATCGGATGCGGGGAATGTATCCGCCTTTGCCCCACAGGCGCTATAAAAGCCGCTACTTCCGAGTTTGAGCCTATTGATAAAGATCAGATTTCCGTGGCTTTGGTATCCCCTGTTCTTTATTCCCAGTTTCCGGAAGTAATGCCGGAAAATGTGCTGGCAGGACTTCGGCAGATGGGATTCCGGCATACTGTGGATATGTCCTATTTTCTTGAAATGTTCCAGTGCGCGGCAGAAGAGTTCATCGTAAGAAACAGGAAGAGCCGGGAATTCCCACTGCCCCTGATTTCTCCTGTCTGCCCTGTTGTGGTTCGCCTGATCGCTTTTCAGTTTCCGAGCCTTCTGTCCCACATCCTTCCTATCATGCGGCCCGCTGACCTCATGGTTCGGGAAGTGAAGCATCAGATTGCCCGGGAATACAAAGAAAAAGGGAAATCCGTCGCGATGTATTATATCAATCCCTGTCCCACAAAAACGGACTCCGAGCACCTGACCTTCCATCATGAACGGCCATATACTGACAGGGCACTGGGAATTAACGACGTGTATGCCGAACTGACCCGCAGGCTGGAAAAGCCCGGGAAGCCTGATCACCCGGATATTTTCGATTACAGCCCCACGGAAAACAGTCTGATATGGGGGATTTCCGGAGGAGAAATACTTGATATGCATATCAGGCGTACGCTGGCTGTATCCGGACTGAAAGAGACGATTGCCTACCTGGAGAAGATTGAAATGGGGCTGTTCCGGGATGTGGAATACATTGAGTTCAGAACCTGTCTGGAAGGATGCGTGGGAGGAACCCTTACCGCTGTTGACAAATACCTGGCCAAGAATGTTACCCGGAAGGTATTTCGGAAAGGCAATATGGGGAGGCGTGTATCCCGGGACAATATTCATCAGCTATACGAAAATGGCCGGTTTTCCGTAAAATCGGGCCCCGCAAAACTGGTCGCTACGTTCGGTGTTCGTAACGCCCCCCTGTCCATTGATGACCTGATGAAAATTGAGGAACTCCTGGAGCATATCCGGGGAATGGACTGCGCTGTCTGCGGCGCACCGGATTGCAGAACCTTTGCAGAGGATGTCATCCGGGGAAATGCTTCCCTGGAAGACTGCCTTGTGCTTAAGGCGAAGAGTGAAACGTGATGCGTGAAACGTGAAACGTGAAACGTGAAACGTGATGCGTGATGCGTGATGCGTTTTTAGCATTTGAATATTGAGCTTTGTGATTTATTTGGAATTTCCCAAAACATCGGAAGTCAGTTGACAACGGACAACGGACAACAGACAACGGACAACGGACAATGATATTCACAGTCTCCCTTTATATTTCTCTCGCAATTTTCACCCTGGGTCTGATCTACAGGGTTTCCAACTGGTTTTCTCGGAAAATCGGTGTTTCAGCCAGAAATATTACAACCCCCGAGAGGTTTTTTGCATCTGTCGAAGGTATCCTGAGGACTCTTTTCAGTCCGAAATTACTGGTTCTGCTGAAGGTTTTCCTTCTGGATGTGGTGCTTCAGATAAAAATTTTGAAAGAGAATTTTCTCCGCTGGATCATGCACATACTGATATACTGGGGCTTTATGCTGCTCCTGCTGATGCATGCCTTGGACACGCTGGTCACCGAATCCCTGTTCAGCGATTATTATTCCACTGTAAATCCCTTCTTTTTCCTGAGAGATTTCTTCGGAGTCATGGTTCTCACAGGGGTAGGAATCGCCGTATATCGGCGGTTCATTATGAGGATTCCCCGTCTCAGGACCAACGTCACGGACCATTACGCGATCATTATCCTTGCCGTTATCATGATTTCGGGCGTACTCCTGGAGGGAACAAAGATAATATCCCACACAGAATTTCAACGCATGGTGGAAGATTATGCAGGGATGGATGATGCGGAGGAGATACGGCTGCTTGAAAGTTTCTGGACAGAGGAGTACAGTGTTGTTTCTCCGAATGTGAAAGGTCCTTTTGATAGGGAAACCCTGGAGCAGGGCGAGGAACTGCACTTGGAAAACTGCGCGGAATGCCATTCCCCGCCCCAATCCGCGTTTGCAGGATATGTGACAGCTAAAATAATGACTCCCTTTGCGCGGGAGCTGGAGCAGGGGGAAACTTCCGCTTTATTATGGTATATCCATTTCCTGGCCTGCTTCCTGGGACTGGCTTACCTGCCCTTCAGTAAAATGTTTCATATTATCGCGGCTCCCATAAGCCTTCTTGCCAATGCTGTCATGGAAAAAGACAAATCCGACCCCGCCAACACTGCAACCCGGCAGATGATAGAACTGGACGCGTGTACGCACTGCGGAACTTGCAGCCTTTATTGCTCCTCCATGATGGCTTATGAATTTATAGGCAATAACTATATTCTCCCTTCGGAAAAAATGGCTTTTTTGAAAATCCTGGCCCTGGGAGAAGAACTCAGCCCGGGGGAATTACAATCCATCCGGGAAGGAGTCTGCCTCTGTACAGACTGTCAGCGGTGTACTGTTGTCTGTCCGTCCGGTATCCGCTTGAAAGAATTATGGCCAGAGGTGAAGGAAGAACTGCTTCAGAAGCATGAACCGGAACCGCTGATTCTTTCACCCTTCGCATTCATCCGTAGCCTGAATTGGGAGGAAAACCTGACGCGGGATAATTACCTCAATCCCGTTGAAGTCACCCGGAGGGCTGTGGCAGCCGATTCATATCCTGTTACGGAGCCGCTCGATATTGAATCTTCAATAGGTAATCGGCAATCGGTAATTGATAACACATATGCGTGTTGTTTTGGCTGTCAGAACTGCACCACCGTATGTCCCACGGTAGCCAACTATGAGAATCCGCAGGAAGTCCTGGGACTGCTTCCGCATCAGATCATGTGCTGTATGGGGTTGGGGCAGATTGAAATGGCGTCGGGATGCAGGATGATCTGGGATTGCCTTACCTGTTATCAGTGCCAGGAACACTGCCCTCAGAATGTGCGTGTGACCGATATTTTCTTTGAGTTAAAGACCAGGGCGGTTCGTAATTCAAAGAAAATCAGCAGATCGGAAACTTTTGCAAAACAGCGGATTCCGGGTTAAAATCGGAAAACATCCGTTTTTTAATTGGGCGCAGATCGTGTCATTCCAATCCCCCGGAACGCATTTCTGTCAGATCACCTTCCCAATCCACCTTGCCTTTCAGTTCAAGAATTTTCTTTTGCCCCTCGCGGCGGAGCAATTCACGAAGGGCAAAGTCAAGCAGTTCATCAGGTGTTTTCAGACCTGTTGCTTTCAGACCGGATTCCAATAGCTGCCGGTCAATGTTAAAAACAGTCGGATTCATTATTTTTCCTTATATTATGTCTTGTGTCAGAGCATTTGCGCACATAGGGTAAGGAAAGTTCGTAGTACCGCCTTTAGGCGGCTGGGGAACTCCGCAGACACCCCCCTTGCCCCCCTCAAGGGGGGATTTTCTTATGCGAACCCACGATATTTACGCGATATTCCCCCCTTGAGGGGCAGGGGGTGTTTCTGCAAGCAAAAAAAGTTCGTAGTTCCGCCTTCAGGCGGTTTTGTGCGGCAGACACCTCCGCCCGCAGACACCCCCCTTTGCCCCCCTCAAGGGGGGATTTTCTTATGCGAACCCCCGATATTCCCCCCTTGAGGGGGGCAGGGGGGTGTTCTCACACAAACCGCCTAAAGGCGGAACTACGAACTTTTTTCCCGGGAACTACACGGATTGCATTTAGTCAGGATTGATTGGCATTTAATAAGGATTGTTAATCCTTATTTTATTAAATGTAAATCAATCCTTATTAAATGTAATCTGTGTAGTTTTCTTATAATCAATTCATGACGCAATGCGTCATAACCAAATTTTGCCGCGCGGGCTGCGCCCGCAAAAGGTAAAAAGGTAAAAAGGTAAAAAGCCCAAAAGTTAAGGGGTCCTCACGAGACGGATCCCGAGGTCGTGGAACCGGTAGGCGGGCGAGTAGTAGCTCCGCTCGGCGCAGCGCACGCCCGCGGGGTCGCTGCTCCAACTGCCGCCCCGGTCCACCCGGTCCGATCCGCCATCAGCATATATGGGATTGTTTCTCCGGTGTTTGCTGTAGGCTTCACGGTCATATATATCCTCACACCACTCATATATATTGCCGCTCATATCGTAAATCCCGAGTCCGTTAGGAGCCTTTGTGCCGACAGCATGATGCCCTCCTGAATACTCTTCATCATGCCATGCGACACGGTCAGCATTGCTTCCTCCTGAATACTTTTCAGCCTTCCCCCCGCTCCGACAGGCATATTCCCACTCTGCCTCGCTCGGCAGCCGGAATTCATATTGCCCCCGCTTCTCAGCATTCAGCTTCCGGATAAATTCCTTTGCATCACTCCATGAAACTTCCTCAACAGGATGATTATCGCCTTTCTTGAACCTGGACAGGTCGTTCCCCATTACCCGTTTCCATTCTCCCTGGGTCACCTCATACTTCCCCATATAAAAATCATCCAAGCAGACCGTATGCACCGGCTTTTCGTCACCGTTGCAGGAACTCGTCCACGACCCGCACCCCATCTCATAACACCCCCCCTTCACATACACAAATTCCATGCCCGTTACAGGTTCCCGCCATTCCTTAGCCCTGGCAGGCAAAGTTGTGGTTGTGGCGGCCGGTGCGGGCCTGGTTGTGGTTGTTGTAACAATCTCATCCAGATACAGCGTAACCTTCGCATCCTCCCCCTTCCCGATGGTAACGGTTTTTTCTTCTGCCCTGTACCCGTCCATTTCCGCCCGGATCTCATATCTGCCCGGCTTCAGCTTCCCGAAAAGCAGGGGTGTGTTCCCCATGTTTTTGCCGCCGATATATATGGCCGCGCCCGAAGGAGAAGTTTCCAGGCTGAGTCTGCCGAGAGACGGTTCCTGGGGCCGGGGCCTGATAACTTCGGAACTCCCCCCTGCAAAATAAAAGGCCCCTTCCAGCGCCCTGGATTCCCAAGGAATCTGTTTCCCCCCGGTCTGTTTCCTCACTGCCCTCCGGGTATTGTCAAACACATCCACAAGCCTCATGTCCGGTTTCTGCATCTCCCGGATAAGCTCGGACGTATAAAGGCCGTTTTTCCCGGAACCGTCACTCGCGGTTTTTCCCGGGGCCGTGGCATATGCAATCATGCTCCCCACGGGCGCATCCATAGACACCAGCCCTTTCCCGCCGGTACGGAAACTGCGGGCAAAAGGATTATCCCGGCAGGCATCCAGAATAACGATATTCATCCGGTTCCTGGCATTATCCATCTCAGCCAGCACCGAACCCGCATCCACAGCCCTGTACTTCACCTGTTTCTCATGCTGAATCCCCGAGCCGATGGGAATCAGGTAGTTTTTGCCATTGTACTGAATCCCATGCCCCGCATAATAGAAAAGCCCCACACCGCCTTGCAGCAGTTTTTCCCCGAACAGGGCAATGGCCTCGCTCATCTCCTGGAAACCGAGGTTTTCCTGTTTCGTCACCTCAAACCCCAGTTTCCCCAGGGTCTCCGACATGGCCCTGACATCATTGACCGGGTTGCGCAGGGGAGAAGATTCGTAGTTTCCGTTCCCGATGACAAGGGCCACACGGTTTTCAGACTGCGCGGCAGTCTTTTTTTTGCGGCGGATGCCGCGGTCATCCGCCGCAAAGATCACAGCAGATACAAACATGCATAACGTAAAGATAATAATTGTTTTTGGGGACATTTTGGCCTCCTTTCCGAATGAATTAGAGATTTCCCGCATACACCCCCCTTGCCCCCCTCAAAGGGGGATTTTATGCGAACCCACGATATTCCCCCATTGAGGGGGCAGGGGGGTGTATGACTAAGAGAACCGGGTATATTAATTTTTGGGAATTCCCTTAAAAAGAAATTGCACATCACGCCCGCTTTGTTCTGACAAACATTTTCTTAAAAGTAAGTACTCGGACATATTTTTTTCGGTATAAACCGGTGAGGTTTCCGAAACCTCATAAATCATAACCAGTTAAAAATGTTAAAATAGTCATCATCCAACGGAATAGTCTGCTCCGGGCGATTTTTTTCAGCGGACTTGTCTGGCCTCATTCGCATCTCTTCTTCCAGCATAGTACTGCATCTGGCTCCCGCCGACCATATCCACCAATTCCCTGACGAGTTCCCTCATCTGATTTGCCTGAAGGTTCAGATTTTCGGATGCGGAGGCGGTTTTCTGAGAACTGATTGTATTCTGCTGGGTTGCTTTATCAATCTCGGCTACAGCGAGATTCACCTGGTCTGTCCCCTTGGCTTGTTCCTGGGATGCGGCTGTGATCTCCTCCACCAGATTTCTCACCTTTCGCGTAATATCTGCTACTTTAGTAAAGATTTCATCTGTTTTACCCACAAGTTCTGTGCCGTCTTTTATCCGGCGCACAGCGCCCTCAATGAGTGCAGCCGTATTTTTTGCAGCCTCTGCAGAACGGATTGCCAGATTTCTCACCTCGTCAGCGACCACTGCAAATCCGGAGCCTGCATCCCCGGCCCTGGCTGCTTCAATGGCAGCATTCAGAGCCAGGAGATTGGTCTGGAAAGCAATCTCATCAATGGTTTTTATAATCCTGAATATTTCTTCACTTGCTTCGGAGGTATCCTCCATGGATTTGCTCAGGTCATTCATTGACGAGTTGGCCTGTTCAACTACCTGGCTGGCTTCCTGTATGAATTTATTGGCATTGTCCGCATTGTCCGCGTTCTGTCTGATCGTGGCAGACATTTCCTCCAGTGACGCGGATGTTTCTTCCACAGATGAAGCCTGCTCCGCGGTTCTTTTGGCTAAAGATCGGCTGGCAGAGGAAACCTCTCCTGAAATGGAAGCCACCTGTTCCGCGCTTCTGTCCATATGATAAGAGGTTTTTTGCAATACAGTAATAATTCTCCGGGCAATGAAAAAAGCCATGAGCAGGCCAATCACAGCCACCAGGATACCCGCGATAAATATGACTTTCAGAAATGCGTCTGTTTTTTCAAGCATATGTTCTTTTGTGAAGACTACTTCTGCAAATCCCACGGTTTCATTCCCTACCTTCTTTAATGGAAAAAATATGATCAGTTTGTTCCCGGTATCCTTCACAACAGGTTCATCTGTTTTGCCGTAGTCCCTGACCCGGGTTGCTCTTTCTGAATCACCTTTTATGAAGTTCAGGCTCATGTCAAAAATGGAAACTGATTCAATGAGATTTCCCTCTGCCTTTGTCTCCAGCAGTTCAATCGTGTGACTTATGGATTCTCCCCCGTCCAGCATCATAGCATCCATGCCGATGGCCAGGTCTTCAGACAGAAGTCTGACAATAAAAGCAGAACCAGCGCTCTCTTTCATCATATCCGAGCCCAGTTTTTTGACCTCGAACGGGAGGAAAAGCATTACAAATATAAGCATCAGAATTCCGATGCCTCCTCCTAATGCCATGAGGTTATGTTTGACAGATGACATATTTTTTCTCCTTTCGGAGTGCCAAACTTACAGTTTGGCCTTTTGCCAAACTGCAAGTTTGGCACTCCGGACAAGTTAATACCGCAGGATGAGTTCACAGAAAAAAGTGCCGCCCAGTGTAATGCCTTTTGGTACGAGTTCGGGTATGCCGGGCGACCCGATGACATGAAGAGAGATATGTACGAATGCGATGCGATGAACATATCAGATAACCTTTCCTAACCTCATTACTGGTTCGCATACGATACGTCGCTGATAGCAGAACCAGTCATAAAAGTAAACAATTTTGTTTTGTGAAATATCCTGAAACAAGAGCAGATTTAAAAACCGCTGTACTATTAATGGGTTCAGCATGATCCTTCTTTCTGATTAAACATTTGCAATTTGCCAAGGATTTTATATGAAAGTATTTTGTGTTTTGTATTTATATTTAGTGGTTGGCCATCTGCTCCGACTTTCATGTTTCGTTGTGACCCGCAGTTCATGACCGTTATATGAAAGTACCGCGGGCAACGGAGTGTCAAACTTATAGTTTGGCATTGCGTAAGCGAGCGAAGCGAAGCTTGCGCATGCACACCTCCCGATAAAAAATCCCCCGGTCCCTTTAAAAAAGAGGGACTCGTGCCGGAGTTTCATCATTCGTTGTGAGCGCAGGTCATGAAGGTTCCCAAGAAATAAAACACCCGCTGCAGCTCGCGGGGGATTGAATCCCGCGGGGATTCGGATTTGTCAATCATTCGACTGAACTCACGCCGAAGCCGATTCCCCGAACCGGGTATTTGGAGACCATGATATCCATGATATCCGGATTTGGCAAAAACGCTCTGTTGATAATACGTTTTTCGTCCCTTCCGAATACTCCTTTCACCCTATTGACGGATTATTTCTTCTAATTTATATATTTTTATAATCATAGAAGCTAAGGGATTTTTGAATGTCAGCCATCACATGCATAAATGGCTGATTGGTATAGGAGGGATTTAATAATGAAGGAAGTTATGCTGACACTGCTTGAATACGGGCTGATTTACGGAATTGTTATTATACTGGCTTTATGGACCCGCTTTTTTTTTTCAGTTTTCGGTTATCTTGCCGGGTGAAAAACTCGTAGTTCCGCTGTACAGAAATTTTCCAAATGCGGAGTGCAAAGCTTGCTTTGCGAGAACCCGGGTTTCGACGTGAGATCAGTCGAACGACAGGCAAAGCAAGCTTTGCACTCCGCTGATTTATAACCCTGATATTATTTTTGAAACAGAGCAAATAGATCGCCGTTTTTTAAATATAGCCCCTGAATGCGGAACTACAAGCCGTAGCCCAAATTCACCCAGAGCGGAGAGGCGGTTAATTGGGAGGATAATAAGGTTCCGAACCGCCGGGGCTTTTCTGGCGGATCAGGCAGCAGGGGCGCAGGCTGGAACCCGAATCGATAGTTGACTAACGGACCGCGAAACTCAGGCTCGCAAAAGATGGAGCCGAGGAATCCAATCAGAAAATCATGGAGCTCAAAGCGGGCGCATTCTCAAAAAAAGCAGGAAATTCTCGTTCCCAGGCTCTGCCTCACTGCCATTAAGTTAAGGAACACAGCCTGCCGAGGAAAATGTTATTTCAGGCACTTACGCCTCCTTATCAGGCCGATCCGACTCTTAACTTAATGGCAGTGAGGCTCTGCCTGGGAATGCGTTCCGGGAGGCTCTGCCTCGTATTTCAGCGTAAAGCCGATGATTTGAATGAGAAATATTTCAAGGCAAAGCCTTGAATAATGTGTTCTGGAAGGTTTTGCCTCGTATTTTAATGTAAAATCGGTAATTTAAATAAGAAATATTTCAAGGCAGAGCCTTGAATAATGCATTCCCAGGCGGAGCCTGGGAACGAGAAAAGAGCGGCCTGACTGACCGATTCTTCACATGCCGCAAAAAGCCGGATTTCTTCCCATAAGGGGACACACTCGAAATTATTCAATCACATACTGCCCCGGGGCTTTCTCCAAACACGGATATGTTTCACACCCGGCAGAAGGCGGTTTCCCCATAGCCCCGCTTCTTTCGGACAACCATTCCACCCAGTCTGGCCACCAGGAACCCCGTGATTCTTCCTGTGCGGAAAGCCAGGCATCTGCTTTCAGGCCGTTATGAACACCGCCCGCCCAGTATTTTTTCCTTGACCTTGCCGAAGGCGGATTCACAATACCGGCGATGTGACCTTCATTCGCGAGAACGTACCTCACGGGGCCCATGACCATATGACAGGTGCGGAAAGTTTCTTTCCACGGGCTGATATGATCCTGCTGCGCGCCCACAGCGTACAGGGGCTGGTCAATATATCCCATGTCTATGGGACGCCCCCCCAGGGTCAGCCCGTCTTTTTGGGAAAGCCTGTTGTGTAAATAAAATTCCCGCAGGTAAAAAGAACACATGGCCTCCGGTAACCGGGTGCTGTCACTGTTCCAGTAAAGCATGTCTGATTTCGGAGGAGCGCCTCCCTGGAGATAATTATGGGCAATATAGCGCCATATCAGACTGTCGGAGCGCAATAATCTGAAAACCAGTTCCAGGTATTTCCCGTCCAGGTAACCATCTTCCGTCATCAGTGCTTCAATTGATTCAATTGACTTTTCACTGATAAAAACCCCGAGTTCCCCGGGTTCGGAAAAATCAGTCATGGTGGAAAATAATGTCCAGTCTGCCACGGGGAATGAATCTTCCTGCGCGGGTTCCCTGTTCAACCATGCCATCAATGCTGTCAGGGCAGTTCCCCCGATGCAGTAGCCTGCGGCATGAACCTTGTCAGTATTGCAGATTTCCTTTGCAACTTCGATGGTTTTAAGAACTCCCCGGAGCATGTAATCATCAAAGCTTATGTGGCGCATATCCGAATCAGGATTTTTCCAACTGGTAATAAATACCGTAAATCCCTCATTAAGAAGATATCGGACAAAACTGCTCTGTTTGTTCAGATCAAAAATATAGAATTTATTGATCCAGGGTTGTATCAGGACAATCGGAACCGCATAAGCGGTTTGCGTGGTCGGGGCATACTGGATGACTTCTGTCAGTTCATTCCGAAAAACCACATATCCCGGGGTCGCGGCGATATTTTCCCCGGGATTGAATGCCTCTTCATCAGCTATTTCAGGCAGGTAATTGCCCCGTCGGATATCTTCCATCCAGTTCTGATAACCGTTGTTCAGACTGTCTCCTTCGGTTTTGATAAACTTTTGCACCGCGCCCGGATTTGTCCAGAAATAATTGGAGGGCGCCAGGGCATTGATCATCTGCCGGGTCCAGAAAATCGAACGCTGTTTATCCTTTCCTTCCGCTTCCGGGGCTTTTTCCACAAAATCTTTTAGCCATCCACTATAAACAGAGTGGTATTTACGGGCCAGATTGGAATACTGCTTCACAGTATCCATAAAAACATCTTTTTTCCTGCCGGTTTTTTCCGAAGATTCATTTTCCGATAAAAGTCTATCCAGTTCCGCTGCATATATGTCACAGATATCTGAATTCAGTTCTGTCAGCATGTCATTCAGCTTCTGAGGATTCTGTACCCAGGATGAACACATCTTCTGAAAAGAAGCGGCGATTTCAAAAGGGTCCGTGTGTTTTTCGCTCGGATTCACTTTTTCTCCTCTTTTTGGTGTTTGGTGTTTAGGGACCACCCGGGAAATAATATATCAGCGGTAGGGCGCATTCCCATTTGAGTGTGACCAAAATAGGGCATCCTACAAAACAGATTTTAATTCAGTATGTTAAATACAGGACTGTTGTGTTTTCGCCCTCTTATTTGTACTAGTCAAAATATGAGATAAGATTATTACTAGTTTGT
>JAUCGG010000153.1 GCA_030378015.1 Desulfococcaceae bacterium HSG8
CCTTCGATTTCTTTGCATTTCACAGCCTGTCTCAGCAGTCCTTTCAATATGTCCGGACGGGAAACAGACATCACTTCGTCGGCAATATGCGCGGGAACGATACCTACGGATTCTTCAAGAGCTTCTATGACCATCTCGCGGGCGTTTTCCAATCTCCCTTTCTTTTCACCCTCTTCCATTGTCAGTTCACGGGCGTATTCAAAAATATCCAACATTTTCATTTCCTCCCATAATTCCTGGAAAGTTGATTTGTCAATCTGCCTGTTTGCCATAATCATTGTGGCGGCGACAAGCATGACAGGCATTTTATCCTGCCTGAAAAGGTCTATTTCGAACTTGATAACCTTTTTAACAAACTGTCCCCGTTCTTCCTCTCCGCTTCTGCCATACAGGGGAAGAAATACAAGCTCCGGGAAAGCAGAAGAATCTCCCCTGTTTACGGCTTCCCGGATTTCTTTGAAACGCTTCTGACCGTCCCGTTCTGTAAGATCAATGATCACAGGCGAATATGTTCCGGCCAAGGTCCGTATTTCCCTTCTGCCGGTGTACGGTCTGCCTGATACCAGAATAATATCAGTGATATTGTCTCTCCATTCTCTTGCTGCGGAAAAATGCTGTGACGCGAACCGGTAAAGGTGTTCCTCGGTCATGTTGCGCTGTTCTTCGAGGTGATACGCTCTGCCGGTGACATCTTCGAAGATGATATCCATTATGCCCGCACTTACCGAAATCTCCGAAGGCTTGAAAGAACAGACTCTCCGGATTTCCCCGGTTTCGATTCCCAGGACATCAAGGGTCTGCCCGCGGAATATTTCGGACAGCCAGTTCACTACAAAGTCATAATTGTGGAAATAATCCTTTCCGTCCCGGGGAATCTGCCTGAATACCAGATCCCCGTTTTCAAAAAGGGCCTTTTCCCATTTCCTGAATACCTCGGTTCGGATCTGATATTTTTCACAGATCGCGGATATCGGCTTTTTTTCAACAAAGTGCTGTTTTAATATTTCAGCTTTTTCTTCCGGTGAGCGGCTTCGGGGCATGTATGACTCCTTGATTTTCAGTCAGTCTCTATGAATTATAAGTATCTTATAACTGTTTTATATTTTTTTCAATAAAAAAGAGATAGATTCATCAGCTATGACCAGTAAACTTGTTCCCGCTCATTCGGGGCTGCCAAATCCCAAATACTTCCGGCGGATTTGTCAATCGTTCGACTGAGTTCACGCCGAAGCCGCCGGGAATCGTCCCAAACCGGAGTTTAAGAACGAAAAAACCGATAAATCATAGCCATTTCACCGATCCTGGATCATAATAAAGCCTTACTTCACACCCGGGATAGAGTTTCAGTTCACGAATTCGGGATTGGTCGAACTTCGCAGTCAGCGGAAAATTCCCGACAAGGATGGTGGTAATAATTCTGCCTGTACGTTTTTCCAGAATCAGCCTTGAAATGACACCATCAAGCCGGGTGCCGCGGGAGGGACTCTTATCTCCCGGAAGCCCGGCGGCAATATGATCGGGTGTTATGACAGCAGCAGCATCTTTTTCAGGCGGTTCTGAAACCACGATACATTGGCCGTCATCCAGTTTTTTTTCCCAGAAACCATCGCTTCGGGGATGCCAGGGCCCGAATAATACAGATTCGTTCCCTGAGCCGGAAAGACGCCCCCTGAACAGGTACAGAACTTCGTCACAAACCTCATAAAGCCACTGCCAGTCATGGCTTGCAACAATCAGGGTTGTGCCCCATTCCCGTCGGGCCCGTACAGAGGCTTCCCTGATCAGTTGAACACTGGCCGCATCAACGCTGGCTGTTGGCTCATCAAGCAACAGGACTTCGGGCCTCAGCACCATCCGGGCAGCCAGTGCCACCCGCTGGGCCTCCCCTCCTGAAAGTTCGTACCACTGGCGATTGGCAAACACTTCCGGCGGCAGTCCCACCATGTTCAGGGCCTCATATATACGACTCCGATGATTGTTCCTGTCTCCCCTGAGCTGAAGCCCGTAGGCGATATTTTTTAACACAGAGCGTTTCATCAGGTAAGGGATCTGCGTCAGAAGCGTTACCCGGAATCTCACAGCATCGGAAAACGGTTCAGCCGGCTTTGATTTGAAAAGAATCTCTCCCCGGGTCGGGCGTTCGATAAAGCCCATCAGTTTCAGGAGGGTACTTTTGCCGCTTCCATTGGGCCCCATCAGTCCTGTTATGGATCCTTTGGGAACAGATAACTCCCCGATTTCCAAAGCAGGCTTTGTATTATAGAAATGTTTGAGATTTCTGATCTGGTATATATAATTGCTCAACAGTAAAAAGCCCGAAGTCTTACAAGGCAGAGGTAGGGTGGGGCTTGTCCGGGGCTTGCCCCCACCGATGTTCATTGATGTTCATATTCGGATATAGCCGAAATAGCGAGATAGCAATAATGGCGGGGCAAGCCCCGGCAAGCCCCGCCTACAAAAATAAAATGTCGCCGGAGATCACCTGTGTTCTACCTGCATCTTGGTTAATACGGGTGTAATTAATTAAAAGTGTTAGGTGAGCAGCATTCCTCGTTCCCAAACTCCGTTTGGGAACGCAATTGCAGACAAAACTCTGTTTTGCATGGCAGACAGAGTTTGCCCGGCAGATGTGTTCCCAAACGGAGTTTGGGAACAAGGACTGACACTTTTAATTACACCCGGTTAATACCTTTTTCGTAAAAAAGATACAGACAGATTTACAATAAATGCAATCAGCATCAACACCACTCCCAACGCTATTCCCATGCCGAACAGCCCTTTATTGGTTTCAAGGGCAATTGCCGTGGTGATGGTCCGGGTATGCCATTTGATATTCCCTCCCACCATCATCGAAATTCCGACCTCTGTCATCACGCGGCCGTAAGCAGTCAGCGATGCAGCGAGTATTGCGTATCGTATTTCCCACAGGCTGCTGAAAAACAACTGCCGGCGGTTGGCCCCCAGCGAAATCAGTGTGACCCTCAGATGCTGATCCATGCTTTCAACAGCAGTCGCGCTCAGGGCAACCACAATGGGAAGCGCCAGTAAAGTCTGGCCGAAAGCAATCCCGGGAAGTGAGAACAATAGTCCCATATTGCCCAGGGGTCCCTTGTTTGACAGAAAGGCATAGATAAGCAGACCGATGAAGACCGTAGGCAGTGCGAGCATAGTATCCACGATCAGACGAATCTGCTTCTTTCCTCTGAATGTAAAGTATCCCAAGAGAAAGCCCAGGGGAATGCCAAAGGTGAGGCTTGCTGTCATGGAATATCCCGACACCTGAAGAGTGGCAGTTACTGCCGAGTAGGTTTCAGCATCTCCTCTGATGAGCAATTGAATCGCTGTTAAAAAGCCTTCGAGGATATAATTCATTCCTGCTTTTTTCTATTAGGAAACTCTGAATAAATAACATACCCGACTCGTCCTGCTCTCGCTCGGTTCGGATTGACAAATCCGAACCCCGCGGTCAATCCCCCGCGAGCATCAGGCGGGTATTTTATTTATCTGAATATCCTTACCGTGAGAAACACCTCTGGCACAACAATCCGGGTTTCTTATATAAAAAAACAGGAGCCTGAAAATCCTTTTTCGGAAGGATTTTCGCGATCCTGGTCAAATCACGAATCACACATTTCAAAGGCGCGAAGTCTCACGAAGGTTTTTTGTGTGTCTTTGTGGCATTATATGCTTGAGTTCTTTTCGGTTAAAAAAAGTTGCACATGCCGTTCATTTACCTGAAGCAAGCAGTCTGTACCTGATTCGGCCTTTATTTGCAAGAATTATTTCCAGAGTTGCTGTGCTGCTGACATTCACTGTTCTGTATATTCACAAAAAATGGGACACGGATTTGCGCGGATTTTCTGACCACGAATGAAGTAAAGAATCTGTGTTCCCTATGCTACACGGATTAGCGATAAGAAAGGATTTCGGAATCGGCCCGGAAAAGACCTCCGAGGTTTTCGGAATGTCGCCCGGAACTGATGCGTGAGTTTGCTGAAACCTCGGAGGTCTGGTTTCGCCCCGGAGCCGGCCCGTGGAAGACCTCCGAGGTTTTCGGAATATCGCCCGGAGATGACGCGCGAGTTTGCTGAAACCTCGGAGGTCTGGTTTCGCCCCGGAGCCGCCAGTGGAAGACCTCTGAGGTTTTCGGAATATCGCCCGGAGATGACGCGTGAGTTTGTTGAAACCTCGGAGGTCTGGTTTCGTCCCGGAGCCGGCCTTGGAAAGACCTCCGAGGTTTTCGGAATATCGCCAGGAGATAACGCGTGAGTTTGCTGAAACCTCGGAGGTCTGGTTTCGCCCCGGAGCCGGCCCGTGGAAGACCTCCGAGGTTTTCGGAATATCGCCCGGAGATGACGCGTGAGTTTGCTGAAACCTCGGAGGTCTGGTTTCGCCCCGGAGCCGCCGGTGGAAGACCTCTGAGGTTTTCGGAATGTCGCCAGGAGATAACGAAAAACAAGGGGAAACTTCCCTGTTTTTCCATCTGTGGAAGCAGAAAAATCAGCCCCGGCTCCGATATCGCTCTCTTTTCGGGGCCAAAAAGGGCGATATGGTTATCAAGAACAGGCCGCCTGAAGGCGGAACTAAGAACTTCTTCTGATGTTATCATTTGAAATTTATATGAAAGTGTTCGGTGTTTGGTAATCTGCTTCGGCTTTCATTTTTCGTTATGACGATAGGTCATGGAAGTTTCCTAAAAATGAATAATCACCGAGGAATATAAAGTATGCTCATTGATGTCCTGAGAGAAATCCAGTTCCTGAAGCATGAATGTTCCGACATCCCTGCCAAACCTGTATTGATAGGCAATGTCAAAAACAAATTTACCCATGACAATTCCCGTTCCCGCACTGAATCCGTAAAAATCATCCGGACTTCCCTCGGCAGGCGCGGGGTCGTAAAAAATACCGCAGCGCAGCGGAATAACATATTTTGAACGGGCTGTATCAAACAGCAGGTACTCTGCCCCGATCCGGATCTGATGGGTCGGATCAATATCCGATTTTCCTTGGGGAAGGCCGCTGACAGGGGCGGTTTTGTTTCCTTCAGCATCTTCGAGGATAAAATCTCCCCATTCGGTTCTGTAGATATCAGCGGAAACTGTCAACTGATCAGAAAAGCGGTACGCGATGCCGATACCATAGGAAAGGGGCATCTCCAGTTCCTCATCCACGGACATGGGTTCCGAGCCGCCTGAATCGTTATGCTCCGGCATGTCAGGATATCGGAGGGAATAGTCGGACCGGGATTTATGTTCCAGGTCCGCGGTAAAAGGGGTTTTTACAACAGCCCCGAGCGTAACTTTGTCATTTATATGCCACAGTACCCCCAGGTTTGCATTGAACCCGCTGAATGAATAATTGTTCCGAGTGTTCCTTTCATAAGTATATAAAGCATTTCTCCGATGATCAATACCGGTAGTTATCTCGCTCGAACTGTTCTCCCAGCCGTTGTCTTCAAGCCAGTCGTCATAACTATTCAGGGTAACTCCCAGGGAAAGCTTCGGGGTTAGCTGAACCGCGCATGCAAGCCCGATAGCGGAAATACGCCCTTCCTGGGCATATTTGAAATTCAGGGCCTCTGAAAATGTATCTGTGCGCCGCATCAGCGGGAATTCCCATTCCCTGGTAAAATCAAAAAGATGCTGGTAATTTAAGGAGAGAATCATATTCCGGTTCAGAAATGCGAAAGGATATGACAGGCTGAAGTAATTGATGTTGCTTCCGGTTACACGCTGTGTACCCGAAGCTTCGGGATTACTCCCGAATGAATTATCCTCGCTTCGACGGAAAGCCTCGCCCACAAGCGACATTTCAGGTCTTCCCAACTGGATGAGTCCCCCGGGATTCCATGATGCCGCGGTAGCGTCGTCAGCCACAGCAATGAATGCTCCGCCCATTCCCAGTGCCCGCGCCCCGGAACCTACAGGGTTAAATGAGGACGGGATTTCTATCCTGTAAGGTGTGACCCCGGACTGGGCATAAGCGGAATTCGGCAGACATAACAACAGGCAAAGGAAACTGCCTGTAAGAAAAAAAAATATATGACAGGTGCGTTTTTTCATTTTATCTCCTAATTTCTTATTCGTAAATTGCAGACAGAGGTTCTATTACAGCTTTCACGCTGTCTTCGGACATTTCCAGTATATCAGCGATACGTTCATCGGATATCCTGCATCTCTCAGACTCAGCACATGCAGCCTGTCCTTCTCTCTCTGTATTTCATCCTCAGTAAATTCATGCAACATTCCGCGAATCCCCTTTATGCCTGAAATTCATTCCCGATAGCTTTTACTTTGTCTTCAGGCATCTCCAGCATCTCAGCAATACGTTCATCCGGATATCCTTCCTCTCTCAGAGCAAGCACAGATCGCCTCTCCCTTTCTTTTAAATTTGCTTCCATCTTTTTCTCTCTGTCTTCCGCCTTTTTCTTTTCGGCTTCCATCTTTTTCTCCCTGTCTTCCGCCTTTTTCTTTCCGGCTTCCATCTTTTTCTCCCTGTCTTCCGCCTTTTTCTTTCCGGCTTCCATCTTTTTCTCTCTGTCTTCCGCCTTTTTCTTTTCCGCTTCTGCCTCTCTTCTCAACCTTCTTTCAGTCATGCGTTCCCGCTCCACTGACCGCTGATCCCTGAGCCATGCCTGATGCAGTCGGTACCTCTCTCTCAGCCTTTCATCCTCTGTAAATTCCTGTAACATTTCATGAACCTCCTTTATGCCTTCGTTATCCCTGAAGTTCTCATCCAGAGCCTCCGAAGGATCATGCGGCTCCGACAGGAACCCGCACCACTGTTCCAGTTTTTTCCATGATACGCCGCCTTCTTTCATGGCTTCTCTGAATTTGCGGAGTTCCAGGTAATAAAGATTCCAGTGCCCGCTTAACAGCCTGTTGCTTTTCACATTTGTCATCCTGTAACAGTTGTACCAGTCCGGTTCGTCTTCCAGGAGATCAGCCATAAGAATATGAACCCCGTAGCAGGGTCTCAGGTCAGGGTAGTCTTCTCCGGCACGTAACTGATCCCGGTACAGACCCGCCAGGTAAAACATGGAACGTTCCGGGTAGTATTCCTGATATGCCACCTGCATTTCCACATCTGCCCATATTCCGCTTCCTGCTTCTTTTACCCGCAGATCAAGTATTCCCATCTTGTCCTCGGGATATTTCGATATGTCAAAGGGGTTCATTACCCGTATCTCCCTGAACAGGGGTTCCCCCACAACTGCATTCAGAAGGGAAATCAGAGGGGTTGTCCGTTCCTGTCTTCCGAAAGTCCACTTAAACGCCACATCATTATAGAGATAAATTTCCATTGATTCAGTACCCTGGTTCTGTAATTTGGCAGTGCTGTCCGGCAGCGGCGCGGCTCTTTACCTTCTGCTCCGAACGGTTTCCTAAAGCCTGGAATTCCGAGGATCACCCCGCTTCAGTGCTATATATATATATATAATATAACAGGATATACTCGTCGGGAATCAATAACTTCGTCAAAGGCAGCCTCACTCATTTTCATCCCCGATAGCTTTCACGCTGTCTTCAGGCATCTCCAGCATCTCAGCAATACGTTCATCCGGATATCCTTCCTCTCTCAGAGCAAGCACAGATCGCCTCTCTCTTTCTTTTAAATTTGCTTCCATCTTTTTCTCTCTGTCTTCCGCCTTTTTCTTTTCCGCTTCCATCTTTTTCTCCCTGTCTTCCGCCTTTTTCTTTCCGGCTTCCATCTTTTTCTCTCTGTCTTCCGCCTTTTTCTTTTCCGCTTCCATCTTTTTCTCTCTGGCTTCCGCCTTTTTCTTTCCGGCTTCCATCTTTTTCTCTCTGTCTTCCGCCTTTTTCTTTCCGGCTTCCATCTTTTTCTCTCTGTCTTCCGCCTTTTTCTTTTCGGCTTCTGCCTCTTTTCTCAACCTTCTTTCTGTCTTGCGTTCCCGTTCCACTGACCGCTGATCCCTGAGCCATGCCTGATGCAGTCGGTACCTCTCTCTCAGCCTTTCATCCTCTGTAAATTCCTGTAACATTTCATGAACCTCCTTTATGCCTTCGTTATCCCTGAAGTTCTCATCCAGAGCCTCCGAAGGATCATGCGGCTCCGACAGGAACCCGCACCACTGTTCCAGTTTTTTCCATGATACGCCGCCTTCTTTCATGGCTTCTCTGAATTTGCGGAGTTCCAGGTAATAAAGATTCCAGTGCCCGCTTAACAGCCTGTTGCTTTTCACATTTGTCATCCTGTAACAGTTGTACCAGTCCGGTTCGTCTTCCAGGAGATCAGCCATAAGAATATGGACGCCGTAACAGGGTCTCAGGTCGGGGTAGTTTTCCCCGGCATTTAACTGATCCCGGTACAGACCCGCCAGATAAAACATGGAACGCTCCGGGTAGTATTCCTGATATGCCACCTGCATTTCCACATCTGCCCATATTCCGCTTCCTGCTTCTTTTACCCGCAGATCAAGTATTCCCATCTTGTCCTCGGGATATTTCGATATGTCAAAGGGGTTCATTACCCGTATCTCCCTGAACAGGGGTTCCCCCACAACTGCATTCAGAAGGGAAATCAGAGGGGTTGTCCGTTCCTGTCTTCCGAAAGTCCACTTAAACGCCACATCATTATAGAGATAAATTTCCATTGATTTAGTACCCTAGTTTCGGCCTGCTGATTTTTCAGGTCATGTCGTTTCAATCCCCAATGCTCCCGCCGGATTGCCAAATCCAGCGGATTTGGCAATCCGAGCCAGATGACTCGTCCTACTTCAATACTCCGATAAAACATCCCCCTGATTCGGGACTTTCAATATTCTTGATGATATAATTCCCCTTTGCTGTGATGCTCGGCCCCCAGTCGGGCTTGAACGCCTTTGCCCTGATGGTCATGGTTTCGGACACGGTCACAGGCGACGAACAGACCGGCGAACTCCCCGTGGGTTCGCTGTTGTCGGTCGTGCAGCGGATGACCGCATCGGGCGTGCTGCACGAAAGTTCGACGATCTGGCTCTCCGTATAAATATCAGGACTCGGCGAAAATACCGGGGAAGCAACCGTGCCCGTAATCTTATAATGCCCCGTGATCTCGGTGCTGGCTTTCCATCCGGGTTTGAATGCTTTTGCCCGGGTGGTAATGGTTTCAGCTACAGTTATGGGCGATGAATACACCAGTGAATCCTCCGAGGGTTCGCTGCCATCAGTCGTGTAATGAATAACTGCCCCGGGTGTGGCGCAGGACAGCCTTATATCCTGCGTGGTAAAATAGGTTCCGGAGGAAATTGAAAACACAGGTGGTTCAACGCTTTCCGGGATCGTGTATGTTCCTTCGGATATGTCACTGGGAGTCCAGTCGGCTTTAAATACTTTCGCCCGTATCATTGTGGTCGAAGCGATAAAAACAGGCATTGTATAAAGCCTGGAATTCTTAGTGGGTTCGCTTCCGTCTGTGGTATAATAAACATACGCGTCAGGGGTGGCGCATTGTAACTCAACTCGCTGGGCCGTGTCATAGGTGCCGGGATCAGGAATGAATACAGGTGCGGCAACTTTCCCGGTAATTGTATAACTCCCGGTTACTGCGGCGCTGGGGATCTGCCCTGTTTTGAATGCCCTGGCCTTGATAATCGTGGTGGAAGTCACGGATATGAGGGATGAACAGACAGATGAGTCTATTGCTGGTTCGCTTCCGTCCGTGGTATAACAGATCACAGCATCCGGTGTGGGGCTGGACAATTCAACCTCCTGCGGTTCGGTGTATATGCCGGGAGCCGGCGAGAACACCGGAGGTTCTGCTGCTTCTGCAATTGTATAAACTCCCACGGTGACAACACTGCTCCCCCACCCGCTTTTAAATGCCTTTGCCCGGATAGTCATGCTCGAAGATACGGGGATGGGCGATGTGTATAGCAGGGAATCTTCAGTCGGGTCCGTGCCGTCCGTTGTATAATAAACAGAAGCACCGGCAATGTCGCATGACAGGGTAACGCTCCGAGCCGTAAGATATGTGCCGGGTGCGGGGGAAAAAACAGGGCTTGAAACCGTTCCTGTAATTGTATAAGTTCCGGCAGATGTGACGCTGGGTTTCCATCCGTCTTTAAACCCTTTGGCTCGGATTGTCGTGCTGGCGGACACAGATACGGGGTCGCTATAAACCGGCGAATTCTCCCAGGGTTCGGTTCCGTCTGTTGTATAATGAATCACCGCCCCGGACGTGGCGCATGACAGTCTGACAGTCTGCCCTCCGGTATATCTGCCAGGTGAGGGAGAAAAACCCGGGGTTTCAACGGTTCCTGTGATTGTATATTTTCCTGTGACTGTCTCACTTGGTTCCCACTCGGTTTTAAACCCCTTTGCCCGGATCGTCATGGTCGCAGGCACGGAAATCTGAGCAGTGTAAAGCTGCGAATTCTCCGTTGGCTCAGTTCCGTCTGTTGTATAGCGGATCAACGCGCCGGGCGTATCGCATAGCAGTTCGGCGGTTTGTTTTTCAGGATATGTTCCGGCCCGGGGAGAGAAAACCGGAGAAGAGACGATCCCGGTAATCACATAACTGCCTGTCGTGACCGGGCTGGCTTCCCATCCGATTTTAAAAGCTTTTGCCCGGATCGTTACAGTTTCCGATATAGCAATCGGGGATGTGTAGGCCGCGGAATTCTCCGAGGGTTCGCTGCCGTCTTTTGTGTAGCGGATGACGGATCCCGGGGTTTCGCAGGTCAAAGTAATACTTTGTGTCGAACTGTAGGTTCCTGGAAGCGATGAAAATGAGGGGGATTCAACTGTTCCCGTAATCGTATAAGTTCCCAGTGCTGTGGTACTTTCCCCCCACTCGTCTTTAAATGCCTTTGCCCGGATCGTCGTGGTCGCGGAAACTGTTATGGCCGCGGTGTAAAGCGATGAATTCTGATCAGGTTCCGTGCCGTCTGTTGTATAGTAAATTGCTGCCCCGGGGGTGGCGCAGGACAGTTCGGCATCCAGGTGGGTTGTGTAGGTTCCGGGATCAGGAGAGAACGCGGGGCTTGCCACTGTTCCTGTAATTGTGTAAATCCCCCTTACTGCCCCGCTGGTTTCCCACCCGTCTTTGAAAGCTCTTGCCCTGATTGTCGTGGTTGCTGACACAGGAATCGGGTATGTGTAGGTCGGCGAACTCCGGACAGGCTCGGTTCCGTCTGTTGTATAATGAATTTCAGCACCGGGCGTGGGAGATGACAGTTCAATATACTGGCTATCGGTGTATGCCCCGGGATCAGGCGAAAAATCAGGCAGTTCCACCGTGCCCGTGATCCTGTAAATCCCTGTTGTCGTCGTGCTGGCATTCCACCCGTCCCTGAAAGCTTTTGCCCGGATCGTTGTCATGGAAGAAGATACGGGAATCGGGTATGTGTAACGCAGCGAATGCGACGCAGGCTCGGAGCCGTCTGTGGTGTAATAAATCGCGGCCCCGGGGGTGGTGCAGGCTATCTCGATGGTCTGCACGCTGGTATATGTGCCGGGAGCCGGGGAAAAAACAGGCGGCTCGGTTTTCCCGGTAATCTCATAAATTCCGCTTGCCGTATCACTGGAATCCCACTGGGCTTTGAAAGCCTTGGCCCGTATAGTCATGTTTTCCGATACGGGGATCGGTGATATGTAAAGCGGGGAATTATCCGAAGGCTCGGAACCGTCTGTTGTATAATGAATGGCAGCCCCTGAAGTGGCGCAGGACAGGGTTACATGCTGAATCTCGGTGTAGGTTCCGGGTTTGGGAGAGAATACAGGCATAGCGGCTTTTCCCGTGATCGTGTAAGTGCCTTCGGCTGTTGTACTCTCACCCCAGCCAGATTTGAAGGCTTTTGCCCGGATGGTCATGGTTTCCGATACGAGGATCGGGGTTTTGTAAACCGGGGAATGTGTCCCGGGTTCGGAACCGTCTGTTGTAAAATGAATCACAGCATCCGGGGTGGCGCAGTGCAATTCAACGTCCCGCGTTTCGGTGTATATGCCGGGATCAGGGGAAAACGTGGGATTAGCAACGGTTCCTGTAATGGTGTAAACTCCTGTTGCGGTGTCCCCGGGTTCCCATCCGGTTTTTAATCCCTTTGCCCGGACCGTCATGCTTGATGAAATCTCAATGGGTTTTGTATATACCCGCGAATTTCCCGTGGGTTCGGTGCCGTCTGTTGTGTAATGAATCACAGCACCCGGGGTGCCGCAGGACAGTTCAATGCTCTGCGCCCCGGTGTATGTACCGGGGGCCTGCGAAAAAACAGGTGTCTCAACCTGTCCTGTAATGGTATAAATTCCGGCTGCCTGATCACTTGGCTCCCACTCGGATTTAAACGCCTTTGCCCGGATCGTCATGCTTTCAGACACGGAAATCGGGGTTGTATAAATTTTCGAGTTTGCTGTGGGTTCACTGCCGTCTTTTGTATAATGAATCACAGCATCCGGGGTTTCACATATAAGTTCGACGCTCCGGGCACTGGTAAAAACACCGGGGGCAGGTGAAAATTCAGGAGGAGCGGCCTTTCCTGTGATGGTATAATGTTCCGCAGCAACAGGGCTGGCAATCCATCCGGATCTGAATGCTTTTGCCTTTATCGTCATGGTTTCCAACACATAAATCGGGGATGTATAAACCGGGGAATTTTCCCCGGGTTCGGTTCCGTCTGATGTGTAACGGATCACCGCGTCAGGGGTTGCGCAGGACATTTCAACCTGCTGAACCGCGGTATAAGTGCCGGAAGGGAGAGATAATGCCGGGCTTTCAACTGTCCCCGTAATTGTATAAATCCCCGCTGCTGTTATACTTGGCTCCCATTCAGGTCTGAAAACCTTTGCTTTTATCGTCGTGCTTTCAGATACGTCAATCAGGGATGTGTAAAGCGGTGAATTCTGACCAGGTTCGGTGCTGTCTGTTGTATAGCGGATCTCAACACCAGGGAATGCGTCTGCATATAAAAGCCCGACTTGCTGGCTCACAGTATAAGTACCGGGTTCTGGGGAAAATGACGGTTTTTCGAGTTTCCCCGTGATGTTATAGGCTGCTGTAACAATTTTGCTTGGCTCCCGATTCTCCTTATATGCCCTGGTTTTTACGGTTATTGTTTCAGATATGAAGATGGGTTCTGTATAAACCGGAGCATTCTCATCGGGATTACTACCGTCTGTTGTGTAGCGTATTGCTGCGCCCGTTGTATCACATATAATTTCAACTTGCTGAGGGGTGAAATATGTCCCGGGAACCGGGGAAATCTCTGGGTCAGCAACCGCACCTGTACCGTTGGGAATCATTTCGATATCTTTGACGATAACCCCGCCTTCTTCCACTTTTACCCAATCCGTGAATATCTCATAATCAGCAGCCTCAGCAGTAATGGTATATTCTCCCCCGGGATGCTTCATAAAATATCCCCCGTCCGAAAAGCTCAGGGCAGACACATTTGCACCGGTCTTAATCCTGGCGCCCCCGACGGGCTCGCGTGAAAGCTTATCAATAACATTCCCTTCAATGGTTCCCACAAGGGCCGGGGCTGCGGAAGTTCGCTTAACGCTCAGATCATATTCCATATCTTCCCCATAAGCCCCGGGATCGGAATGTCTTACCCGAACGTAATAAACGTCGTCTTCGGGGCAGGCCCAGGCCAAGGCTCCTTCTCCCCCTACATCATCAGACTGGGGGATATCCCGGGACGCGAGCAATGTTTCACCATCTGAGTCATATAGTTCGAGTACAAGGTCAGTGCTTCTTCCCATGCGAGAGGTTTCAACAGTATAACCCTCCCCTGAAATCCCGTAAAACTTCACCCAGTCCTCATCTCCCGGGTCATGGAAATTATGTTCCTGGGGATTTTCATCATTCGGGATAATGACTTTTGCCTGGTAAAACGTATCATCTTCATCGTAAATATCCGGGGGGAAATTTTTCAGCCTGAGAGTATATACGGTCTCCCTTCCATATGCCTGGGGATCGTAATGGCGTATTCTCACATAATAATATTGATCTTTATAAGTGGGAAGCAGGGAAAGCAGGAAGACTTCCGAAGGTTCTCCGCCTGTATAGAGAGAATCTACGAGATTCATGGAGTTCATCTCATATAGTTCCATGATCAGGACACAGTTTTCCCCTGCGCTTTTTGCTTCGATAATATAGCTGTCTGTTCCATACCCGTAAAACAGTACCCAGTCTTCATCTCCCGGATCATGAAAATTATGCTCCAGGGGGTTTTCATTGTCAGAAAAAATGTCATTGGCCTGAACAGGCAAATCATCTTCTTCATATGTGTCTGGAGAAACAGGAGCTTCGGCAGGGCTTAAGCTGAAATCATATCTTGTTTCCCCCCCGTGTGTCTCTCCGTCATAATGATATACCCTTACATAATAATCGTCTTCCCGGGGGGCAGTCCACAGCATCGCCAATGTTTCTGATGATCGCCCGAAAGGATTCAGGGATTCCTGAAATATCCTGTTTTCGTCATAAATTTCAATCACAGGAATGCAGTTTCCGCCAACATTTTTTATTTCAATCCGGTAAGTTTCTTCTGATTCCCCATGAAACCTGGACCAATCCTCATCCCCGGCGTTATGAAAATTATGCTGATAGGAAATTCCATAAGAGATGGGTACTGCCTGATCCGGTGTGCTGTCCGGTTCATAAATGTCCCTTTTCTCTGTTGAAGCCATTGTGGGCATAAATAACAGGAAGATAATAAAACATACGACACCGATTGCTGGAAAACGCATTGGAGAATCCTTGGGTTTTGGGTTCTTACAAAATGTAGGGCGGGGCTTGTCCCGCCGTTATCGCTATCCCGCCATTTCGGTTATATCCGATATGAACATCAGAACGTCGGGGGCAAGCCTACCTTGAAGATAAAATTATACTTTGTCATTGTCAATAATATTAAAGCATCGTTAGCTGCACCTGGCCTGAAAAGCTTCACATTATATATTCAGTTCAGCAGCAAGAAGTTTACATTTTTTTTGAAGAAAATTCTTGGCAACATCATAATAGCATGATTTTTAAAACTATTTCTTATTTCTACCTCTGCCTTTCGGAAGTTGAAGTTTAATACTAC
>JAUCGG010000154.1 GCA_030378015.1 Desulfococcaceae bacterium HSG8
GATATTAAGTATTTTATTTTTAAAATTAAATCGGATTGTTAAGACTTTACAAAAAGTGTAAACCTGTAATTGTCTGTATTTACAGATTATATATATATTATTTTATTTTTTACAATCAAATCAAACTATTAAGAGTTTACAAAAATCATAAACACATGATCAGTCAATATTGCCTTTTTTTTTACAATGAAAATTTTTATCAATTTAAAATACAACATATTAAAGCGATTATATGAAATAAATGCCTCTGATGGCACGCTTATTGCTTCTTAAGAAAGCTAAGTGAAAAAAATATTAAGGGGGTGGTAAGAGAAACTGTAAGAAGCATTTCAATGTTCGTATTTTTAATATATTTGTGACATCCTTCATTTGTCAGTTTACACTTTAATGCAGAACGATTTTTCAAATCGTTTTAAGCAATTTGAAAAATTGTTTTACAGCCGGAAAAAGTGTAAACTACTTTTCAGCTTTTATGTAAGGATGCCATATTTGTTACCTAAAAACTGAAAGTAAAAAGGAGGACAGAATGATTCAGAAACTGAGAGGAAGTAACCAAAAAGGTTTTACACTGATCGAACTGATGATCGTTATCGCCATCATCGGTATTCTTGCAGCCATCGCTATCCCGAACTTCCTGGAATACCGGAAGAGAGGCTATAATTCCCAGGCAAATGCGGACGTTAAAAACGGATACACATCCTGCCAAGCGTATTTCACGGATAATCCGAATGACGATTGTGATAAGGACGCTGCATCAAAAGCAGGTTTCAAACAGTCACAGGATACATCTGTAATTGTCGGAGGTAACCAGGGGACCTTGGCCATAACAGGATGGCATCCCAGCGGAAGCAAGAGCTATGGCACTAATTCTACAGGCCACATCGGTGAAACAGAGTATTAATAGGTAAAGAAAAGCGGGGAAAGGACAAAATAATTTCCTTATCTTCGCTTTTTTACCACTCAGGCTTCCGAAATTCCCGAAACTTCGGAAGCCTTTTTTAGTCTGTTAACCTCAGAAAATTCCCCCAAAGCCGGATTTTTCCCCGGCCATGAAAATATTTTCAGTGAAAACAGATAAAAAACCCGGCTTTTTAAAATGTATTTTCATGGTAAAAAAAACCCCGCCGATTGCTGTTTCAGATATATTCTTCTCCTGCTTTTATGTGCTGTCATCGGTTGTATCATCCTCCTCTCTTGTGTGCCACCGATCAGCAGGGACGCGCTTGTATATCATCTTGCATTACCCAAACTTTACCTCATTCACGGCGGTATGTATGAAATACCTTCGCTTGCATTCTCCTACTTTCCCCTGAACCTGCCGCTTTTATACACTGTTCCCCTTTACTTGGGTAACGACATTATTCCGAAATTTATCCATTTCTCTTTTGCCCTGATGACAGCCTGGCTGATATTCATTTATCTGAGAAAACGCCTTGATGCTGTTTACGGGCTTTTCGGAGCCTTTTTCTTCCTTTCAATTCCCCTAATTGTAAAACTTTCAATCACCGCCTATGTTGACCTGGGACTTACCTTTTTTTCAACAGCCTCACTTTTTTATCTGCTGAAATGGATTGAGAACAGTTTCAGATCCAGGTTTCTGATAATATCAGCGATCTGGTGCGGCTTTGCCCTGGGGACAAAATATAACGGTCTTATGGTGTTGTTTCTCCTGACGCTTTTTGTGCCATTTGTTTATTCAAAACTGGCAGAAGGAGAACAGCTAAGTACAGCAACTCGTAAATCCCTCCCCCCTTTCGTAAAGGGGGGCCGGGGATTTCCGACGCAACCCACTTTTCCCGCAACAAAAATCCCCCCGGCCCCCTTTACAAAAGGGGGGGACGAATTTATGAAGAGTCAGTTAAGGGCGGCAGGGTATGGCATTATTTTTATGCTCGTATCACTTCTTATCTTTTCGCCGTGGATGATAAGAAATTATACTTGGACAAACAACCCCATATACCCGCTTTATGATCAGTGGTTTAACCCTGGAAACCCCGCACCTGAATATTCCATACTGACATTGATGAATTTTGACCTGAGAAGCCTTATAAAAAAGGAACCCTGGTGGGAGATAGCACTTTTGCCCGTCAGGATTTTCTTCCAGGGCGAGGATGGAAGCCCCCTTTATTTTGATGGAAAACTGAACCCTTTCCTGCTCTTCCTGCCTTTCCTGGCATTTTATGGTCAGCAGAAAACGCTGAAACCCAAATTCCCTCTGAACATTGAAAAAAAGATTTTCGCGGTATTTTCAATACTGGTTTTGCTGTTTGTGCTGTTCACCACCAATATGTGTCAGCTCAGATATATCGCCATAATCATCCCGCCGCTTGTGATCCTTTCCGTACTGGGGCTGCATGAATTATTTACATTTTGCAGGGAACAATATGCCCCGCGCAGAAATCTGTGTACAGGATGCGGATTTATAGTTATATTACTCATTGTGTGCCTGAATGGTGTTTATATAGGGGAACAGTTCAGGTATGTTGATCCCATAAATTACATAACAGGTAGGATATCGCGGGATGAATATATTGAGAGATATCGCCATGAATACCCTGCCATTCAATTTGCCAATAAGCATCTCCCCTGGAATTCGAAAATCCTGGGGATATTCCTGGGAGAACGCCGCTATTACAGCGACAGGGAATTTCTTTTTGATATCAACTGGCTTCTAAGGATAATAAAGGAAGCAGATTCCCCGGAAAAGATCGCGGGGGCCATTCACCAGAGAGATGTCACGCATCTGCTGATCCGATACGACCTTTTTAACGAATGGATCAACAATAATTTTGATGACAGGAAAAAGCAAATACTCGGAGTATTTTTAAACAAGAATCTGAGCCTGATTTTCCAAAAGTCGAGATATGGACTGTTTCGGTTTGAAAAAAATAATGGGTAAATCCCCGGCCCCCCTTTACGAAAGGGGGGAGAAGTTCGCAATGCTTGACAATCCGCTTGCAGCAGGATTCTTATGTTTCTTCATCGCATTTATATCCCGCCTGATTGTCTACTATTTCAACAGAGATTTAACCTTTGCTTTGGTCAGTGTTGCGGGCGTTCCTTTTTCCGATGCCAAAGACTGGAACGATCTGGCTTCGGAAATTGCACGGGGCATGGGAATGACCGGCCCCTGGTCTGCCCAGCGCCCCCTTTATCCTGTATTACTGGCCTGCTTCTACACCTGGTTCGGGGATGCTTTTGTAATTGCCCAAATTATCAACATTGTTTCTGACTCTCTGACAGTTGTTTTTGTTTATTTTATCGGGGAAAAGGTTTTTAACAGGTTTATAGCGATATCTGCTGCACTTGTTTCAGCTTTCAGCATAGACCATATATGCTTCAGCCTGACAATTATGACCGAAACCGCGGGCCTCCTGTTCTTTGTCCTGAATGTCTTTTTCCTGTTGCGGGGCATGGAGCGTAAAACATGGTCAGATTTTTTTATCAGCGGAATTTTTTTCTCCTTTTCCAATTTAACCAGAACCCTTACACTTCTCGCCTTTCCCGGGTACCTTTTCTGCATTTTTTACATACTGAAGCGGGAACAACTCGCGGGTCGTGAAATCACCCGTTTTGCTGTGATATTCTGCCTGGGAACAATGCTATGCCTTGCTCCCTGGCTGATCCGGCAGAAAGCAGTACATGGCATTTTCACAATCACGAATAAAACAGCGGAATCCTTTTACGCGGCAACCTCACCGGGTTTCGGAGCCTGGGAACGTGAAATTGACAGAGATACCGCGGTAAAGGGAATAACGAATATCAGGGAAAAATACGAATATCACACAAAAGGAGCCATAGAAAATCTGAAAAAATACCCCGCGTTTTATCTGGAAAATTTTTCCTCAGCCTTTTTTCAGTATATGGGCGTATTAAATATCAGAGAAAGCAACTTCCATATATTTTCATCGCTGTTTATCTTTCTCCTGTATTTGATGAACCTTTCCCGAACTAACGGAAAAAAGGGGATCATTTTCCTCACAGTTCTTGCGGGGATTCTTCTTATAGGTCAGTATCTTATTCCTCCGAAACTAAGCGGATTGCTCATCATGCTGGGAGTAATTTCTTCCTTTATCCTCCTCGATAATAAATATTCCCTGGTCCTGATAGTCAGCCTTTTTTTTACGGGAATAGGCGTTGCCGTGGTCGGAGGCTCCATTATGGAAAGAGTTTTCCTGATGATCGGCTGGAATTTTCATATGTTTTACTTTTTCTCATTGTTTTTACTATTTCAACTACTCTCGAAATGCTTGATTGACAAATCCCAAGCACTTCCGGCGGATTTGCCAAGAAATAAAATACCCGTGTGCTCGCGGGGGATTGACAAATCCCCCGCCGGGGTTCGGATTTGTCAATCCGAACCGAGCAGGAGAGGGGCCGAAGCAAAAATCAGGAAAGGATTGAAGTTCGGAGTATTGGCTGTATCCGTCTTCTTTGTGGTCAGCGGATTGAAACTCATATATCTGAATTACATCCGCCCCCCTTTGCCCGAACCAGTTGTTCCCGAACTGAGTTTTCACCAAAAACAGGATATCCTCACTAAAATAAATTCTCTCACTGGTGCATTTGACGAACGCAAAATAGCCGATGAAGACGCCTATGTGAGACCTGCTGATTTTAATTCCCAGGCTGAAAATTCCGGGAAAATCGTCGTGAAGCATGGTAAGGTCAGCAGATATATCTATCCGTTAAAAAAAGAAAAAATATTTCATCACTGGTCCAGGCTTTTTTACCCGCGACCTTATGACAGAACCGTTATTTACAGTGATGGTATCGGCTATTTTTTATTTTCCGGAGGGATACCGAAAAATTCAATAGGAAAACCATTTATTTTTGTGGGCAGACAGAATGTTGACACCAGGGAAGTCTATGCGGGGCGGGTTATTGTGGAAGGAATAGCCATGATACCTGTCAACGAAGAAACAAACGCAGTTGAAATAGAACATGCTTTGCTCACAAAAAATAAGGACTATGATCTGGATGCTGCTTCAGATCCTGAAAATAAAGCCATGTATCGCAGTTATGAAGCCCTGCGTATCAATCCTCACAATAAAGAAGCCCACAACAGCTTGGGAATTGCCCTGTCAGACCAGGGAAAACTTCCAGAGGCTGTCTATCACTTTTCCGAATCCCTGCGGACAGATCCTGATTTTACCGAAGCCCGCTATAACCTGGGACTGGCACTGTCTCTCATGGACAGAACAGAGGAAGCAGCCTTTCAATTTCAAAAGATTCTCGAAATAAAGCCTGACGATGCGGACGCGCTGGATCAGTTGAAAAAAGCACTGTCTGCACGGAAAGGTTTCGACGATGTGGTCGCGGGGATCCAGGAGGCAATCCTGCGTACTCCTGGGAATCCGTCGCTGTATTACGAACTCGGAAATGTTTATAAAAAAAACGGGAAGTTATATGAAGCGGCCGGACAGTACCGTAAAGCTTTGTCCATCCGATCTGATTTTATCGAAGCCTTAAAAGCACTGGCAATTACAGAAGCCATGAGAGGAGAATATGACAAAGCAGTATCTTTGTTTAAAAAAATGACAGGGATTCAGCCGGACAACCCCGATACTTATTATTACGTCGCGTGTATATACGCAAGGCAGAACAGGGTGGAAGAATCCGTCAACTGGCTTAAAAAGGCGGTCAGCAGGGGATATGATGACTGGGAGTTTCTGAAAAAAGATAAAAATCTGAAGAATATAAGAGGATCATCCTATTACCAGGAAATTACAGAGTGAAACGTGAAACGTGAAACGTGAAACGTGATGCGTGATGTGAAACGTGAGACTCGTTCCCAGGCTCTGCCTAGGCTCCGCCTGGGAATGCATTCCACAGGGATCCGCCCTGAAATTTAACCCATCGGTTTTAAAATTAAAAACGAGGCAGAGCCTGGGAACGAGAAATCTGCGGGGTAGGTGATCCCGGGTGATCACCCGGAGAACTTTTATGCTTTTTAATGAAACCCATGCAGAACGCGGAGGGCGTACAGATGAACAATTCACTGGACAGATTGACAATACGCGGATTCAAATCCGTTCAAATACTGGAGAATTTTGAGTTCAGGAATCTGAATGTTTTCATAGGCGGCAACGGAGCGGGTAAAAGTAACCTGATCACATTTTTCCGACTGCTGCGAAAAATTATTGATGGCAGCCTCAATGAATACATCCTTTCGGGCGGCGGTTTCAGCGATTTTCTCTTCAACGGTCGCAAAGTGACTTCAGAGCAGGAATTTGAAATGTACTTCGGCCCGCGCGGATATCGTTTCCGTCTTAAACCGGGTTCGCTGGAAAATTGTTTACTCTCAGACGAAGCCCGCTATTACCAAGGGCACTGGTGGGAGCTGGGTGACAGTCCGGACAGTGGATCATTGCTGGTAAAAGAGGCAAAAGGCGATTCTGAGGATAGCAGATACAGCAGGCCTGTTTATGATACGATTTCATCCTGGCAGATCTATCATTTCCATGATACCAGCGCCAGGGCGGCCATGAGGCACTATGAGATAATCCAGGATAATAAGGTTCTGCGCTCCGATGCCTCCAACATCGCCCCTTATCTCCTGCGATTAAGAAATGAACATCCGGACACTTACAATGAGATCGTGGATTCTGTGCGTCTTGTAATGCCCTTTTTTGATGATTTCCTTCTGGATGTGACTGAATTCGGAGAAAAACAGAAAGTCAGTCTTTCCTGGATGCAGAAAGGTTCGGATTACCCCATGCAGCCTTATCACTTTTCCGATGGTTCCATCCGTTTCATCTGCCTCGCAACCGCGCTGCTCCAACCAGACCCGCCTTCAAAAATTATGGCGCGGTTTCAACCAAACCCGCCTTCGACAATTATCATTGACGAGCCGGAGCTGGGGCTGCATCCGTCAGCCATCGCTATCCTTGCGGAACTCATTCAGAATGCCTCTGAACGGACCCAACTGATCGCTGCCACGCAATCTCCCGCCTTAATTGACCATTTCAGCGTTGAAGATGTGATTGTGACGAACCGGAAACACGGGGCATCAACCTTTGAGCGGTTACAGGAAAAGGATTTTAATGTCTGGCTTGAAACCTATTCGGTAGGTGAACTCTGGAGCAAAAATGTAATTTCCGGGGGGCCGGTCTATGAATAATTTTGCTGAAATAGTTGCCATTGCAGAGGGAAAGACTGAACAAATCTTCATACAGGAAATTGTAAGTCCGTATCTGGCCGGGAAAGGCATCTATATAACGCCGATCATCATCTCCAAACCCGGACAAAAGGGCGGCGATGTGAAGTTTGCCAGGGTCAGAAATGATATTGAGCTGCATCTGAAACAGCGGGCTGATACTTTTCTCACTCTTTTTATTGATTATTACGGAATCAGGAGCGACTGGCCCGGCTTCACAGAGGCAAAAAAACAATCCGTGCCAGACGCTAAAGCGGAAAAGATTAACACTGCTACAAAAGATCAGGTAAATAAATTATTCGGTGATCATGGGTCGGAAAGACGATTTATTCCCTATGTTGCAATGCATGAGTTCGAAGCGATGCTTTTCAGTGACCCGGAAAAACTTGCCGATCAGCTTCAGGTACCTCTATCCGCTATTGACAGAATTCTTACAGAATGCGGTGAACCGGAGAAAATAAACGACTCGCCGCATTCGGCACCTTCCAAGCGACTTAAAAAACTTTCATCACGATTCAGAAAAACATCTAAAGGCATTGCTATTGCCAAAGCAACAGGTCTTGTGAAGATACGTGAGAATTGTCCGATTTTCAACAAGTGGCTGACTGAAATTGAATGTTTGAAATAAAAAGGCAAAACTGACTATCCGGATTTATCCCGGCGCAACTTTTTGGAAATGCAGAGTGAAACGTGATGCATGAGAATGACAATTTTACCATAAAGACAGAACTGCTGATCTGCCTGTTTCTCGTTATCTCAACCTTTGCTGTCTATTGGCAGGTGAGGCATCATGAATTTGTTGCCTTTGATGATGATGATTATATTATCAATAACCCCCGTGTTCGTGCTGGCCTGACCCCGGAGAGCATTACCTGGGCCTTTACCTCTGCTTACGCAAGCAACTGGCATCCGCTGACATGGCTTTCCCATATGACGGACATTCAGCTTTACGGGATAAACCCGGGACAGCACCACCTCACCAATGTGCTTCTCCACATCATGAATTCCCTGCTGTTGTTCTTTGTCCTCAGGAGAATGACCGGGGATTTGTGGAAAAGCGGTTTTGCTGCCGCACTGTTCGCACTTCATCCCCTTCATGCGGAATCCGTGGCGTGGGTATCGGAACGTAAGGATCTTCTCAGCACTTTTTTCTGGATGCTGACGCTGTGGAGCTATATCCGCTACGTCGAAAGCCCGGGAATGAATACCGGCTTGCCCGTGCTTGTCTGCTTCACCCTGGGGCTGATGTCCAAACCCATGCTTGTCACCCTGCCGTTTGTGCTCCTCCTGCTCGACTACTGGCCTCTCAACCGGCTTTCTGCTCCCTGCTCCCTGCTCCTTGAAAAAATCCCCCTGTTCGTCCTTTCAGCAGTATCGAGCGTCATCACCTTTATTGTTCAGCAGGGCGGCGGAGCGGTAAAATCTCCGGAGATATATCCTTTCGATCTCAGGATTGCAAACGCGCTTGTTTCGTACATGAACTACATCTTGAAAACCGTCTGGCCATCTGAGCTGGCGTTCCTGTATCCCTATCCTCGCACAATCCCGGGGTGGCAGATTGCACTCGCTACCTTACTACTTATTCTCATATCTCTGCTGGCAATTCGGCAGATAAAACAGCGGCCTTATCTCATCGTGGGATGGCTGTGGTATCTCGGAACGCTTGTGCCTGTCATCGGACTGGTACAGGTGGGGTTACAGTCCATGGCTGACCGTTATACATATATACCGCTTATCGGCATCTTTATAATGATAGCATGGGGAATCCCCGAACTTTTTTCAGAACGGCGTCATAGGAAGACGATCTTCGCTGTTGCGGCAGCGGCCATTTTCTCAGTTCTCATGGTAAAAACATACCTGCAAATCGGATACTGGCGCAACAGCACTGCGCTTTTCGAACACGCGCTGGCCGTGACAACTGGCAATTATATGGCCCACAACAAGCTGGCTGAGGTACTTCTGGAAAAAGGCAGGCACGATCAGGCTGTTGCCCATTACACCGAGGCGATACGCCTGAATCCCCGCTTCGCGAAAGCTTACAACAACATGGCAATTGCTTTGGAGGAACAGGGAAAAACTGATGAAGCCATCCGGTACTATTCCCAGGCATTACGCATCAACCCGGGATTGGCAAAAACCCACAATAACCTGGGATATGCCTTTGAAAAACAGGGCAGGACAGATGAAGCCATGAAACATTACACCAAGGCACTGGAGCTGAACCCGGAATATGCCGAAGTTCGCATCAATCTCGCTGTCATTTTCCTAAGTAAAAAAAGAATTGATGACGCGATTCTTCATCTTCAAGCCGCGCTGCGCGTCATGCCTGACAATGTGGAAGCTCTCAATAATCTGGGGGTTGCCTTGGCCTATAAAGGAAAGAATGAGGAGGCAGTTATTTATCTCCGAAAAGCCTTGCAGATAAAGCCTGGTCATGCCGGGGCATCCGGAAATCTTAAAAAGGTGCTGTCGTGGCTCCCCGGGAAAGATGCTGAGGAAAGTCATGAACAATAATCGGCCGCTCCGCGATTTAACTTGTAAATTCCTCCCCCCTTTTTTAAAGGGGGGCCGGGGGGGATTTTCTGGCGTAACCAACTTTTTTCTAAACGGAAAATCCTCCCAACCCCCTTTACGAAAAGGGGGCGAATTTACAAGTTGCTACACTACCCCGCTTACAAAGGATCTGCTGATTTGCCTCATCCTTGTTATCACCACACTTGCGGTCTATGTACAGGTAAAGGATTATGAATTTATCAACTTTGATGATGATGAATATGTTACGGATAATCCGCATGTGCAGGCGGGTCTGACCCGGGAAAGTATTACATGGGCCTTTACCTCGGCTCATTCAGCCAACTGGCATCCCCTGACATGGCTGTCCCATATGCTGGATGTTCAGCTTTACGGAATGAGCCCGGGGCAGCATCATCTGACGAACCTGCTCTTTCACATCTTAAATACCTTGCTCCTTTTTCTTGTCCTCAGACAGATGACCGGTGCTGTATGGCGAAGTGCTTTTGTGGCGGCCATGTTCGCGCTTCATCCCCTTCATGCAGAGTCAGTGGCCTGGGTATCTGAGCGTAAAGATGTCCTCAGCACTTTTTTCTGGATGCTCACACTATGGGGTTACAGCCGCTATGCTAAAACCCCGGGAATCATAACATACCTCCCGGTACTCATCTTTTTTACACTGGGACTCATGGCAAAGCCCATGCTCGTAACCCTGCCGTTTGTACTCCTGCTGCTTGACTACTGGCCCCTGAATCGGATTTCCCTGCCCCCCTGCCTCCTGCCTCCTGCTCCCTGCTCCCTGCTCCTTGAAAAAATTCCCCTGTTCACCCTTTCAGCAGCATCAAGCATTATCACTTTTCTTGTTCAGAAAGACGCTGGGGCAGTCGGTTCTCCGGAAGTTTATTCCTTCAAATTCAGGATTGCAAATACCCTGATTTCATACGTGACTTATATCGGAAAAATGATATGGCCCGACCATCTGGCGGTTTACTATCCTTATCCCCGGGTATTCCCGTGGTGGAAAGCCGGGGGAGCCTTTATCCTGTTCATATCCGTATCCCTGCTGGCAGCCAGGGCAGTGAAACAGCATCCCTGTTTTATCACGGGATGGCTGTGGTATGTCGGAACACTCGTGCCTGTCATCGGGTTGGTACAGGTGGGGGCACAGGCTATGGCAGATCGTTATACATACATCCCTCTTATCGGCATATTCATCATGATCGCCTGGGGCGGGCATGAGATAATCAGGAAGCAGCGATACGGAAAAATTCTCCTCATGACGATCCCTCTGATCATCCTGATGATTCTCATGGCGCTCTCATGGCGCCAGGTCCGATACTGGAAGAACAGCACTACCCTGTTTGAGCATACCCTTGAGGTGACTTCTGACAATCATATGGCGCATTTCAATCTCGGGGTTGCCCTGAACAAGCAGGGGCGAATAAGCGAAGCCACGAAACATTATACCCGGGTCCTGCGGATAAAGCCAGATCATTTCAAAGCCCACACCTCTATGGGAGATATCCTTATTCGTCAGGGAAAAATCAATGAGGCAGTGGAGCATTTATCTCAGGCCCTGCGCCTGAATCCCCGTTATGCAGGAGCACTCAACAACCAGGGGATTGCCATGATGAAGCTGGGCAGAAATGAAGAAGCAATAAAATATTTGTCTCGGGCCCTGCGTTCAAATCCCGATCTTACGGAAGCTCATAATAACCTGGGAGTTCTCCTGTTCAAGAGCGGGCACACAGATGAAGCAATCCGCCATTTCCGAAAGGCATTGGAGATAAATCCGGATAATACCGAGGCGCGTAACAATCTGGAAAAAGTGTTGGCAATTCAGAAAAAGTAGTACACCTGCTCAGGTCAGATCCCTTGATAGCTGGTGTGACAACCATAAATACAGTAGCGGAAGCGCTGATCTGATCGGGCAATTAAAATGAAACAATCTGCGGGTATCGGCGTTTATCTGCGTCCCTTCAGTCAGGACGCTGATGAACGCTGATAAATGCAAAGATACTGATCTTGTCACGGTAAGAAGAAAGAAAACAGGCAGCAATAACAATGACCAGTAAAGAAACCATCTTTAACATCCGCTGCGATCTCCTGATCGCCCTTTTTCTCGTGTTTTCGACATTCGCGGTTTATTGGCAGATGAGGAATCATGAATTTGTTACTTATGATGACAAGGATTATATCATTGAGAACAAATACGTCCGGACCGGTCTGAATCCGGAGAGCATTACCTGGGCCTTCCGTGCCGCCCACGCGGCCAACTGGCATCCCCTGACATGGCTGTCCCATATGGCGGACATCCAGTTATACGGGATGAACCCGGGGCAGCATCATCTCACCAGTCTGCTCTTTCATATCGCCAACACCTTATTACTCTTTGCTGTGTTCAGACGTATGACCGGGAAGATGTGGCAAAGCGGATTTGTCGCCGCACTCTTCGCACTCCATCCCCTCCATGCGGAATCCGTGGCGTGGGCAGCGGAACGTAAAGACGTTCTCAGCACCTTCTTCTGGATGATCACGCTGTGGTACTATATCCGATACGCAGAAACCCCGGGGGTGAGGACATATCTGCCGGTTATCCTCTTCTTTACCCTGGGACTCATGTCAAAACCTATGGTTGTCACCCTGCCATTTGTCCTTCTCCTGCTTGATTACTGGCCCCTGAAACGAATTTCATGGAGCAGGGAGCAGGGAACAGAGGGCAGGGGGGCAGGATTTCTTATTTTAGAAAAAATTCCCCTGTTCGCCCTTTCAGCAGCATTGAGTGTTATCACCTTTTTTGTCCAGCAAAGCGGAGGAGCGGTAAAATCCGCGGATATATATCCGCTTGAAATCAGAATTTCAAATGCCCTGATTTCTTATATCAGCTATCTTGGAAAAATGATATGGCCAGATAACCTTTCATGTATCTATCCGCATCCCCTTACTTTTCCCTGGTGGCAGGTCGCGGTGGCATGCGTGCTGTTCCTGTCAATGTCAGCATGGATGCTCAGAATGGCGAAACATCGCCCTTATTGTGCTGTGGGGTGGTTGTGGTATATCGGGACCCTCGTGCCCGTTATCGGACTGGTGCAGATCGGAGGCCAGGCCATGGCAGACCGCTACACATATATACCTCTCATCGGAATTTTTATCATAATTGCCTGGGGAATTCCGGAGCTTTTAGGCGAACGGCCTTATAAAAAAATTTTTCTCGCCGCGGCGGTAACAATACTTCTTCCGATTCTCATGATGACAGCATGGATACAAGTCCGATACTGGCGGAACAGCATCACGCTTTTCGAGCATGTGCTGGACATAACAGAAAACAATTACCTGGCACACAACAACCTGGGGATTGCATTGGCAAACCAGGGCAGGACTGATGAAGCTGCCGAACATTACGCCGAAGCCCTGCGGATCAATCCCGACTATGCTTTCTCACATAATAACCTGGCAATTCTGCTGGCTATTCGGGGAAAGACTGCCGAAGCTTCCCGGCATTTATCCCAGGCATTACGCGCATATCCCGGATATGCGGAAGCTCATTATAACATGGGGAGAATTTTGTCTGATATGGGGAAGACAGATGAAGCCATCCGGCATTATCTCATGGCACTGCATTTATCCCCGGATGATGCTGATATTTATAATAATCTCGGAGCTGCCCTGCTTGAAAAAGGAAAACGCAAGGAAGCTATCGCCCATTTTCAGAAAGCCTTGCAGATAAACCCTTATCATAGCATAGCATATAAAAACCTCAGACATCTTTCAGGAGTGCGGAAATGAAATTTTCGCAACGATACGTGAGCGGAGTGCAAAGCCCTGGGCTACGCTTTGCCCTTGATCCCGGTGTGAACCCTGGAGAGCAGGTTTTTTATTTTGGTCTGGCTGAATGATGGCACTTTTTTCAGTCGATAGTCAAGTCCTGCGAATCATATCTCCACGCCGGTAGCCTTCAATCGGGAACATCAGATTTCTCTTTTTCTTTATAATCCGAATATATTTTGTCAACAAGCTCTTTCAGCGTCTCTGTCCCGACAAAAACCTCAGCGTGTGTCTTTTCTTTTTCAATCCTCTCCTGCTCTTTTTCCTGCCTGTATTTTTCCTCATCCCATTCTCCCAAATCTGCTGCCAGTTCCCTTTCCACATCTTCCAACGGGATACCTGCCTCTTTGTCATCTGCCCCGAGCGGATTTTCGCCCTTTTCATATTCCCGTTCAGGAATATTCTCATATTCAAGAACCGGCTGACCAAAGGCCTCTGCCATCATCATCCATGAATGACGCAGTTCTTCAATATCCTCTCCGAACGGTTCCACGCCTTCCTGTGTGATTGCGAAAACAAACCCGTCTTTGTCATAAAACGCCTCATGGATGGCATAAGAACAGCCCGGGCTTTCCTTTTTGCGTACTACTCGGTAATTCCACATGTCTCACCTTCTTATCAGTTGGAAGCATTATTATTTTATTATTTTATTATTTTATTGATTATCACTGGATGGAAGTTCCGTACACCCGGAGTCTATGAGAACTACAGAGATTAAATTTAGTAAGGATTACAAATCGCTTATTAAAGCAAATCCCTGTAGTTCCACGAGTCGAATTAATTTTCCATCTGTTGATTATATTGATTATCAGGCAAATCGCTGCATATGAATCTGAAAAAAACGCTCGTTTCGGATTGACAAATCCGAAACATCTGCCGCCAAAGTTAAGATTGATCGTCAATTCGGCAGGAGCGGGAATAGAGAACCTAAGTACTCTGTTTCATAAATAATGTCCGGGTTAAAACGGAGGAGTGCAAAGCTTGCTTTGCGGAAATCCAGTAGTGGCGCAAAGCAAGCTTTGCACTCCTCCGTTTTAACCCGGACATTATTTATGCTTAGTGCTCCGTTTCAGAAATAATGTCAGGGTTATAAATTCCGAGGAATGCAAAGTGTCTGAAATTTCCGTGCAACCTTTGCAGTTCGGGGGCTGGTGGGTTCCGCTTCGCTACACCCACCCTACATTCATTATCCCTGATAGTTTCCGGTAAACCTTGATAAACAGCGGATTTCGGGTTAAAAAACATCCGTTTTTTAATTTTCCCCGGAATGACGATTTAACGTACTGTCATTCCGGGGAAAATCGGAAAACGGATGTTTTCCGATTTTAACCCGGAATCCACTGTTTGCAGAAGTTTCCGATTTACTGAATATTCCTACGTAGCGTTCGTAAAATCCGAATTTCTCCCCGGGGAAAGAATCTCGAACACGATCCTGGGAGGTATA
>JAUCGG010000155.1 GCA_030378015.1 Desulfococcaceae bacterium HSG8
TTACAGAATGTTATATTTTTTATGCAAAAAAATCAATTAATATCGGCTCTTATATAAACGAGGATTCCCGAACCTTTACCAGTCAATGATTTACAGCTTAGAAACAAATTTTCGAGCAACTTTTAAGGATATACGAAAAGGATATCGAAATCTGCTACAGCAACTTGTAAATTCGTCACCCTCTCTTATAATATATAAAGGGGGGACGAATTTAAATTTACAAGTTGTTGTACTATGTTTGATAAAAGCTTTAACACGAGCCAAAAATATTTGCAAAACAGCCATGATCTTCGTTTCGGCCAGCCGCACTCTGCCCCCGCGGGATTGACAAATCCGGCGGCGGGCTTGGATTTGCCAATCCAAGCCGAGCGAAGCGGCCCAAACGAAGATCATGGTCTGCAAAACAATTTAGGAGGGCCAATGATATCTGAGATGAAAACACGACTGATAGTTTTGATGTTGATCCTAGTGATAACGGGAATCTTCCCTGGTCATGGAAGTGCTTTTTCAACCGTCAATCTGTTAAAGGGGCAGAGTGTTTATGTTTCAATTTATTCACATATTTACCATGGAGACCACGAGAGGCCCTTTGATTTGACTGCAACACTCAGCATACGCAATACTGACCCGAAACAGGAGATCACTCTCGTTTCAGCTGATTATTTTGACTCTGACGGAAACTTTCTGAAAAACTATGTGGAAAAACCTGTAAAATTAAAAAATCTTGCCTCAATTCGCTATGTCATTAAGGGCACAGATAAAAGCGGGGGGTCCGGGGCAAAATTTATTGTGAGGTGGGAATCGAAGGAACCTGTAAATCCCCCTTTAATAGAAGCAATTATGATCAGCACAAAAAGTCAGCAAGGGATTTCTTTTATTTCCAGGGGGATAGCCATAAAAGAGTAATTTCCACGCAACCCATTCTGAGGCAAGACCCTTCGACAAGCTCAGGGAACGGGAACGGGAACGGGAACGGGGAACGGTAAGAGTAACCGTGCCCTGAGCTTGTCGAAGGGAAGGCAAGACCAATAAGTATTGTGACAATAGAGAATTATGATGATATTTTATAACAGCCAGGAAAAATAATGATCACCTCCGTAATCCTGAAAAAACTCAAAAATGCTTTTACCGATCTGCTGCCCATTATTCTGGTTATCGCTTTTTTTCAGATTGTTGTCCTGAAGCAGCCATTACCGCAAATGGGAGAAGTCCTTTTCGGAGCTCTTCTTGTGGTGGCCGGTCTCACCCTGTTTGTCCAGGGGTTGGAAATGGGCCTGTTTCCCATCGGTGAGGCAATGGCCCATGCATTAGCCAGGAAGGGCAGTATCTTCTGGCTCCTCTGTTTTGCCTTTGCCCTGGGTTTCTCAACCACAGTGGCAGAGCCTGCCCTCATAGCAGTGGCTTCGGAAGCAGCAGGAATCGCCGGTCAGGGGGGGCTTATTGACCCTGGCCAGGACTCTTTAGACCAGTATGCCTTCGGTCTTCGTATGTCTGTCGCTTTTTCCGTGGGCCTTGCCATTCTTATCGGTGTTATGCGCATCATCCGCGGCTGGCCTGTTCATTACCTGATCATCGGCGGTTATGTTGTTGTTATGCTGATGACCATCATTGCTCCGAAAGAGATCATTGGTATAGCCTATGATGCCGGCGGAGTCACCACATCCACCATCACTGTACCCCTGGTTGCAGCTCTGGGAGTAGGATTGGCCTCATCCATCAGGGGACGAAGCCCTCTTGTGGATGGGTTTGGTCTTATTGCTTTTGCTTCTCTTCTGCCTATGATCTTTGTCATGGGTTACGGACTTATAATTTTTAAATAAAAAGGGGCCTGTTTTCGTGGAGTTTATACTTGATTTCAGCAAAATATTGCTTGCCACCTGCAGGGATGTGCTGCCGATCATTATTCTCATTATCGGTTTTCAGTTCCTGGTCTTGCGCCAGCCGATTCCCCATCTGCGCCGTGTCATTGTCGGTGGCGTCTATGTTGTTATCGGTCTTGCCCTGTTTCTGGCAGGACTTGAAAAAGCACTTTTCCCCCTGGGAAAAATTATGGCAACCCAGTTGTCTGATCCGGCCTTTATTTATGGTACAGGGGAAATTGCTGTCCGCGCAGACTGGAGCGCGTATGGCTGGGTGTATCTTTTTGCGGCCATGACCGGCTTTGCAACCACCATCGCCGAACCATCTCTCATAGCTGTGGCTTATAAGGCCAGCGAGGTGTCAGCCGGGACGATCAGCCAATGGGGTCTGAGAATCACTGTTGCCCTGGGAGTCGCTTTCGGGATAAGCCTCGGAACATTTCGTATTGTCTCCGGCACCCCGCTTTATCTGTACATTCTTATCGGCTATATGATTGTTATTGTACAGACCATATTTGCCCCCAAAAACATCGTTCCCCTGGCATATGATTCGGGCGGGGTCACGACTTCAACCGTTACAGTGCCGCTGGTGGCAGCCCTTGGCATCGGACTCTCTGCCACCGTGCCCGGGCGAAATCCTGCCCTGGACGGTTTTGGTCTTATTGCTTTTGCCAGCCTTTTCCCAATTATAACCGTTATGGGCTATGCTCAGTTAACACACTGGGTTACTCAACGCAAAACAAAATTAACGGAGAAAAATAATGCGCTTTAAACTTATTTTATCCTCGGTAAAGCCGGATATCACTGACCATATTGTTGATACGGCAAAGGAGGCAGGAGCTACCGGGGCGACAATCATACCGGCCAGGGGAACTGGCGTCCGTGAGGCGAAAACCTTTTTCGGCCTTTCGCTGGAGGCACAGACCGACATTATCATGCTCCTTGTCGAAGAGCATCTTGTTGCCAAGATTCTGGACACTATAAAAAAAGCAGGAGAATTCCACAAACCGGGAACTGGCATTGCCTTCGTGGTTCCGGTTGAGCATGTTGTGGGTCTGGAAAGCCAGATGGAAAAATTTAAAAAAGAAGTTCGGGAAAGTTATTTTTAAGCAATGACATTTATTTCTACAGAGGAGAAAATCATGGTACCTGACAGCACCTCAATAATACGGGCAAGGGATATTATGCATAAGAGGATTGTGTCCGTTGACGGCATATCCACAGCCAGGGAGGCTGCCGCCCGAATGCGTTCTGAAAAAGTTTCATCTCTTCTTGTTAAAAAAAGGCATGCCGATGATGCCTGGGGCATAGTGGTCATCCAGGATTTTATTAAAGGGGTGATAATACCCGGCCGCTCACCGGATGCGGTGAATGTCTATGAAATTATGACAAAGCCTGTTATTACCGTACCGGCTGACATGGACATACGCTATGTTGCCCGTCTGATTTACCGGGCCAGCATACGAAGAACTCCGGTCGAGGACGGAGGAGAGCTTATCGGTATGATCTCTCTTTCCTCGCTGATTCTCGACAATGAGCTTTTTTAGTACCTTTCTACGACTGCAAGATTCATCCGGATACCTAGGAGCAGGGGATGCGGGTCAGAAATGCGGAAGAAAAACTGCTCGTAAGAAGAAGCGGGGTTTTCTGAATAAGGATATACAAAATAATGTGGAATCGAATCAACCTGCGCATACGGATTTACATGATTCTGACCGCGCTCATTTTTATTACCATGATGGGAGGCTTGGTGACAGTTTGGTACACTTACCGGATGGAAGGGCTTCTGACCGGCATCATTGATGAAGATGTGGCAGCATTTCAGGTAGCAGAAACACTGGAAGCCGCACTGGTCAACCAGAAAGGATTTGTTTCGTACTATTTCCTGGATGGTGATCCGGGCTGGCTCAGACAACTGGGAGAATACCGTCAGATTTTCAGGAACCGGCTGAATAAAGCTCATGCGCTTGCCAAAACCGGCCGGCAGAAAGAAATTATCAGGCAAATCGAATCGGAATACACATTTTATATCACCGGAAAAGACAGTGTCATCAAATACTACAAATCCGGAGAAAAACAAGCCGGTACAGAGCTGCATCAGAAAGTGCGCGGTCATTTTTCCAGGGTTTTCGATCTCTGCGAAGCTTACAAAAACGTCTTCAAAAAACAAATTATCCAAACAAAGAAAGAAAATCGGGCTGAAGCCGAAAGGCTCAGGATTATCGCGGGCGTGGGAATTTTATTCGTATTTTTTCTGGGAGTACTCCTGGCTTTTTTGCTGATAAACCATATCCTGGGGCCGATTCGCAGACTGGCCCTTGAAGCGGACAGAAAAGAAGATACGCATCGCTCCGGGGATGAAATAAAGGCACTCAGCCTCAGCGTCCGGGGACTGATTGAAAATGTTGATCAGACCCAGTCCGAACTTGAAAAGAGCAGGGAACATCTCTTGCAGGCGGAAAAAATGGCAATGGTGGGAAAACTGGCGGCAGGAATGGCGCACAGTATTCGGAATCCTTTCACGTCGGTGAAAATGCGATTGTTCTCTTTAAGCCGCTCTCTTGAACTCTCCGAAACCCAGAAAGAAGATTTTGACGTCATCTCCGATGAAATCCGTCATGTTGATACCATTGTCCAGAATTTTCTTGAGTTTTCCCGGCCTCCCCGGCTCAAAATACAGAAGATCAGCCCTTCCGTTGTCGTGGATATGGCGATTCAATTATTGAAACACCGACTGAAGTCATATGATGTCGGTGCGGAAGTCGTCCGAAAGGACCCGCTTCCGGAGCTTCAGGCCGATCCGGAACAATTGAAGGAAGTGCTTGTCAACCTGATAGTGAATGCGTGTGAATCCATGGAAGGAGGCGGTTCAATCGTCATTCATGAAGAGGAAGCTTTTACAAGTCCGTCGGAAATGGCTGCGGTAATCCGGGTAAGCGATGACGGGCCCGGGATTCCCGAATCAGTACATGAGAAGATTTTTGAGCCTTTTTTCAGCACAAAGGAAGAAGGCACGGGGCTTGGGTTGAGCATTGCTTCCCGGATTATCGAAGAACATGGGGGATGGCTGGACGTCATATCTGAGGAAGGGAAGGGGACAATGTTCACCATTGCCCTTCCGATAAAAACCTCGGAAGCCGGAATTCAGAGACCCAGAGAAGCCGCCTAAGAGCGGAACCGCGAACTCACATATTCAATTTTTGGCAGAGCAAAAAATTCACAAATCTCATTCCCCACGCTTCGCGTGGGAACGAGGATGTGTTCCATCTGCCAATAGTTGTAAGTTTAAGGAGTCGAATTTTGAATACAGTCCTGATTATTGATGATGACGACCAATTACGAAAAAGTTTCCAAAAGCTTCTGAACGGAGAAGGATATCATGTAGAAACCGCGGCCTCCGGTGAAGCGGGTCTGGATATGATACAAAAGCATTCCCCGGACCTGGTTATCCTGGATGTGCGTCTGCCGGGGATGAGCGGACTGGAAACCTTTCAGATTATCCACGAAACAGAATTCAAGCTCCCTGTGATTATCATGACCGCTTACGGCACCACGGAAACAGCCATCGAAGCCACAAAGAGAGGCGCTTTCGATTACATTCTCAAACCTTTTGATATTCCCAAAATGCTGAATGTCATTGAGCAGGCCCTGGAAGTGAGCCGTTTTATGCGATCACCGGTGGATATGGATGCGGCACCTGACAGCACGACATCCCGTGAAGCCATTATCGGACGCAGCGCGCTCATGCAGGAGGTATATAAAGCTATCGGGCGGGTCGCTTCCACGGATGCCACTGTGCTCATCCGAGGCGAATCCGGCACAGGAAAAGAACTGGCTGCCCGGGCAGTTTACCAGCACAGCCTCCGGGCCGATAAGCCGTTTCTTGTGATCAACTGTGTTGCGATTCCCGACTCATTGCTGGAAAGCGAGTTGTTCGGTTATGAAAAAGGGGCATTTACCGGTGCTGCCCACCGTCGTATCGGAAAAATCGAACAGGCCCACGGCGGAACCATTTTCCTTGATGAAATCGGGGATATGCCCTTCAGCTTGCAGTCCAAAATGCTGAGGCTGATCCAGGAAAAAAGCATTGAGCGGCTCGGGGGACGTGAAACCATCTCTGCAGATGTGCGTATTATTGCAGCCACCAACCGGGATTTGGAAACAGCAATCACAGAGGGCCTGTTTCGTGAAGACCTCTATTATCGCCTGAAAGTCGTTACCATATGGCTTCCGCCCCTTTATGAGCGGATGGGAGATGTCCCGCTTCTTACAGAATATTTCCTTGCCCGGTACGCCCTCGAGGGGGGGACAGATAATCCGGGCATTACAGAAGAAACAAAAAAGCTGCTTGCCGGCTATTCCTGGCCCGGCAATGTCCGGGAACTTTCCAATGTCATTCAGAAAGCCCTGATATTCAATCGGGGTGCCCCGCTTTCCCCTGATGATATTACCCAGGCGATCATTGAGAAAAAACCTGGCAGCGGGACAGATGAAAATGAAAATAATTCGAATAAAGTTCTGCAGGAACTGGCGCGCCGGGAACTGACCGGGAGTTCACGTAAAAACATGTTTGAATGGTGCATAGATCATTTCGCCAGCATCGTCATCAGGGAAGCCCTCAATCTCACTGACGGCAACCGTTCTCGTGCGGCAAAACTCCTTGGCCTTTCCAGACCTACCCTGCATTCTAAAATTGAGAAATATCGGATTAAATTAAAGACGTCTGCTAAGAAAGATTAGTGTGAAACACTTTGGCCTGAAAGCTATATCAGTTCTTTCCGGATAAGTACCCGGCCAAAAGTTTCCCGGGATTTTTTTTCTCGCAAAGGCGCAGAGGCGCAAAGCCGGGTACAGAAAAATTTATGCCCAGGTACTTAATGACCTTCCCTATCTGATGTATGACTTCCCATCTGAAGTTCAAAAACCCCGAAATGCTCTCTCAGGAATTATTCGGCGAATTTTGCAAAGTAGCAGTTGCTCAGGCTTATTTTCGATGGAAAATCGGGCGGGTTCGCAGTTCTGCCTTCGGGCGGCACTGTAAAAACAGAAGACCTGTCTCCACAGGCAGATCGGACTGCGAACTTTTTCCATCTGCTGATAATATGAATAAACAGTACATGATCGGAGGAGTGCAAAAACCCGTTTTTGTACTCCTATATACTGCCAGATCGAACCGGCAAGAAAGATTTTTAAACTCACCCTGTTTCAAGATATTTTACAAAATAAAATTGTTTACTTTTATGAGTAATTCTGTTATCAGCGAAATTTATCTCGGCCATAATGAGTCGTTCCTCATGTAAAAAGCAATTGAAACAGAGAGGCGAAATCATCCTTTTACATGCTGAAGGAATGCCAAACCTTCCAAATAGGCATAGGTACAATGACTTGTAAGGTGATTTCCGAAAAAAAATATACCAAGTGCAGTTTGTAGTTCCGCCTTCAGGCGGTGTTATGCCGCCTGAAGGCGGAACTGCAAACTTCGATCTGGTATGTTTTTTATTGGAAATCACCTAAATTTTTCCCCTTCGAAAGGGGACGAATTTATGAATTGTCCGAGACTGGCCAGTTTTATAATTTCCTATATATTGAAATTAAAGAAAGAGAGGGGGATAATGGAAAAACAGACATTTTCGGTTCTGAATATCAGTTGCGGACATTGTGTTACGGCCATCAGGAATGAACTTGATGAGATGGAAGGGGTATCCGGCACTGATGGCGATCCCGGTAACAAAACAATAAGCGTAGAATGGGATTCACCGGCAACACTCGAAAAAATTACGGATAAATTAAAGGAAATCAACTATCCGGTATCATAGGCTGCTGCAAAAAGACAGAATACCCGGAACGCAGGCTGGGTTGAGCGAAGCGGAACCTGCCATTTTCGCAGATGGTGGGTTCCGCTTCGCTCCACCCACCCTACTACACCGATTCGTAAATTCCTCCCCCCTTTTTTAAAGGGGGGCCGGGGGGATTTCTGCCGTAACACCTTTTTTAGCAACGTAAAATCCCCCCTGCCCCCTTTAAAAAAGGGGGGGACGAACTTAAAAAGTGGTGTACTACACCAAAGTTTCCCGCTATTCGGAGACCTCGCGATCTTTTAAAAACCTCACAAGTCTCATTGAGTTTCTGAAATTTTTTTAATCCCGCATGTAAGAAAAACGATTTTTCTGTGTAAATTTTGTAAATTAGCTGTAACGCCGATTAACATTTTTCATTATATAGGAAATTATAAATCCTTTTCGTAAAGGAATGCGGAATCCTTTTTTGGGCTAAAATGATTCTCGCATTCCTGGCTGAACCATTAACAGATCAAAATGAGGTGACAATTATGAAAAGAAAAAAAACAATTTCTGAAAGCATGATCCCTGTCATGGTGTTTTTAACTTTTATCATCACCCTGTTCTCAGCAATCGGGGCACTGGCAGCGAAAATTGACAGCTTCACCCCGGCATATAATCAGGAAAATGTATCTGTGCTTATCGCTGTAAGTGTGACCTTTTCCGAAAATATGAACGCCGACACCATTGATGAGAATAGATTCTATGTGGAAGTTGCTGTTGAAGAGATAGGATTTCCGCAGAATGAGCAGGTATCGGGCAATGTGATCTACGATACAGGCTCCCGGACCGCAACATGGACACCGACAGCCGGAAGCTTGGCATCCGGAAAACAGTATTTTGTAACCATTGAAGGCGGGAGCAGCGGTGTTAAGGATGCCAGCGGGGATGAGATGGAAGGATTTGTCGGAGATTTCGAGACTTGGGGATTTGTTACCGCCGAAGGAACTCCCACCCCCCCTGTAGTTGTTTCAACAATCCCGCTTAATAATACTAATGACGCCCAGCTAGATACTGACGTGAGTGCCACATTCTCCAAAACCATGAATACCTCAACTTTCAGCACGAGCACGTTTTCCCTGAAAGCCGGCTCAACCGATATAAACGGCGATGTAAGCTGTACCGGCGCAACTGCGACATTTGACCTTGACCCGTCAGCAGATTTATCTCCCAGCACAGAATATACCGCCACAATCACTACCGGTGTCAAGGATTCAGAAGGCAACCCTTTGCAATCGGATCATACATGGAAATTCACAACCGGTTCCGGCGATACCATCCCGCCGACTGTGATTTCCACCATGCCTCCCGATGGTACAAAGGCAGATGTGAACATATCTTCTATCTTTGCCGAGTTTTCAAAGGAAATGGAATCTTCAACCATCAGCAGCGCCACATTTAAAATATATGACAGCTCAGATTCAGAATATGTAGATGGTTCAGTGAGCTATAGCAGCGATAATTGGACAGCGACATTCAGCCCCTCAGAAACATTGAACTACGATACGGTTTATACAGCGACAATTACCACCAAGGTTGAAGATTCTGTCGGAAATCCCATGGAAAACAATCACGAGTGGTCTTTTACCACGAATGCCGAACCAGACACCACACCTCCTGAAATCGAATCTACGAATCCTGATGGAGAGGCCACAGATGTTGCCACAGACATAACTATAGAGGTTGTTTTTTCCGAGGACATGGATCCCGATACCATTGAGGAGAATTCTTTCCAACTTAAAGTTATTAATACATCTGAGAATATCTCAGGAACCGTGGACTATGAGATTGAAACCCAAACCGCAACATTTAAGCCCACAGACCCTCTGCTCTACGGCAGGACGTATGTTGCTACTATCACCACTAACGCCAAAGACCTTGCCGAAAACAGCCTGAGCGAGGCCTATCAGTTCTCATTTGCCACTCCCCCGGACACTGTTCCGCCAGATATTTCCCCGACAATTCCGAGAACTCCGAATAATGAAGCCACCGATGTCACTGTAGATGAGTCAGGCATCTCCATCACGTTTTCCGAAGAGATGGACCCTGACACCATCAATGAGGATACCTTCCTCCTGACTACGGAATCCGGGGAGGAAGTCCCGGGCACTGTGACGTATGACCAGGAAACAAATACCGCGACTTTCGTCCCAGATACGCTGCCCCTGGAACCCAATACTGATTATACTGCCACAATTACAACTGATGTCACAGACCTGTCCGGTAACCATCTTGAAGAACCCATTTCCTGGTCATTTACCACGGGATCAGCTCCTGACATTGCTGCGCCTTCTGTCCTTTCAACCAGCCCGGACAGCGGTGCTGAAGCTCCGAACAGTACGGTGGCAATTATTGCCACTTTCTCCGAGGACATGGCTCCTGCTACCATTAACGGAACCACATTTTCCCTGGAAAACGGATACAAATACGGAGACGGCTCAATAGAAGGCGAGGTGACTTACAGCAATATGACATTGACATTTACCCCGAAAGTAACCCCGTTGAGAGCCATCACATCGGGGGCTGGAAACTATACCGCCACAATCACCACCGGTGTCACAGACTTGGCAGGAAACCCGCTTGCGGCTATTTATGAATGGATATTTACAATAGGTCTTGATGAAGATACCACCCTGCCCTCAGTCAGCCAGGTCACTCCCTCCGATGGTGAGACAGCAGCACCCGGGAGCACAAAAGTCACTGCTTCCTTCTCCGAACCCATGTACCCTGACACCATTACCAGCGATACCTTCTTTCTGACTTCAAAAGCAGGGATTATTAAGATAGGGGGGCAGGTGAGTTATGGCGGAACTACTGCGACATTCACACCAAAAGAAAATCTGAGTCCTGACACAGAATATACCGCAACTGTCTCCGCAACTGTTTCTGATCTATCGGGCAATATGATGCAGGCTCAGAAGACGTGGTCATTCACCACCAGTTCGATATCCTGCGGTACCGGAGGTGATATTGACGGCGATGGCAGTGCTGATCTCGCAGATGTCATCATCGGCTTGCAGATTCTTACGGAAGCATCACTCTTCCCGGACGCGTGTACTGAAGCGGATGTCAGCGGGGATGGGAGGATCGGTACAGAGGAAATTGTTTACCTGCTTGATTTAAATGTAAAATAAAAAGGAATGCGAAAATTACTTTTTCGCAAGGCGAGCGAAGCCATGCCGGGCGTATTTATAAGTTGGGGGAGTAACTTTCAGTCCCGGAGGGACTTCTGAAAATAGCCCGGCAATTCATTGCCGGGTGAGGTCCCCCGGATTATCAGGTCCCGTAGGGACGACTGAAAAGCTTTTCAGTCGTCCCTTCGGGACTGCTCCCCCAAGTTGTAAATGCGCCCAGCCATGCCTGAGTGCATCGGTCAGTCCGGAGTGCAAAGCTTTGCTTTGTCTGTGTTTCCGCCCGGACACAAAGCAAACGCTTCGTTCGCTCCGCAAAAATGTGATTTTTGCACTCTGAAAATTAAGGAGTGTTATTTATGAAACAGCTTATTTTCATTACATTATTCTTATTTTCAATGTGTTTCAGCACAGGCTCTCAGGCAGCGTGGATTTTAAAAGATACCATCACCCCGGGCATCAGTGAGAAAGACGTGCCGGTGAATACATCTGTCAGTGTTTCGTTTTCCCAGGACATGAACGCGGCCACCATTAATGAGAACACCTTTTATGTTGGGATCGCTGCAGAGGAAGATACAGGATTCCCGAGCACAGAAGTCATACAGGGACAACCCGCGTATGATGCAGGCACCCGGACAGCCACATGGACGCCGGCTTCCGGCAGTCTGGATTTTGAAAAACAGTATTTCGTCACCATTGAGGGCGGAAGCAGCGGTGTCAAAGATACGAGCGGCGGCCAACTGGAAAAGGTCATCGGGGATGTATTCATGTGGGGGTTCTTCACAACACCGGAATCAGGTTCAGATCTTCCTGAGATCGTATCTACCACACCTGCTGAGGATGCTACCGAAATTTCTTTGACAACCACCATCAGCGTCACCTTCTCAAAATCTGCGGATATTTCAACCTGCACGGCGGATACTTTTTTCTTAAAAAATGGCACAGAATCCGTAACAGGCAGCATAACCCAGGGGTACGTTGATACAATGGTGATATTCACACCAGCATCAGATCTGGATTACGATACGCTTTATGATGTTACGCTTACCGAAGGCATCCGGGATACAGAGGGAATTCCCCTGCAATCCTCCTATACATGGTCATTTACCACGATCCCCGATCCCGCACCCTTTGTCACCGGAACCACCCCGACCTCAGACGCCTCCGGTATTGCTACAGATATCACTGTCACTGCCGCGTTTTCTGAGGAAATCGCAGCATCCGGCATTAATAAAGATACTTTCACTGTACGCAGCGGTTCGGACAGCATCACCGGAACTGTGACTTACAGTGATGGGACAGCAGCATTCAAACCGGAAGCAGAGTTGGGTTACGATACTCTCTGCACGGCCACTATCACTGCCGGGGTAAAGGACCTCGCGGGAAACCCGATGGAAACGGATCATGTATGGTCATTTACCACGAAATCTGACACTGATCCGCCGTTCATCATCCCTCCCACAAGTCCGCCCGACGGGGCAACCGGTGTAAGTGTCGAACTGAAAGAAATCCGTGCGGAATTCTCCGAGGAAGTGAAGGCGTCAACCCTGAATTCTGATACGTTCAAGCTTCATGACGGGGCCGGTGATATATCCGGATCGGTAAATTATGATAACCTGGCAGCAGTTTTTGAACCCTCGGAACAGTTACAGCATGAAACAGTTTATACGGTCAGGATTACCACCGGTGTTGAAGATATTGCCGGAAATACCCTTGAAGATGAATATACCTGGTCTTTTACTACCGGCGCGGAATGCTCTGAAGCAGCAAAGGGAGATATTAATAATGATGGTAATACTGATCTTCATGATGCCATCGTTGCCTTCCAGGTCTGCATAGAGGAAGTTCCGTTTTATAACTTCTGCACGGAAGCTGATATCAACGGTGATGGGAAGATCGGCATAGAAGAAATTATCTATATTTTAAATTTTATTTCCGACTAAAAGCCCTGCCAAGACTTCATCTTCAGGAGTGCAGAAATCTCATTTTTTGCACTCCTAGTACAGTAACTTGTAAATTCGTCCCCCCTTTCGTAAATATCCCGGGGGATTTCTGTCGCAACAGCCTTTTTTCGCAAGAAAAATCCCCTTTAAGAAAGGGGGGCGAACTTGTAAGTTGCTGTACTATCTTTCAAAGGTGCAATTAAAAGTGGTCAGTCCTCGTTCCCAAACTCCGTTTGGGAACGCGATTGTCCTCAAAACTACGGTTTTGAGTGAAATGCCAGGTAGTTACAAACAGAGTCTGCCTGCAAGTGTGTTCCCAGACGGGAACAAGGACTGAGTACCTGGCACTTTTAATTGCACCCGACTTTCAATCTCCCCTGCAATCTATCCATTGACATATTTCCCCTTATCATGCTAAATCCTTTTGGAATTATAAATCTGACCGGAGCAGGGACTGAGTTTATCAAGGATTAAAATCAGTTACTCGTCCTTACCAAGCCTGCTCCTTACTGTTAAAAAAAGGAAAAAGTATTATGAGCTTATCATCTGTCAAATTGTTCGATTTGGTTAACAGCCTTTCGATTGCCGTAGATCTGATGAGTGAAGCCGTCGTGAATCATCACAACAGGGTGACATATATTGCCGCTAGTATTGCCTCTGAAATGGAACTGGAAGCAAAAACACAACGGAACCTGATACTGGCAGGACTGCTTCATGATATCGGTGCATTTTCACTGAAAACCCGGAGCGAACTGCTTCATTTTGAATTTGTCAACCCGAATGAACACGCGGAGAGCGGCTTTCACTTATTGAAAAACCTGATAGGTTTTTCTGATGCTGCCGAATTTGTCCGATATCACCATGTGCCGTTTGATAAAATAGAGAGCATTGAAACGGAAAAAATATCCGAACCATGCCAGATCCTCTATTTGGCAGATCGTTTGGATACGCTTATTCATCATGATGAACCCATCCTCCTGCAGGTTGACCGGATTTGCGAAAAAATCCGGGAAGAAACCGGGAAAAAATTCTCACCGCATATTGTCGGATGCTTTCTGGAACTGGCTTCCAGTGAATGTTTCTGGATGGATCTGGTTTCATCTTTTATAAATCATATACTTAAAGAACAATTCCAGACCCCGGACATGGTTCTTAACCTGGATGAAATGATCTCTTTTTCCCGCGTATTTTCCCAGATCATTGACTTTAAAAGCCGGTTTACAGCCACGCATTCCAGCGGTGTATCTTATACTGCCGGCTCCTTGGGAAAAATTATCGGATTTGATGATGAAAAATGCCGGATGCTTCGTCTGGCCAGTGATTTGCATGACCTTGGAAAACTGGCTGTTCCATCAGAAATTTTAGAAAAGCCGGAGACCCTGACAGATGAGGATTACTGTATAATAAAGCCCCATCCGTATTACACGTACCGTATCCTGCAATCTGTGGAAGGATTTGACGAAATCGCCGAGTGGGCGGGTTTCCATCATGAACGTCTTGATGGTCGGGGATATCCCTTTCATTTAGAAGGCGAAAGAATATCCCAGGAAGCCCGGATAATTGCTGTGGCAGATGTTTTTACGGCAATCACTGAAGATCGCCCCTACCGGAAAGGGATGTCAGAAGATATGGCAAAAGATGTGTTACATAATTTTGCAAGTGTTTCAGCATTGGACGATGATATTATTTCAATGCTGCTGTCCAATTATTCTGAAATTGATGAGGGCCGCAGGGATTTCCAGGCAAAGGCATTCCGATCATATGAGGAATTCGGGGGGGATGCGTGACGTGATGCGTGAAACGTGAAACGTGAAACGTGAAGCGTGATGCGTGATGCGTGATGCGTGAAACGTGTGATGCGTGAAATGTGAAGCATGAAGCGTGATAAGGTTACCACTCAAAAAGCTGATATCCGAAATGTAGGGGAACTCCAAATATTTTTTCGTTGTTCCGATTATTTTTTTTTGGTCAGTCAGACTTCTCGGTTACAACCCTGTATTTTTTTGCTCACCGACTGCCGGAATACTTTCAATCAGCTTACCATTTAGGGACCCGGAAAAAACGCATTATCCCAATTCAGATTGAAAAAATATCAGAAAATCATTTTCAAAATGAATCAAATATCATATTATTTCTTTGATTACAAGATATTTCTGAATTGAGAATTGAAAGG
>JAUCGG010000156.1 GCA_030378015.1 Desulfococcaceae bacterium HSG8
TTATAAATAACTTGCATTGAATCTGTCTGAAATATGGCTTGCAATTTACTGCTAATACAATATGTAGAATCGGAATCCCGATATACCTTGTTCCCAAACTCCGTTTGGGAACACGCTTGCCAGGCAAACTCTGTTTGCATACGTGCAAAACCGGAGTTTTGCGGGCAATCACGGAGTTTGGGAACGAGGACTTTTTTAATCCAAACCCCGCGCAAGAGATTTGTCAATCCCCCGCGAGCAACAGATGGGTATTTTATTTTCCGGGAAATCCTTAAAACATAACAAATGGTAAAAAAGTTTTCCGGATAAGACGATCTCTCTTTTGCCCTGATCCGGATTTGATTTTATTGACTACTGGCGCGGAACCGGCACAGGTATAATGATAACCCGCCCCTTGCTGCCAGATGAAGGCTGCCTCTGCCTCTGCTTCGGTTCAGATCGCTGAACAGCACTGGGATTTTCCGAATACTGACCAAGCCAGTTAGATAAATAGTCGGATGAAATCGCAAAATTCAGGCCCGTGGCGCCCATTATCTTAAAGGTGTTCATTCCTACAACATTGCCCTGGGTATCAAGCAAGGGCCCGCCGCTGTTTCCCGGGTTAACCTTCGTGTCGGTCTGCACATATTTTACATGGTCAATATTTCTCACCTGGCTGATGATTCCCTGGGCCATCGAGAATTCCAGCCCTAATGGATTGCCCACAGCAAAAACTGCCTTCCCCACTGCTTCCTCTGAAATAAGACTTTTCTCAAGCGCAAGATACGGGAGTTCGCTTTCCGAAATCTTCAACAAAGCGATATCGGGCTTTTCAGTGCTTGAAATTACGCCGGCGGTGTATTCCCTGCCGGAAGATAAAGATACAGCGATAGGGGAATCTGACCTGATGACATGGTAATTGGTAAGAATATGCCCCCTGGAGCTTACAAAGAAACCTGTTCCTTTGCCGCCTCCGCATTCGATCACAACTATCGCTGATTTGCATAAACGGAATATCTCATCCGAAGCCAGTACATCTTCTCTCTTCTCTCTCAGCACTTCCTGCTCTTCCGCGACACTGCCGATAAAAGAAGCTTCTTTATACAGGATATTAGTGACGAGTTCCTTTTTTATCGTCAGGATTCCCCCGTATCTTTCATACTTCACCACGTCACCCTCTTCCCAGCAGGTTTTTGTCTTTATGATTCTGCCGTCCTTCAGATGGATTTCATGAGCATCTGACAAACCGACTGCCAAGAGAAAGATTGCCGCAATTGTTATAATTTTTTTAAACATTTTCTACCCCGATTCTGAATAAAAATTCCAAATTACAAGCACCGAATTATAAATAAATTCCAAATCCAAGCACCGAATCACAAATAAATCACAAAAGCCAAATTACAAATCACAAACAAGTCACAATTTTGTTTGTAATTTGGTACTTGAGATTTGGAATTTATTTGTAATTTGGTGCTTGGAATTTTATTTGTGATTTGGCATTTGAAATTTATTTCCCAAGAACCTTGCACCCCATTTTTTAAAGATATTCTCCAGTTCGCCTGATTTAAATATCTCAATTATTCTTTTATTATAAATCTCAACCAGTTTTTTCGATTTCTCCGATTCTGAAAAAGACATGTATGTATTTTCATGCCAGAGTTCTTCAACATGGTAAAATTTCAGATCAACATGATTCTCCCTGATATGTGCAACTTTTTTTAACTGAAGAGAACACAGGCCACAAAGACACGAAGTGCTGCATTTCAGAAATAAGGCGATTTCCAACAATGAATATACCAGACTGAGGTTTGTAGTTCCGCCTTCAGGCGGCGTGACACCGCCTGAAGGCGGAACTACAAACTGACCCCGGGTATATTCTTTTCCGGAAATCACCTAATGTCCAGATTTCAAAGGGTGCAATTAAAAGTGTCAGGTACTCGGCCCTTGTTCCGAACTCCGTATGGGAACACACCTGCAGGCAGACTCTGTTTGCATCCGCAACTACCTGACATTTCATGTAAAACCGGAGTTTTGCGGTTTCAAACATAGATACGGGTGTAATTATAATTATAATTAAAAGTGTCAGGCAGCCCTTGTTCCCAAACTCCGTATGGGAACACACCTGCCTGGCAAACTCTGTTTGCAAAACGGAGTTTTGCGTACAATTGCGTTCCCAAACGGAGTTTGGAAACGAGGCTGCTCACCCTGACACTTATAAGGAAAAAATTAAGGTGATTTCCAATAAAAAACATACCAGATCGAAGTTTGCAGTTCCGCCTTTAGGCGGTGTTAAGCCGCCTGAAGGCGGAACTACAAACTGCACTTGGTTCCGGAAATCACCTAACCTGGACATCATTTGTGAAATGGGAGCAAAGAAACACAAAAAAACCTTCGTGAGACTTCGTGCCTTTGTGCCTTCGTGGCATTATATAAGTTGCACATAACAATTAACGCCCGATAAAAAGCAGGAGCAAGATTATGAGGAACCCGGACATCATTTCTGAAACGGAGGTTTCGTCTTTGATCTTAATTTCAGCCATCCTGTTCCCGCGGGACTGCCAAATCCGGCGGTTCGGATTGGCCGGGCTATACCTGCTGGGAAGCTTTAAGTTTAATTCCCTTCCCTTGCTTTCTTAATCTCCTCAATCGTCGGCATCACCGCTTCACCCGGGATCGTGACGATATCCGAGGCAATAAGGAAATCATATCCCTCAGCCTTTTTGGTTACTCCCATAAACATGGGGAACATGACCTGATGATCATAAGCCCGCAGGGTCAGTTCTCCCACGGGACTGTCAACGCTCATGCCCTCAATCGCGTCAATGAATTTCTCTGTGTCGATCTTCCCGGCTTTTTCATATGCCCTTGCGATAAAAGAGGCTGTAATGTATCCGTACAGCGCGCCTACCTTGGGATATCTTTTGTATGTCTCTTTGAAGGCTTTGACAAATGCCTTATTCTCAGGAGTATCCGGGTGATAGAAATGATAGTTCGAAGTTCCGATCACCCCCTCCGGGGCTTCGAGTCCCAAGGGCAGCAGCGTGGAAAGTTCCGTGGCCGTATGCATATAAAAAGGGACCTGTTTGTTAAATCCCGTAGCTTTGGCAGCCTTCAGAAACGGAACGCAATCCCGTCCACCGGTTGCCACAATCACAGCGTCCGGCTTTGCCGAAAGGATAGCGGTTATATAGGGCGTAAAATCAGGTTCACCGACCTTCCACCAGGATTGTCCCAGCAATTCGGCTTCCGGCTTCAGTTTTTTCAGATTTCCCCATACCCCGTCTGCAATGGCATGGCCGTATTCGTAATCATCACCGGCTATCCAGTATTTGGCATATGGCTGCTTTGCCAGGCCCTGGGCCCCGGCCTTTCCTGCCAGCGCGCTGTTTTCATTCATGGAAAAGACATAGCGATGTCCTTTGGCTCCGGTAATCTTTGCACTTTTTGAAAATGTTGCAAAAAACGGAACTTTTTCTTTTTTGCATAAATCAGAAATGGCCAGCGCAAGGCTGCTGTTGATTGTTCCCATAAGAATATCAACATCTTCCCTCATAATCAGTTCTTTTGCCGCACTCAGCCCGATATCCACCTTGAATTTGCTGTCCCGCGTGACAAACTCGATTTTTTTGCCAAGAACGCCGCCTTTTGCATTGATCGTATCTGTTGCCAGTCTGAATGCATCCCGGACATCATTGGTGTAGGTACTCGGCGGGCCGCTGTAGCAATCCACAATTCCCACCTTTATTGCTTCAGCTTCACAGGTCAGCAGAGCCAGGAACCCCGCCAGACACAATACCAGACAGAACATCTTTTTCATGATAAGCCTCCTTATTTATATTTCCAGAGATTTAAATCGGACTCCCGAATTTTCGGAAGTCATTATGGTACTTATAAAAAAACAAAGTTTTATGTCAAGTATTAAATAACAATCAGTAGATCGAAAAGTTTCCGGAATGACAGATGCTGGTTTCGGATAACATACTGTCATTCCGGGGAAAATCGGAAAACGGATGTTTCCCGGTTTTAACCCGGAATCCACTGTCTGTAAAAGTTTTAGATATACTGAAATTTATCTGTCAGAAATTCATTGAAATATTCTCTCTTATGAGATGCCACCGGAAATACTGCGGGTTCGCCCGGATGCGATTTCATAGCCTCTGGCAGGATTCAGCGCCGAAAGGCTGGTGTTGAAATGGAAATCGGGACTTTTCTTATCTGTTGCCTGGCAATCACAAAGTCCGTCAAACTGTATGGCATCGCTGAAGATGAATACTGTCTGAAACCGGACTTTGTAAAAACGTACGATATCCTCGGTATCGGTTTCAGTATCTGTGGAAAACAGTATCGCGTAGCGGATTTTCTTATTCCGTGTATCAAGGAGATAGGCTATGCGGATATCCCTCTTCAGTGCGACACTGCTGACAACCGCCGTGTAAGGGATTTCCCAATAAATAATCTACCCGCGCTGGCCCGTCTGTCTTACTCTTAATTCTACTCTTAATCTTAATCAGGCAGGAGCAAGATTAAGAGCAAAAGCAAGATACCGGGTATATTAATTTGGGGGAAATCCCTAAAGGAGAATCCCTTTGCTGATTTCTCCGACGAACCGCATGCGGCTCAGATCCTGAAAATCCGCTTTGCCGTCGTATTACCTCTTTGAGGGTGCAGATTAAAAATGATAACTATCTCATCTCATACAAAAATATTGTACGCGCACGTATAAAAAAGCAAAAACGCGCTTGCCAGTTGAATAGCATGTTTACCTCGGTTCGTAAACCGCCAGGGTGGGAGAAGTGACCCGATAAAGAAGCCCCCGCAGGCATAAAAAACAGTAAAAAAACGGGCATTCCCCGGAACCCAGGCCGCTATCAGGGTAACGATGTAAAAATAGCCTGTAAGCGCAATGGCAATGGCCTTGAGCCTGCGATGACCCCGTACCAGTGAGTAAAGGAGCGCGGGGAGAACCAGGAGGAAAGCAAAAGGGCCGAACCATGACAGCGCGGCATCAGGAACCCACTGGATCACAAAAGGCGATGCGGTCCCGAGATCCCCGAAAAAGGAATCGGCAAACATGCCGTATATCCGATGTAACATACCGGTCAGACGGAAGTTCAGCATCCAGTTGCACAGGACATCAAGTGGATGTGTGAAATGCGCGCTTTCCAGGATGTATCGGACAAAATTTCCCACAGCCCCTGTCAGGCCGTCCGGGTTTCGGATAAAATCCGGGGGCGAACCCATCCAGGTTTCCCGGTAAACCGCATTGTAAAGGAAAAGCCAGCCCTGGGAGAAGACCAGGGCAACGGGAATCGTAAGCAGTGCGGCCCACCACCGGGCATTGATAATGGCCCACCATATGGTTTTGCCGTGGCGGCGGATAAGCAGCACACAGGAAAGAGAAACAAGGATGAGGGGAAAGACAAGACACATAACCTGGCCCGAGATACTGAACAGAATTCCCAGGAAAAGCAAGGTCAGGTCCCTGATATTCGGCTGCTCCAGTGTGCGGTTTATCGCCAGGAGACAGAAAACCGCCACGGCCGCTGGAACAATCTCGTTTCCAGGGGACGCTGAAAGACAGACCAGCCTTGGCATACTCATCACAATCATCGTGACAGTGAAAGCCGTGGGAGGCCATGAATAACGACGGGAAAGGGCATAGGTGGAGAAGCCTATGGAAAGATAGGCCAGGAATCCGAAAATGCCGACGCCCACACTGGTATGCATGCGGAGAAGAAGATAGGGAAGCACCACTGTGTTGACCGGGAAAAGCGGCGGGTTCCCTGCTGTCGGCTCCGGGAGGGTGAAAAAGAAAGTTCCGTACTGTTGAAACAGGGACATCTGAGCAACACTGTCCCAGTGAGTCTCAGCGGGGGGGAAAAACATGGCACGGGCAGCCAGAATTCCCCACGCAATAAGCATGGCCGCTATTGCCCCGGGATATTCTGAAACAAAATTCCGTATAATCCTCCCGGACATCCCGATATGCGGACTCAGACAGGCAACGGCAATGGCCGAAAGCAGGCAGAGAACAACCTCCGCCTTTATCGAAAGCCCCGGGACTCCGACTATAAAGGCCGCCTGGAACATGAACGAAAGGGCCATCAGCGTGGTAATTATAGCGTACGAAGCGGACTCGGCAAAAGTGTATTCCCATCGTCTGAAGACAGCAAATGCGCCCAGACACAATACACTTATTTCCACGACTGCTGCCGGTATGGCAATGATAGGATGCATGGATTTGTTCTCGGGTATGGCCGTCCGAAAATGTAGGGTGGGTGGAGCGAATCGTAACCCACCGTTATTGCTTGGTGGGTTACGCTTCGCTCCACCCACCCTACATTTCTCTTCTGTATATATTGTTAGCAGAAAGTCGGAAACATTTACGATTTAAGGTCGGACTGAAATAGTAAATCGTAAACCATCTCACACCTTCTGCTCTTTCTTTTCCTTTTCCTTCATATGCTCCACAATCTCGGCCATAAAATCCCGCATGTCCTGGGCCAGTTTCAGGCATTCGGGGCAATATATTTTTTTCCTGATATGGCCGTGAACTTCGGTCTGATGCCAGTACCACGGGACATAAGGACTTCCTTTGCAGAATTTTTTCCCGGTGTACTCTGCAATGGGGCATCCGACACATATCAGCATGTAATATATCCGGCAGGGCGGGCAATCAAGTACACCTCCGTCCGAACCTTTTCCGGCAATAATCTTATCCCATTTGCGTACCGAGGATTCCATAACGCGAATTTTGTTTATGATTTTCATAATCCTTTTCCTTACTCGATAGTCATAAGTTCTCTGAAATCCATGAGTCTCCCTTTTTTAAAGGGGGATTCAGGGGGATTTCAGCGGCTTGTGAAAAATCCTCCCCGGCCTTTTAAAAAGAGGGGCAGGATGAGTCATTTCAGCCATTTATATGAGAACTTACAGACTCTTCCAAAAGTGACGATGGACGTGCGTGCAGCGTTTTATGGCGTATTTTGTCTTTCCCCGGGCCGCACGGGCCGCCATATCAGAAACATGGCAGCAGGTTTGTCCTGACAATTCATGTAAAACCGCTTTCAGAGAATCCGAGAGAGCGGCAGTATTGTATCCTCCTTCAAGGGAAAACACAAGTTTTCCTCCGCAACAGATATCAGCAATCTGCATGAGGGAGCGGGTTAATCCTGCAAAGCCTGCCGGGGTCATCCGCATTCCTCCCATGGGATCAGCCTTGTGGGTGTCAAAGCCGGCCGAGACAAGGATAAGTTCCGGCTCAAACTCCATTGCCACGGGTCTGAGCAGGTTTTCAAACAGCGCTACATATTCTGCATCCCCGTAGCCTTTGGGAAGCGGGAGGTTCAACGTGAAGCCCTCTCCTTTTCCCCTGCCTGTTTCTGTAAAAAGACCGGTTCCGGGGAAATGCGGGTACTGATGCATAGAGAAGAACAAGATCGTCGGATCGTGTTCAAAAGCATGCTGGGTTCCGTTGCCGTGGTGAACATCCCAATCCACGATGAGAACCCGCGAAATCCCGAGGATTTCCCGTGCAAACATGGCTCCAGCGGCCACGTTGTTAAAGAGGCAGAATCCCATTGCCCGACTTTGCTCCGCGTGGTGCCCGGGGGGCCTTACCAGGACAAAGGCATTTTCAATTTTTCCTGAGACGACCTCCGAAATCGCCTGAGACAGCCCCCCCACTGCAAGACGTGCGGTTTCGTATGAATCCGGGCTGATGTGGGTATCCGGCGTCAGCGCGCGATGTTCCTGTCCTGCTGTGGCAGCGATTTTTTTCAGGTAGTCCGGAGAATGAACCAGGAGAATTTCCTCTTCCGATGCCGCTCTGGGCACGATCTCCGTGAAGCGGCCCATCATATCAGGGCCGTCCAGCATTGCATAGACAGCCTCCAGTCTCCGGTGATTTTCCGGGTGTCCGTCTCCGGTTACATGATCCAGGTATCTTATATCCCTGACAATTCCTGTTTTGTCCATAATTTAGTCCGTTGTCAATCGTCAGTTGTCCGTTTTACACCGCCTTGTAAATTAGCAATTTCAGCGGAGTTCAAAAGCTTGCTTTGCAATCGTAAATCTGAAATCGTAAATAAAATTTTCACGGAACCACCATCACCGGGCACGGCGCGTTCCTCAGCACTGCTTCAGTGGTTGATCCGATCAGGATTTTTTTCAGCACACTGCGGGGCCGAACTCCGACAACAATCAGATCCGCATGGTTTTCAGCAGCGTATGAGGAAAGCTTTTCCCCGGGAATTCCCGGGAGCAGCCTGGTTTTCAGTTCACAGTTTTCAGCAGCTTCCGGGGGGACAAGCTCAGTCAACTGCTGATGCAGGCGATCCTGCATGCGCTGCTGGATTTCTCCGTAAGATGCCTGGGCCGAGTCCATGAGTTCCTCATCCACAGGTGATTCGACTGTATGCAGAAGATGCAGTTCTGCATGAAATTCCTGGGCAAGGTCCGCGGCATATCGGAGAGCAGGGGTGGATGTCAGGTCACAGCCCGCGACAATTCGTCTGAATTCCAGTGCTGCTGTTTTTTCTTCCCGGGGCAGAATATCGGACTCCTCGACAGATCGTACCACCAGGAGCGGGCAGGAAAGGGTTCGGGCAAGCCGCTCGACCACCGTGCCCAAGAGAAGACGCTTCCAGCCGGTAAGCTCATGGCTGGCCGCGACCACCAGATCCGCGCCCTGTTCCCGGGCGATCCGATCCACCTCTTCAACCGGTTCCCCGAATGTCACCACCGGTTCCCAGTTCAGCGAATATTCTCCCATGAGTTCCCTGATTTTCTCATGAGCGCGCAGGGTCATTTTTTCATGTTCTTTGCTTCGCTCGGAAGACACAGTGCCGTAAATCTGATCCCTGGGAAAGCAGACCGCGTGGAATACCAGGAGACGGGCGTTGAATTTCATGGCCAGCCCGACCCCGCAGTTCATCACCTTCCTGGAAAATTCTGAAAAATCAGTGGCACAGATTATGTTCTGTATTTGAACCTTCATGATTCTGTCCTCATTGATATCCTCCGATGCAGGATGGTAATCCGCGTTCCCAAACTCCGTTTGGGAACGCGGTTGCCCGCAAAACTCCTGTTTTGCGCGTCTGCAAACAGAGTTTGCCTGCAAGTGTGTTCCCAAACGGAGTTTGGGAACAAGGGGTATTTGAAACCCGTGGGTTCTACATTTCGTTGTTCTTTTGATAAAAACAGAATTGGTGGGTAGTAGAACCTCACCCGGCAATGAATTGCCGGGCTGTTTTCAGAAGTCCCTCCGGGACTGAAAATCACTCCCCTGACTTATAAATACGCCCCTATAGTTTCCTATCAAATACCAGATTCCCCTCCTTTATCACCTTTTCCACAGTACTCACCCCGATATGGTATGGAATATATTTGTAAGAAGGAAATTCAAGAATGATAACATCCCCTTTCTTGCCGAGGTCTATGCTGCCGATACTGTCTGCCCGGTCAAGGGCTGCTGCTCCGTTTATAGTAAGAGCGGTGACAGCTTCTTCTGTTGTAATGCCCATATATAAAGTTGCCAGTGCAAAGATAAGCGGGACCGACTCCGTAAAACAGCTTCCCGGGTTCATATCCGTGGCAAGGGCAACCGCGCAGCCATTATCAATCATGTATCGCGCACGGGCATATGGCTCCTTTAAACTGAATGCCGTGCCCGGGAGCAGCGCGGCCACCACACCGGCCCGGGCCATATCACGGATGCCTTTGTCAGAAGCCTGAAGCAGATGATCAGCGGATACAGCACCCAGTTCGGCTGCCAGTTCGGCCCCGCCCAGGGGCACAATTTCATCAGCATGTATTTTCAGTTTCAGGCCCAGCCGTTTTGCTTCACCCAAGAGCTTCCGGGACTGTTCTGTTGAAAATACATTTTTTTCGCAAAAGATATCACAGAATTCGGCAAGATTTCGCTGAACCACCTCAGGCAAAACCGTTTCTGTCATATTTCCGATAAATTCATCGGGCCTTCCCTTATATTCTCCAGGGACAGCATGTGCGCCCAGGAATGTGCTGACAATATCCACAGGGTGAAGCTTATCCAATTCCTTCATTACTTCCAACTGTTTTATTTCCGTATCATGATCCAGGCCATAACCGCTTTTACCTTCAACAGTTGTCACGCCGAATGACAGCATGGAATCCAGGCTCCGGATTCCTGCTTCTTTCAGTTCCGCTTGGGAAGCCTTTCTTGTTGCCGCCACGGTGCTTAATATGCCTCCTCCGCGCTTCATGATATCCATGTATGTATCGCCCCGAAGTCGCCATGAAAATTCCTCTGCCCTGTATCCTCCGAAAACAAAATGTGTATGGGAATCAACAAATCCGGGCAGGACAGCTTTGCCTCGGGCATTAATGACGGGGATATCTGCTTCATCAGCACCGGTTTCATGAAAGAGTTCCAGAACTTCATGGGTCTTTCCAACGGATATGATGATGCCGTCCCGGATAAGAACTGCTCCGTCCGTGATGATACAGAGATCAGCCATCTCCTTTCCCTGTTTTGCTGTAACCCCGCTGCACGTCACCAGTTCGGAAGCATTTTTTATAAGAATATTGCCGTTCATAAATGTAATCCCAGGTTTGCTGTCTTCCATTTGTTACTGTTGCAAAAACCGTTTATCCGACCGGAAAGGATTCTTTCCCGGATTTCTGATTGGATAACCTGAATAACATAAAAGGGACCGGATTTCAATACTTTTCTGAAAATGAAAAAAAAGACTGGAAAGTTTTTTCTCCGCTCGGTATCCTGAGGCATCCGAACAGGGAGGTAGGGAGCGAAGATTTGTCGAAATACTTAAAGCCTTCAGCTTTGCTCCAGTCGATTTGCATGAAATCATAGGCATATCTCTGACCGAGTTCATCTGTCCCATGACTGGGTACTTTGCAGCCCGGTGTATTCCGGCAAGAAGCGCGTCACGCCCATCCTTGTGAGCGGCAGAGGGTAAGGCGGGCACTGACAATTTTCTGATGAAGCTTGCTATCAGGTATCAATATTATTATTGTTCTCAGCAATCAGTTGAAACCAGAAAAAATAAATATCTATCTATCGGATTACCGGCGAAACCTCGGAGGTCTGGTTTCCTCCCGGAATGTGCCCGCGTAAGACCTCCGAGGTTTTTCGGGATATTGCCCTGAGAGGACTTATGAGCCTGCGTAAACCTCGGAGGTCTGGTTTCCTCCGGGAACGTGCCCGCGTAAGACCTCCGAGGTCTTTTGGGATATTGCCCTGAGAGGAGTTATGAGCCTGCGTAAACCTCGGAGGTCTGGTTTCCTCCCGGAACGTGCCCGCGTAAGACCTCCGAGGTTTTTCCTTCCTTGTTCAATAAGTCCCACATAATCTCCTCCTTCTGCGGACTTCATGAAACCTGTCTGAATAAATCCTCGACCGATCCTGCATCCAGGATGCGGTCAATCCATATTTCCAGTTCTTTTTCCTCAGCCTTTTTCAGATGGTCGTCGGCCCACACGGGAACAATCCCGAAACGTCGTGTCATAAGCTTCCTGAGCATCAGAACCTCTCCTTCTCTCTTTCCTTCTTTCTTTCCTTCTTTCTTTCCTTGTTCAATCAGTCCCATAATCTCCTCCTTCTGCGGACTTTTCGGCAGATATTCCTCCCTGTAATGAGTGATATCCGCTTCGTCAAGTCCGGCGTACAAATCAATGAATTCTGAGTACTTAATCCGTTTGTTCATATCCTGCTCCAGACTTACCAGTCCTTCCTGGGCAGCGGCGTAAATCCTGATCTTTTCATCCGGATGAAATGCCATGTTCGGAAGGTTCAGCCGAGCGACGATATTGCTGCTCTCCAGATGTTCCTCAGCCGGAATTCTTCCGAGATCGCACACAATATATCTGAAGAACAGATAGGTCTTCTGATCTCCGCCCAAAGTGAGCGAGGAAGGATAACCTCCCGGACGCAGGAAGATGACGGCCGGCACCACCCGGTCAGTCTCAAACATCTCTGAAAGATGCAGACAGTACCGGGCTGTCCGGCGGATTGAGAACCGGCTTGCCCGGGTCTCCTCCTCCACCACAAACAGAAGTGCTTTCCGCTTTCCGTCCGGCCATTCGGTCAGCAGGGGAGTATCCAGTTCATGAAAATGATCCCCGAGCCTGTCCTTCAGTTGTTCCTGCCTGATTGGCGTGATGCGGACATCCGGCGTCATCTCATCGGCTTCCTCGGCCGCGAAGAATTCCAGGGACTGGTGCGGATAGTCCAGAAGCAGGTTTTTGAAGTTCTGGTCGTGTGTCAGGGTGTGTTTCTTTTCTGTGTTATCCGGCATGATTTCTCCTGTTTCTCAGTTACTGTTGCATGGCCCGATTTTATTAAAGGAATTCATAAATTTCTCAGTACCCTGACTGCCAAACTGTAAGTTTGGCACTCCTTTTTTTTGTCCAGAGCAGCCAAGGCTGTCAATACACATTCGCCAAGAGCTTTTCCGCAACAACTTCGTTTTCGTAGATCAGTCCGGGTTTAACCTGCATTTTTACCCGGATGTTTTTACCTGCTGTATAAAAACCACGAACCATATTGAATTCAAGGTCTTCTGTTATATCCGTCTCAAGTTCTTCAGTGTCGGACGCTCCTCTTTGCAGTGCCTTCCGATTCAGCAGTTCATACGCTTTTTCTATAACCTCTTCTTTTGAGAATCCGGCAGGTATTGTTTCACTGAACTGTTCTTCCGGAGCAGCGAGGATGCCCTGTTCAGTATCTGCAAAAAGGGTGACTTCGCATGTGGTTCTGGCAAGAGCGGCGCCGATGGCGTTTGCTACATGCCATCGGGGAACTACGCCTGCTTTGAAATCCGAGATTTCTTCAAGATGCCTGGCAAAGTAGGGGGCAGGTCCCCCGAGTATCAGCATTTTCTTCGGATTTACCTGGTAATCCTCCTGGATTTCATGGACCGTATAAACCGGTTTTTTATTAATACGCTCCGTCATATCCCGAACTGCAGCCAATATTTTCTGACATGCCTGATCAAAAATTCTGAACGCTGCTTCTTCAAGAGATGTTCCCAATGCCTGTGCGACCGTATCAATGCCTTTTACTGATTGCTCCCTGTCACCGTTCCTGACCTTTCCCAGGACAGCCAGTGCATCCGTAGGAGTAGGGAAAGTTCCTCCGTGCGCCATAGCAGGGCCCACACGATCGGGACCGATTTCCAGAATGCCGTCTCTCACCCTTACTGCACTGTCCCCGCCGATCCCGATGGAATGTGTTTTTAACGATCTGATCAGTGTTTTATAATTTCCGACTCGGATACCCAGTGGCTCCAGCAGCGGGATACGATTGATAAGCAGCGCGATATCCGTGGTGGTTCCGCCGATATCCAAAACCAGACTTTCCTCCTCATCCGACGCAAAGGCAATGGCGCCCATCACGCTGGCAGCAGGTCCTGAAAGGATACTCTGACCCGGGAAATCAATGGAAGCCTCAATGCTCATGGTTCCGCCATCAGCTTTAAGAATATGGATGGGTACGGAAAGCCCTTTTTTCTCAAGAGAATTTCTGACAGCTTCAAAGAACTTTTTATGAATGGGGCGAACCGTTGCGTTCAGATAGGTAGTTGCAATCCGGCGGGGAAAATTAAGGTTTCCCGAAATCTGATGGCCCATGAATATCTTTCCGAAGGAATCTTTTAATATTTCAGAGATTTTTAATTCATGTTTCGGATTTCTCACCGAAAACTTACTGACAATGCCGATATTGCGGATGTCTTCTTTCTTCAGGCGATCAGCAATCTCGCGTATCTCGTTTTCATTAACAGGTTCCACCTCCCTGCCCCGATGGTCTGTCGAACCGGAAACCGGGAAATAATGCTCATTAGTTCGAAAAAATTCAGGATCAATCCCCGGCCCCCCGGAAACGATCATTCCTACCTGCGGATTTCTTCCCTGGACAATCGCATTCGTGGTGAGTGTTGTGCTGAGGACGACGCGTGTGATATCTCCTGGCGCGACACCTTCCGTAATTTTATCAACACCTGTCAGTACAGTATTGAACAGGTCCGATGAATCCGTAGGAACTTTGACTTCTGTAATAATTCCTTCATCTCCGAAAAGAACCACATCCGTATGGGTTCCGCCTGCATCAAGTCCGATGATCATGATATCTTTCCTGTATTGTTAAGTATTTTTTTCTCTGAACGCTTTGCACTCCGCTGAATTTTATCTTTTCAGGAGTTTTTCCATTTCCAAAAACAGATCCTGCTCCCGGACAACGCCAACAACTTTACTATCTATTTCAGCAAGCAGTCGCCTGACTTCATTTTTCAGCATCATATAGGCGGCCGTCATGAGGTTCGATTTCCCGTTAATCCTTCTCGGCGTAGGAGATATGACTTCGCTGATCTTCATTTCACCAAGCTCTTCTTTCACTTTTCTGCTGAACATGCCTTCCCAGAACATGGATGAATATCGGACGCTGTCTTCTGCGGATCGGGTGGGGGAAGAAAGATAAGGAGGCATCACTGCAGCAAGCAGATCAACAATTGTCAGAACGCCTTCTATATTTTCCTCATCATTTCCCACGAGAACAGAACAGTGACCCGTTTCTATTATACAACTGGTAGATATACCTGAAGTAAACGAGGCTTTCAACGTCATAATGGCATCTTTCACAGACTGGTCTCCGCTTAAAATCGCATACTCTCTGACCGGAATCATTATATCCGTAATCCGCTTCTCCTCGGGGCTTTTCAACTTTTTCCCCTGTTTATATGCCTCTGTTATTCTTTCAGACAGCACATCAATATTGCAGGGTTTTGAAAGATAATCAAAAGCACCTCCGTCCCGGGCCTCTTTTGCGGAGAGAATTTCACCATGCCCTGTCAGCATTATTACCGGCAGACCGGGGCTGTGATTCTTAATTTCTTTCAGGGCGTTATGCCCGTCCATACCTGGCATATTTATATCCAGGATGATCACGTCCGGGTATTCTC
>JAUCGG010000025.1:0-39811 GCA_030378015.1 Desulfococcaceae bacterium HSG8
TAACCCGGAAACAGGTCTGGTGATATCCTTCAATTTCGCTCAGAATAATTTCCTTGAAAATATTCATAATCTCTGGTATTATAATTTTATAAATTTTTCCTTTCATTCAGGTTTTAAAGACCGATGAAAGGCATTTCTATAACCTGACAGAACTGACACAAATTACTTAAAGGGAAAAAAGATGCAAAAACTAAAACACTGGCTGTTCCGTTTCATCTTCATTGTTCTGGGGTTTACCATTATCGGTGCATTACTGGGTTTTGTGTTCTTAGATTTTCTTGTGGATTACTGGTGGTTCGACACCCTGAATTATACGAGCTATTTCCTGCTGAGGGGTTCTTACCGTTTCATTGTTGTCGGGGCCGCGGTCCTTGTTTTTTTCCTTGTCTTTTTTCTTAATTTCTGGCTGGCGGCCAGGTTCCTGGGGGCTAAAATATTATCGAAGACTACGGGTACAAAGAGGGAATCCGCGTACCAGGGAACCCTGCTGAAGAGCTTCAAGAGCGGATCTTCAAAGATTTATACGGTCTTTTCACTTATCCTTGCTATTCCTGTAGCCATTCCTTTCTATAACCAGTGGGAGCGGGCACTGCTCTGTATTTTCGGGGGTAAGGCCGGAACCAATGATCCGGCATATGGAACAGACATAGGTTACTATCTCTTTTCTTTCCCTTTGTTCAGCCTCATCCAGAAAGAAATTCTTCTTGCATTTTCCCTTCTCTTCCTGGTTTTAATGTTACTTTACTGGTTTGAAAGCCGCTTACTGTCCAAAAGGAATCAGAGCCTTTCGGTGGGACCAAGGATACACCTTACCCTGCTGATATTTCTCATTTTTTTTATACAGGCCTGGGGATATATGCTCCAGCGGACGGCCCTTCTTTATACAGACAGGAAACTGCCGATTTTTTTCGGCCCCGGGACTGTGGAAATGGATTTCATTTTACCGCTGATCTGGGGATCATTCTTTTTATTTATTGCAGCAGGTCTGTTGCTCGTTATCCTGATCCATACACGGAAAGGGGGGAAGGTTTTCCTGATTTTGGCTGTGTGTTTCCTGATAACTGTCGGACTTCGCAACACGTCCTTTTTTCCCCAGATGATTGAAGAGTTTATTGTCAAGCCAAATGAAATCGTCAGGGAAAAATCTTATATTGAAAACAGTATCAAAGCAACCCTTGCAGCCTTTGATCTGGATCAGGTGGAAACCCGTAAGTATGATGTAAAACATACAACTGACACTTCAGACTTCGGACTTCAGACTTCGAACTTGAAAAATATTCCCCTGTGGGACAGGAATCTGCTGAATGATGTTTATATCCAACGCCAAGCCATAAGCCCTTTTTATTCTTTTCCCACGGTGGATGTGGATCGTTATACTGTAAAAGATTTTTACCAGCAGGTTTACCTGGGAGCGCGGGAATTAAACCTGAGCAGGCTTCCGGAATCTGCCCGGGGATGGCTGAACAGGCATCTGCAATATAGTCACGGATACGGGCTGGTAATGACGCCGGCAGCCCAGAACGGTGACGAGCCTATGACAGAGTTTGTCCGCAACATCCCGCTTCAGTCTGATTACGGCTTCAGCATCCGGGAACCCCGGATTTACTATGGTCTGGAGTCTTACACTTACGCTATCGTTCCCAATGAGATCGGTGAGGTTGAATATTCAGAATCAGATACAGATAAGGTATCGCATTACACCGGAAAGGGAATCCCATTTTCCTCCCTTTTAAAAAGGCTTCTGTTTGCCGTTTATTTCAGAGATGAAAGGGTCTTCTTTGTCCAGCAGACCAAGGATGATACCAAACTGCTCCTTCGTAGGAATATTATCGAACGTATTCAGACAATTACCCCTTATTTTCTCCTGGATAAAGATCCGTACCTGGTGGTTACTCCCAAAGGACTTTTCTGGATTCAGGATGCCTACACCACATCTCGCTGGTATCCCAATGCCGAGGTATGGGATGGAAAATTCAACTATATCCGTAATTCGGTTAAAATTGTTGTGGATGCTTACAACGGGAGTGTTGATTATTACATTGCCGATTCGGATGATCCTCTGATTCGGGCATATCAGCAGATATACCCTGACTTTCTGAAACCCTTGGAACAAATGCCTTCCGAACTCAGAAAACATCTGCGCTATCCCAAAGACCTGTTTGAAATACAGATGCGGATATACGCAAGACATCATCAGACTGACCCGCAGATTTTTTATCAGCAAAAGGATATGTGGGATTTTACGAACACCGGGCCCGTGAAATCGAATTATCTGACGCTATCCGTTTTTGACCCTGACAATCAGGAATTTATTTTGTTTGCGCCCATGCGCCCTGCAAAACGGGAAAATTTGCGAGCGCTCGTAGCCGCGGGGTGTGATGAAAAAAATTACGGGAAAATTGTAGCTTTTAACTTTCCGAAAGGTAAGCAGGTTTACGGCCCGTCCCAGATAAATTCACTGATTGATCAGGATACTGAAATAGCCCAGGAGATAACTCTTTGGGATCAGGCAGGATCAAAGGTTGAGCGGGGCAGGATGGTAATATTGCCGTCTGATGATACCGTTTTTTATATTCAGCCGGTTTACCTGATGTCTGAAAAAGCTCCCAGGATTCCGGAACTGAAGCGAATTATCGTCAGTCAGGGGGAAGCTGTGGCAATGGACAGAACCCTGGAAGGTGCTTTCGCGAAACTTGAATCCAGGCTGGGAGGCCATAAAGAGCAGCTTCCGCAGACCGGCACGGAGACAACAGTCGAGCAACAGCAGGGAGAATCTCCTTCAGATACAGAAACAGATGCTGCTGAATCCGCTTCGGATGCAAATGTGCAACAGGAAACTCAGACAGATGATTAAGGTGATTTCCAGAAAAGAATATACCAAGTGCAGTTTGTAGTTCCGCCTTCAGGCGGCATAACACCGCCTGAAGGCGGAACTACAAACCTTGATCCGGTATGTTTTTTATTGGAAATCACCTAACCGTCATCGGTCAGTTGCAACTGATAACTGATAACTGGCAACTGGCAAAATGTACCAGGAACGAACCTACCGAAATCTGATACAGGAAAACCATCTGGTATCCTTCAGAGTTGTTGTAAAGGAGACAGATCTGTTCATCCATGCAGCAAAACCCCTTTATGAAATTGCAAAGGAACTGGTGCTGGAATGCAGGGGATATATTGAATCCTATATAAAAAGGTATCCTGAATTTGCAGAAACACTTGTGCCTTGGCACGTCAGAGAACTTGTACCGGTTATCATCAAAGAGATGTCGGGTGCGGGGCAAAAAGCGGGCGTCGGACCCATGGCCGCGGTTGCCGGAGCGATTGCAGAATATGTGGGAAAGGGATTGCTGGCGCACACAGATGAGGTTGTTGTTGAAAACGGCGGGGATATTTTTTTAAAGAAAAACAATCCGGTTACTATTGGTATTTTTGCAGGTGATTCCCCTTTAAGTATGCGGATGGGGCTGCGTGTTGGAAATGTTCCTGTTGCCGTATGTACATCATCCGGAACTGTGGGGCACTCCCTGAGTATGGGAAAAGCAGACGCTGTATGCGTGGTATCGGAGTCATGTCCCCTTGCTGATGCTGTTGCGACATCAGTGGGCAATCATTTAAAATCAGAGGCAGATATCCGAAAGGCGATTGATTTCGGGAAACAGGTGGAAGGGGTGACGGGACTCGTTGTAATCATGGGAGATAAAATCGGAGCATGGGGGGAAACAGAGATTGTGCCGTTAAGGTAAAAAAGGGGTTGAGTTTCAAGCGTGAAAATAGTAAGGAATTCCCAAAAATAACCGTTATCAGTTGTCTGTTGCAACGGGCAACTGATCACAAGCATCCCGGAGGTGCGGATGAGAGCGTTAAAAATAAAGGAAACATTTCCCGCTGAAGACGTTTTCTATCCCGAAAGCGACGGGAAGCCCATGGCAGATAATACCAGACAGTACAGATGGATAGTGAAAATAAAAGAAGGGCTGGAAATCCTGTTCGCGGATGATCCCGATGTGTTTGTGGCAGCCGACCTGTTATGGTATCCCACAGAAGACGACAATAAAACCAGAGCGGCGCCGGATGTGATGGTGGCCCTGGGGAGAGACCCAAAGGAGACCGGGGATCTTATCGGCAGTGGGAGGGGAATATCGCACCCCAGATCGTGTTCGAGATTCTTTCTCCCGGAAACCGGCCCGGTGAGATGAAAAAGAAGCTGGAATTCTACGAACAGCACGGTGCCGAGGAGTATTATATTTATGATCCGGACAGGAATCTGTTCGAAGCCCGTGCGCGCCTGGGAAAACGGCTCCGTATCGTAAAAAATACACAGGGGGTGGACTAGCCCGAGGCTGAAAATACGTTTCGAACTCGGGGAGGAACTGGAAATCTTCAGGCCGGACGGAGAAAAATTTCTCTCGCCTCTGGAGGAAAGAAAACGCGCAGATCAGGAAAAAGACCGAGCAGATCGCCTCGCTGAGAAGCTCAGAAAATTGGGAATTGATCCTGAAGATATTTAAACCACGAATTATTAATACCGGCAGCTAACATTATTATAATATTGAAGAATAACGGAGTATCTCAGAAAAAGCCGGAACAGGCATTCCGGAGGTATGGATGAAAGCGTTAAAAACAGAGGAGATATTTCCCGCGGAAGACGTTTTCTATCCCGAAAGCGACGGGAAGCCCATGGCAGATAATACCAGACAGTACAGATGGATAGTGAAAATAAAAGAAGGGCTGGAAATTCTGTTCGCGGATGATCCCGATGTGTTTGTGGCAGCCGACCTGTTATGGTATCCCACAGAAGACGACAATAAAACCAGTGCGGCGCCGGATGTGATGGTGGCCCTGGGGAGACCCAAAGGAGACCGGGGATATTACCGCCAGTGGGAGGAGGGGGATATCGCTCCCCAGATCGTGTTCGAGATTCTTTCTCCCGGAAACCGGCCCGGGGAGATGAAAAAGAAGCTGGAATTTTATGAACAGCACGGTGCCGAGGAGTATTATATTTATGATCCGGACAGGAATCTGTTCGAAGCCCGTGCGCGCTTGGGGAAACGGCTCCGTATCGTAAAGAATACACAGGGATGGACTAGCCCGAGGCTGAAAATACGTTTCGAACTCGGGGAGGAACTGGAAATCTTCAGGCCGGACGGAGAAAAATTTCTCTCACCTCTGGAGGAAAAAAAACGCGCAGAACAGGAGAGAGAACGCGCAGATCGCTCAGAGCATGGAAGAGAGCAGGAGAGAGAACGCGCAGATCGCGCAGAGTACGAAAGAGAGCAGGAAAGAGAACGCGCAGATCGCCTTGCTGAAAAACTCAGGGCATTGGGGATTGATCCGGAAAATTTTTAAAAATTCAAAATCTGAATTATTAATAATTAATACATGATATTCGGTAATTTCTAACAATAGGATTTAATTGACAGATAAATCAATTCTGACTGGCCGAAACTCATGTAATATCAGTAGATCGAAAAGTGTCGGGCAGGACACGCTTCGCCTCCTGTCCGCGTCTGACATGCATTCCCACGCAAAGCGTGGAAACGAGAGGCTTCAGGGACTTTTTCGATCTACTGAATGTAAAAGCTGACGGCTTTAATGCTGAGATCAGGCTGAAAAAACCTGGTCGTTGCTGTTCATAATAACCTTTTTAAAACAATAGGGGGAAAAACATGAGAAAACTTAAGATCGCGTACTGGGCAATTATTGTTTTCGTACTCATCCTGTTCTTTGCGCAGAATCAGACCTTTTTTGTTAAACAAAAAGTATCTCTCAACTACAACCTCATCACTTTTGAAAGCCTGGAAGAACTCGGCATCAAAGTGTTCACGAAAATGACAACCCCGGAATTGCAGACCGGGATATTCTTTTTCGCTTTTTTCTTTGTAGGTGTCGGACTGGCCTTTCTTTACTGCTTTTTTGTACAGCTTAAATATACCAGCAGGATCAGATTCCTGAACAAAACCTGTGACTCCCACCTCCGGAAAATCGGCTCCCTTGAAAATGAACTGAGAGCGTTGCGGGCCGCTGGTACACCTGATCTTGACGAAGAAGATATTGTTGATATTTCAAAAGGAAGCCCCTCTTCCGAAGAGGATAAACTGAAAAAGAAATAATCGTCTTTTCCGGGTAACCATGAAGGCTTAATTTTTTTCATAAATTATATCAAGGAGTGCAAAGTCAGCTTTGCATAAAGCAGACTTTGCACTCCTTGTTTCAGATTCCAAGGAAACAGACTTTTATTATCAGCAGTTCTGAAAAACTCTTCTCGTTCCCGCTTCGCGTGGGAACGAGATTTTTGATCTGCTGATTTTTACGAACAGTTTCCGACAGGCTTATGAGTTTATAAAATGAGGCTTGTGCGGAAACGACCGCTCAGGCGGAGGTATGATTTGAAGCAGACAAATATGATGAAACAGTACTTGGCCATTAAGGAGCAGTACAAAGATGCAATACTGTTTTATCGGATGGGGGACTTTTATGAAATGTTCTTTGAGGATGCGAAAGCCGCTTCCGAACTTCTTGAAATCACACTGACCGCAAGGAACAAGAAAGATGATTCACCCATTCCCATGTGCGGTGTACCGGCACGCGCCGTACAGGGATATATCGCGAAACTCATCCATCGCGGATATAAGGTTGCCATATGTGAGCAAGTCGAAAATCCGGCAACCGCAAAAGGAATTGTAAAAAGGGATGTTGTTCGGGTCATCACCCCCGGGATGATAATCGAAAATGAATTCTTAGATGAAAAATCAAACAATTATGTCCTTGCCCTGGCTGTATCGGAGACCCGTAGCGGCGATATTTCCGCAATAGGACTCTCCTATATGGATATTTCAACCGGAACATTCCGGGTATCTGAATCAGAAGACATGGCCGCTATTGTTGATGAAATTCTACGGGTATCCCCCAGCGAGGTCATTTTTCCGGAATCTGTCAGAAATCATTCGTGCTTTTCAACTCTGAGGGACGGGGTGTCTGAGAAATCTCTGACCTTTCTGGAAGACCGTTTTTTTGATTATCACAGGGGGCGGGGCAGACTGCTTAACCAGTTCGGAACCCTCTCACTCGAAGGGTTCGGATGTGAAGACCTGAAGGCAGGAGTTAGCGCGGCAGGCGCCCTGATCTTCTATGTGGGAGAAACCCAGAAGCAGAAGATCGAACATCTGACAGGGATTGAAACTTACGGGTTAGATGATTACCTGTTCATAGACGACCTTAGCTGCCGGAATCTGGAACTGATCAGGAATCTGCGGACAGGAACCCGCCAAGGGACATTGCTCAGTACAATTGACCGCACAGTAACCGCAATGGGCAGCAGAATGCTGGCAGGATGGCTGAGATATCCGCTGATGAATATTCAGGCGATCCGGGACAGACTGGATGCTGTGGAAGAGGCAAAGGAAAAGATTCAGACATCCCGAACTATCCGGGAATATCTGAAATCCGTTCATGATATTGAGCGTATCGGAAGCAAGATTTCTATGGGATATGCCAATGCGCGGGACCTTGTGGCGCTGAAGCGGTCTTTGAAAAAACTTCCGGATATCTCGTCCGCACTTTCGCTGTTCCAGTCCGGGCTTTTTCAATGGGACAAAAGCGAGGATGAGGAAGCAGAGCCGGGTTTTTTCGGGAAAAACATTTTCCTGAAACCGCTTCTTGAACTGGCAGACCTGATCGAAAATACAATCCGCGAAGATGCTCCCCCTTCGATCAATGAAGGAGGGATTATTCGGGAGGGATACAACAGTGAACTGGACGAACTTATAACACTCAGCAGGGATGGCAAGGGATGGCTTGCCCAGTTGGAAAGCCGGGAGCGGGAGAAAACAGGCATCAGTTCGGTCAAAGTACGTTATAATAAGGTTTTCGGATACTTCATAGAAGTCCCCAAAATTCATTCTGAAAAAGTACCGGCCCATTACGTCCGCAAGCAAACCCTTGTTAACGCTGAACGATATATTACTGATGAACTGAAGTCATTTGAATCAAAAGTACTGAATGCCGAAGAACAGAGATCAGCACTTGAATATGAAATATTTCAGGAAGTAAGGAAAGAAGTAATAAAGCAGAATTCCGCGATCCAGCAGACTGCCAGTTTTTTAGCCCGCTTGGACTGTCTTCTGAACCTATCCGAAATTGCGGAGCAGGAAAACTACGTAAAGCCTGAAATCACTACAGACGGGTATATAGTGATTGAAGACGGACGGCACCCGGTTATTGAAAAGATGATCACGGGTGAACGTTTTGTGCCGAATACGATCCGGTTGGATAATAATGAGAATCAGGTACTGGTTATCACGGGTCCCAATATGGCAGGGAAATCAACAGTGTTGCGACAGGTCGCGCTGCTGGTGCTGATGACCCATATGGGAGCCTTTGTGCCTGCTGCAAGCGCGTCTGTCAGCGTAACAGACAGGATTTTTACCAGGGTGGGCGCGTTGGATAATCTTTCCCAGGGGCAGAGTACCTTTATGGTGGAAATGCAGGAAACCGCCAACATTTTGAACAATGCCACCTCGCAAAGCCTTGTTGTTATTGATGAAATCGGTCGGGGAACCAGCACGTTTGACGGTCTCAGCATTGCATGGGCAGTTGCTGAATATTTGCATGACCTGAGGGGGGAAGGGGTAAAAACCCTGTTTGCAACCCATTATCACGAACTGACCGAACTTGAACATACAAAATCCCGTGTAAAAAACTACAATATAGCGGTAAAAGAATGGAATGATGAAATCATTTTCCTGAGAAAACTGGTTGAAGGCGGCACAAACCGAAGTTACGGGATACAGGTGGCGAGACTGGCAGGCATTCCTGACAAAGTGATACAGCGGGCCAAAAAGATACTTGCAGATATAGAAAATGAAGAGCATGATATAAAAACACCAGGTGAACATATTGTTTCAGAAGAAAGCACCCAGTATGAAGGGCATGTCCAATTGGATCTTTTCAATGCACCCGCGCATTTTTTGATAGAGGAACTTAAAAAGCTCGATATATCCAGGATGACACCGATTGATGCGATCAACTGCCTGAACGAGTTGCAGGAGAAAAGCGTGAAGCGTGATACATGATACGTGATACGTGATACGTGATGCGTGATGCGTGATACGTGATACGTAAATGTAAAAGGTATAAAGAACAAGCGTCATGTTTCACGTTTCACGTTTCACGTTTCACGCATCACGCATCACGTTTCAAAGTAGGACATTCCTACCTTTGAATACTCTTTTCACCCCATTGACTTCATTCCTCAGAATGGGTAATGAATGGCAGGTTGCCGTAACTTGTTTTTTATATAAGTAAAGTTATTCAAAGTTTTCGTTCATAAGGGATTTCCCAAGAAATAAAATACCCGCGGGGATTGACAAATCCCCGCCGCGGGGTTCGGATTTGTCAATCCGAGCAGAGAGACGTTTCCCGAACCGGGTATATTATTTATTCGGTGTTCCCTAAGTACTCTGTTTCAGAATTAATGTCCGGGTTAAATTCCCCGGAGTGCGAAGCCTGCTCTGTAACGTAATCTTTCAGATTGCGCCGACAGATAAAGCGGGAACGCAATCTGAAAGATTACGTTACATTCTGCCGATCTGACCCGGACATTATTTCCGGAACAGAGCACTAAGGTGATTTCCAGAAATGAATGTACCACATATTCGGAATGATCCGTAAATTCCTCCCCCCTTTTTTAAAGGGGGGCCGGGGGGGATTTACGGCGTAACCCGCTTTTCTGCCAGCGAAAAATCCCCCCGGCCCCCTTTAAAAAAGGGGGAGAATTTACGAGTTACCGTACTGCATTTATCGGTATATTTATTTCTGGAAATCACCTAAGTAAGTCCCGGCAGAGATTAGCCTGCAAAGCAAACTACCTGATTTTTCAATGATCAGGTTCCGATTAGCCCGGCTCGGATTTGCCAATTTGCCGGGAATCAGCAGAAAATACATCTGAGGATTTTCAAAATATATTAATGAGATCAGAAGCCTATCATTCATATCCGAGGTTAAACAGCATCTTTCACACCTGTTTTTTCTTTATCTGCTGCATCATAAACATATTATGCCCGAACGACATATTGGCGATCACAGCAGAAGAGCAGTTCTATAAAGCCGAAGTCGCTTACAGGAAATTCCTTGAAAATCATGACAAACTGAAATACAGGGAAAACTGGCTGGTTCATGTTGAAGAATTCAGGGCTGCCCACAAGCTAGACCCTTCCAGTTCCCTGGCCCCTGCTGCATTGTACATGTCAGGTGAGGTTTATAAGGAACTTTACAAACGCTCGTTCAAGCCCTCTGATAAAAAAGAAGCCATTGACGCGTTCAAACGTCTTTTAAAACGCTATCCCAGGAGTGTTTACAGGCGCAAGGCAAAGGTGGGAATAAAGGCACTTTCCCAGACAGAACCGGAGGTGAAAGTAAAAAAAGCAGAGTCCGGGAAGGCCAAGAAGACCGGAAGTGTTTCTTATGAAAAAAAACACAAAGCAAAGGGAGAAGTATTCAGACGGTCGAAGGATGAATATAAAAAACGAAAACCCCGGAAATCATATGCCTCATCTTCGAATAAATCCCCGGGCTTCTCAAAACCGACTACTGTCGCAAACACAGATACTACGATTACCAATCTCAGATTCTGGTCCAATCCGAGCTACACCCGTGTGGTTATTGATGCGGATAATGAAACATCATACGCCTATAAGCTGCTGAAAAAAGATGCCAGCAACCCCTACCGCCTTTATATTGATTTTAACGGGAGCAGGTTGGGAAAAAGCATCAAAAGAATGATCCCGATCAATGATGACCTGCTTATTGATGCCCGGGCAAGCCAGTTCCGGAAAGATTCAGTGCGTGTGGTTGTAGATATTAAATCGTTCGGAACGTATAAAATCTTTTCTCTCAGGAACCCGTTCAGAACCATCATAGATGTATGGGGCGGAGATAATAACGATCTCTTATATGCAAAAAAGTCAGAGCATAAAAAAAGGGTAACAAAAAAACGGAAAAAAGCGGAGCGCAGGAAAAAAATACCTCAGAAAAAACCGGAACAGAAGATTAAACCGACAGATATAGCTAAATCCCTGGCGCTGGGTGTCAGACGAATTGTTATTGATCCCGGGCACGGGGGGAAGGATGCAGGTGCGACCGGCTATAATAAAAAGGTGCTGGAAAAAAATGTTGCCCTGAGCATTGCCAAGCGGCTTGCGAGAAAGATCAGACGAAAACTGGGCTGTGAGGTCATTATGACCCGGAGGTCTGACCGTTTCCTCAGCCTTGAAGAGCGAACCGCTATTGCAAATACCCGTAATGCTGACCTGTTTATCTCTATACATACCAATGCCCACAAGAATAAAAGGGCATATGGAATTGAAACCTATTTTCTGAATTTGGCTACAGATGATGATGCAATAAGGGTTGCCGCACGGGAAAATGCGATTTCAAGAAAAAATATCAGCGATTTGCAGGTGATTTTGCAGGACCTCATGCAGAACGCCAAGATCAATGAGTCAAGCCGTCTGGCAACCCATGTCCAGAGAGCTTTATATCAGAATATGAAAAAGAATTTCAGCAAGATCAAAAATAAAGGCGTAAAGCAGGCCCCGTTTTATGTGCTGCTGGGCGCGCAGATGCCGTCTATATTAATAGAAACCTCTTTCATCAGCAATAAAAGAGAATGCAGCAGGCTGACCAACGGTAATTACCAGGAGCATTTATGCAATGCTATCCTGAAAGGCATCCGTGAGTATATCAAAGAGACCAATCCTATGGCGTTGTGGAGGTTGCGGCCTGATAATAATGGTTAGGCAAAAAATTACAGAAAATTCGGAAGGCTGATTCATGTGCCGTGCCGGTTCAGAGAAGATGTGAATCTAACCGTATATGCTTTATAGGTGAACTTATGTTATGCGAATTCTGCGGCGGGGAAACAAGAGGAAAAAATGTCAGGCGTCAGCACTGGCTCAACAAAAAGCTGTATATCGTCGAAAATGTCAGCGCTGAGGCATGTACCGAATGCGGAGAAAGATATTTTCATGCTAAAACACTTGACGCAATTGACAATTTTCTTTCTCAGAAACATCCTGTAAAAGCACATATCAGTGTTGAAATAGTAAATTTAAACCAGGCTCAGGCAATGGCATAATAATGGTTAGGTTAATTAAATTTAAATATCATATCATATTAACTAATTAGCATCCCTCATTTGTCAGTTTACACTTTCCTGTAGAACGATTTTTCAAATCGTTTAGAACGACTTGAAAAGTCGTTCCACAGTCAGAAAAAGTGTAAACTACTTTTCAACTTTTATGAAAGATGCCAACTAATTAAATAAAAAAGATAACCCAATCACTTACATTGAAATATTTTTAGGAAAGTAAATTTTGTTAAAGGAAAATTTATTGTGCAAGGTGATGAGAATCTTATAATAGAGCTGACCGATGACTGTGAAAAGAAGTTCCGCAGTTTTTCAGATAAAGAGCAGACTGAAATTGTAAATAAAATTGAATATTTCGGTGAACTGTACATGACAGACAGGGCAGAATTTTTCAGAAACGCCCGTCAGCCTGTGTTTTTCAGGATCAATGACAAGTTTGACTCTTCTTTATATTATTTCAGAATAAACAATAATCTGAAAATTATCGCCTCAGTTGATGAAGATCCGGTTTTCGAATCGGTAACAGTTACATTGTTAAGTGCGTTCAGAGACGGTGATATAGAAAAAAATTTCAGAACTGCCGCGCAGTCATTTTACCGCCAGTTTGCCAGTGTGGAACAGATTTAACGGAATATCGCATGACAAAGATTCTTATTGACGAGTACGGAATCATAAATGAAGCCTGTAAAATTTTACCTTATGATTACAAAATCAGCTTTCTGGAAGCACTCGGAGAACTTGAGGACAATAACAGCCATAAATTCAAAAATTTTCCGAAAACCCGCCTCCACCGGGTCAAAGGGATAAAGCAGATAGTTTACAGGGCAGATATAGATAAAACATCCGGCTGGAGAATCCATCTTCAGCATATTGGCGGTGTACTGTATCTGAGAGATATAATCGAAGGTCAGAAACATGACGATGTTGTCAAAGTTATCAAAAAGAAAAAGATAAGATATAAATAATAAAGGCATAACCCGCCCGGGGAATTTAAATCACTATAAAAATCAGACAGAAGATACTATGCAACATATAATGAACAAAAACGAAATAGTATATGAAATAAGAAGACTTAATGTAATCGAACGGCTTAATATCATAACAGATATCTGGGATGAGATAAAAGAATCACAGGAACTGGAGACCATCTCAGAGGATGAGATAAAACTTCTTTTGAACAGACTGGCAAATTACAGAGCGAACCCGGACTCCGCCACGGACTGGACGGAACTGAGACAGGATACTTATGACAGATATGCTGAAAAAAGTCAGATTTGCTCTACGCCAGGCCGTCTTTTCTGATATATTTGAAGAACCTGTGGGTGAACTTCTGCTTAAAAATCAGCGTGTCCGTCTCATTGTTTTCGATCATCGGACAGAGGATATCATACAATGGGTACCCTGAATGACTACCGTAAAATTATTGAAAAAGTTTTAGAAAATTATCTTAATATCTCTTATGCTAACGGAGAGATAGAAAACGAAATAATTCTTGACCGCATGAATGATCGTTATGTAGTCATGTCATTAGGCTGGGAAAATGTCAGACGAATTCACGGATGTATTATTCATATAGATATTATTGATGGTATGTCTGGATACAAAGAGACGGGACTGAGGACGGAATAGCGATTGAATTGGAACAGGAAGGAATACCGAAAAATAAAATTGTCTTGGGATTTCATGAACCTGATGTCCGTCAGCACACGGGATATGCTGTTGCATAGATCATTATGACTGAATTTGTGGAACAAGATATTGGGAGTTTAACAATGTTATCTGATGAAACAGGAAAACAACTGCATGACAGAGTAACTCTGGGGAAAGTATTAACTCCTGAAGAACATAACTTATTAGAAAAGTGGTACAATAACCAGGATAACGCTGAATCCGAATTGTTAAAATCAAATACTGACTTACAGTCAGAGAAGCATATTGCAGAAACAGATTGATTCAATTCTGACCAGAATCGGAACAGCCGCAGATCATATTCTAAAGACTGACAGATGAAAACAGATTATTGAGAAATGATATTTCAAATCTTCACAATCAGTTAGCAGAAAAAACGATGGACATGCCGCAATGTCCGTAAATTCGATATGAAGAAAAAAATTATTATAATTTCAGTACTTATAGCATGGATCGCTTTCGTCGTTATTTTCCAGTTAAACAGGGAAAACGGTGAAAAAACTTCTGAAGATACAAAATCTTCTGAAAAAGTTAAAAAAAAAGCAGAACCCGAGCCGTTTCTCACCAACAAACTCGGCATGGAATTTGTCTATATTCCCCCGGGAACATTCATGATGGGAAGCCCCCCGGATGAGATCGGGGGATATCCTGACCGGGAAAAGCAGCATCAGGTGACGTTGACAAGCGGATTTTACATGCAGACGACGGAGGTGACCCAGGGGCAGTGGGAAACTGTGATGAAGGTCAATCCATCCTACTTTAAAGATTGCGGGGAGGACTGCCCTGTAGAACAGGTATCTTGGAATGATGTGCAGCGATTCATCTGGAAACTGAATCAGGCAGAAGGGGCCAACCAGTACAGCCTTCCCACGGAAGCAGAATGGGAATATGCGTGCAGAGCAGCTTCAACAACCAGGTTTCATTGGGGAAATAATGCTGGCTGCTCTGATGCGAATTACGGGGTCTCTTTTATCCACAACGAATGTAAAGGCATCAACCCCGGTAAAACAATGAAAGTCAGAAGCTTCCTGCCCAATGCCTGGGGGCTGTATGACATGCACGGGAATGTCTGGGAATGGTGTTTGGATCGGTTTGATTCTTACCCTGACAAGGCTGCGATTGATCCCGTAGGCGGATATGCAACAGTGGACAGAATTTACAGGGGGGGCAGTTGGAGTATGAGAGCGCGTTACTGCCGTTCAGCCAATCGTGACGGTGTCAGCCCGAATGAGAGAATCAGCGAACTGGGCTTTCGTCTTGTCAGGATCATCTCAGTATATGGAATCGGGAACCGGAGGGCAAGAACCAACATGAATCCTTATCCGTGATGCGTGAAACGTGAAACGTGAAACGTGAAACGTGAAACGTGAAACGTGAAACGTGATGCGTGATGCGTGATAAGAATTTCCGCAGGGCTCTGTGTTCTCTGCGGTTTAACAAAATAGACATTATACTGAAGATAATGCCACAAAGACACGAAGACACAAAGAAACACAAAGAACCTTGTGAGACTTCGCGCCTTTGTGCCTTCGTGGCATTTTTATATGATTTTTATGTCTAACCACGAATCATACGAAAAAGATATCATTCGTGGTCAGGAAAGGAAACCGATATGGATACACAAGAATGGAATCCTGGTCAATTATTTGAAATATCAGGATTTTACTGGAAAACCTGTACACTCCATGCCGGGGTAAAGCTTGATATATTTACTATCATCGGAGATGAACAACTGACAGGCAGGGAGGTGGCCCGGAAACTGAACTCGGATGAAAGAGCTGTGACAATGCTTCTGAACGCGCTTTCAGCAATGAACCTCCTGACCAAAACAGGGGAGAGATATGCCAATATCCCTTCGGCTGCTGCCCTGCTTTCAAAGAATTCTCCCCGCTATATCGGGCACATGATTATGCATCATCATCATCTGGTTGCCACATGGTCCCGGTTGGATGAGGCTGTAAAAACAGGTAAGCCGGTCAGGGTAGCTTATGAGGATGACGATGAACAGCGGCGGGAAAGTTTCCTTATGGGAATGTTTAATCTGGCAATGGGAATTGCCCCGGGACTGGCAAAACAGACTGACCTTTCAGGCCGGCGTCACCTGCTTGACCTTGGCGGGGGCCCGGGAACATACGCGATTCACTTCTGCCTTAATAATCCCCGGCTCAGTGCCACTGTCGGAGATTTGCCCACAACCCGGCCATTTGCTGAAAAAACCATTGAAAAATTCGGCCTGTCTGACAGGATAAGTTTTACAGACGTCAATTACATGGAAGATGAGATCAAGGGGAAATATGATGTGGTGTGGATGTCTCATATTCTTCACGCGGAAGGCCCCGGGGATTGTCAGAAAATTATCTGGAAAGCGGTTTCAGCTTTGGAACCGGGCGGCATGATCATGATCCATGATTTCATTCTGGATGAGACCATGGACGCCCCTCTTTTCCCGTCGCTTTTTTCCCTGAACATGCTCATGGCAACTTCCTACGGGCAGTCTTATTCCGAAAAACAGATCAGGGAAATGCTTTCCGAGGCAGGTGTGAAGGACATTCAGCGGACTTCTTTCCATGGGCCTAATGATTCGGGAATTATTACAGGGGTTGTCTGAATACTGTTCTCTATGTTTCATTGGATTCATTTTTTAAAAGGATATCAATAATCCTGGGGATATAATCGTCAGCTTTGCTGGCATGAAATCTGCACGCTCCTGCGCCGCGATGCCCGCCGCCCTCAAATTCCGACAGCATGACGCCGACATTTACATTGCAGTTCCGATTAAAAATACTGTGGCCCACGCCGACGATCACTTTTTCACGATCTTCGCTGTCATAGCGTATCCTGAGGCTTACAACAGCTTCCGGAAACAGGGAATACACAAGAAAGCGGTTTCCCACAGGGGCTTCTTCGTTGAAAGAGCGGAAATCTGTAACTGATACATGTCCCATGACACGGGTATGCTCCTGCAGAAGCACTTTATAAGCTTTGTTCTGTTTAATTACGATGTTGCAGCGTTCCCGGACCTCCGGGTCTTCAATAACCGTGTCAATTTTATATGTTCGCAGTAAACTGACAAGCCTGTTCCAATAAGTTTCGTCTGATTTTTTATGGCTCGAAATGGTCATGGAAAGCAGGATGTACGGATAATTTTCAGGGTGAAGCACTTCATCCAAAGTCAGATCCGCAGAGTCAATTCTGTCTGTTTCCCGTACAAGTTCGGTATAGTCTCTTTTGAATCGGTCTTTGTAATATTCAAAAATGATTCCTGCTGCCGACGGAGCGATCTTAAAGGACCCTTTGAACGGTGTGTCAATCCGGTTGGTATAATGATGATCAAACCACATCATACAATTTTCATGGTATGGCAGATTTGCAATAATGTCATTTTCCAGAACATTGATCAGACCTTTCTGCATTTCACTCGGCTCTGCCCATTTTACAGGCTCCCTGATATCCAGTGCCTCATAAAGAAGCACGGCGCATGTCACGCTGTCAAAATCGGCCCGTGTTACAATTCTCATATAACCTCCTGAATTTAAATCTGTTTAAAGATAAAAAGATTTCATATTGAAGTTTTGATATATTAACGCTATAGTGCGGCTTTTTAACACAGAGACGATAGGATTGGTTAAAAAAGGCCGCATTAATTTTTTAAAGAACTCTGTATATGTGTTATGGTTGCAAATTGCAAGAGAGGAGTGTAATTTGTGTAATACTCAGCGCATTTATGATGAAGGATTTACGCTGATTGAAACCCTGGTATCCATTATAATATTGTCTGTCTGCCTGACAGTCATATTCCAGCTTTTTTCCGGCGGACTGAGGTCTGTCAGACTTTCAAAAGATTATACCCGCGCAATATTTTATGCAAGGGAAAAGATGGAGGAAGTTCTTCTTGCTGAAAAATTTGAAGACGGGGTCTGGGAGGGGGAATTTGCCGATGGTTTCAAATGGAAATCGGAAATTATCTGGATTGAGCCTGAAGAAGAAGAAAAAAGACCCGTTGATATGTTCAATATCACAGTGGGAATAAGCTGGAATGAGGGAGTTAGGGAAAAGCACTTTGAAATAACTACTTTGAAAATTGCTGAAAAATTAAAAACAGAGAAAGAAGACGTGAAACGTGAAACGTGATGCGTGATGCGTGATGCGTGACTGCGTGACTGCGTGATACGTGAATGGTTGAAACAAAGATCAGGAATAAGGAGAGAAACATGAAAAAAATATTTACATTATGTATGGTGGTCTTGCTTTTGGGCGGAGGCTCATGGGCTTTGGCTGAGACCAAAGAATATTATGAAACCGGGGAATTGAAATCAGAGTGCAGTTATGTGAACGGAAAAAAAGAAGGTGTTGCTAAAGAGTATTATAAAAACAGCAAACTGAAATCGGAAAGGGTTTATGAAAACGGAAAGCCCGTAGGAATAAGCAAGGAATACTACGAAACCGGGGAATTAAAATCCGAATGCAGCTATGTGAACGGCAGGCAGGATGGAATATTCAAAGATTATTATAAAAACAGCAAACTGAAATCGGAAAGGGTTTATGAAAACGGAAAGCCCGTAGGAATAAGCAAGGAATACTACGAAACCGGGGAGTTAAAATCCGAATGCAGCTATGTGAACGGCAAGCAGGATGGGATATTCAAAGATTATTATAAGAACGGAAGTCCTAAGACGGAAAGGGTATATAAAGATGGGAAGCTGGAAGGGATAAGCAAACGCTATTACGAGAGCGGGGAAATCCGATGGGAGAGCAACTATGTCCATAACCGTCAGGAAAATATGAAATTTTACTCCAAGAGCGGCAAACTGCTTGAAGAACATGCCTATAAAAACGGAAAGCGGGACGGGGTAAATAAGATTTTTTACGATAGCGGAAAATTAAAATCTGAGCAGAACTATGAAAACGGGGTTTTAAAAGGTACCAGCAAAGAGTATTATAAAAGCGGCAAGTTAAAATCAGAAAAGAATTATAAGAACGGGGAATTGGATGGGGTAATCCGGAAATATTATAAAACCGGTGAGTTAAAATCAGAGTACAGTTATGTGAATGGCAAACGGGAAGGTTCCGGCAAAATTTATTATAAAAACGGAAGCCTGAAAACAGAATCCCTTTACAAAGATGGCAAGCCGCAATAATCGTAAATCCGGTTCCGGTGGTGTAATTAAAGTGTCAGGTGAGCACTCCTCGTTCCCAAACTCTGTTTGGGAACGCAATTGCAGACAAAACTCCGTTTTGCATGGCAGACAGAGTTTGCCCGGCAGAAGTGTTCCCAAACGGAGTTTGGGAACAAGGACTGACACTTTTAATTACACCCGTTCCGGGTTTCAGGTCTCTGATTTTCAGGCAGGTTTTACGCTTTTAGAGCTTCTGATATCCCTTAGTATTATAGCGGTCATTGTTGTGATCATATCCGCTGCACTCAGAATCGGTGTCAGTGCATGGGAAAAAGGGGAGCGGGATGTCGAAGCCCGTCAGAGATACCGTATTGTCCTGGATCTGATGAAGCGTCAGCTTGCATCTGTTGATACCCGGCAGGGAAATAGCAACGTCAATAAGCTGTTTTTATTGAAAGGCGACAACAAAACCCTGGAGTTTTTATCCCATATTTCGCTTGTCCCGGGAAATGATTTCGGCGAGGTATATGTAAGATATGTTGTAAAGCCGGAAGGATCAGAGGAGAAGGAACGTCTTATTTTTCATGAAAAATCTGTTGTCTTGCCAAGCAAAGCAGCAGAAACAGATATGCCGCCGGAAGATGAATTTTACGAACTGATTCCCGAAATACAAAACATGACATTTGAATATTTGAAAAAAGGCGCGGAGGATTGGCAACAGTCCTGGGAGCCGGAAAGCGACAAAGGACTTCCCCAGGCAGTAGGAATTATCCTTACAGAGGAGCCGGGGTCGGCTCCTGTACGTGTCATCGTGCGTATTCATAATGGATTGTAGGGTGGGTGGAGCGAAGCGTAACCCACCTTTTTTAAACCAGATTCGGAGATTTGAACCGGGATATGTGATCTGGGACATAAATTGCCTAAAAACGGTGGGTTCCGCTTCGCTCCACCCACCCTACATTAAATGACAATGGACAACAAACAAACAGGCATAGCCCTATTCCTTGTCCTGTGGGTGCTGACACTCCTGTCGGTAATCGTGGGGGAATTTTGTCATGCCATGCGGACAGAGGTGAATATTACCCGTAATTTCAAAGAGGAAACCCAGGCATATTATATTGCCACCGCGGGTCTGAACCAGGCAATTTCCGAACTGATAAAGCTTCGGACGACACCCCGCCGGAAAGAAAAGCTTCCTGATGAGAAAGAGGATGATCTGATTGAGTGGCGGTTCAATGCGGATATTCCTGCCATTCCCTTTGCAGAAGGTCAGTTCAAGGTGGAAATCGGAAATGAAAGCGGGAAAATAGATATCAACAGGGCAAACCGGGATGTATTAAAGATGATGCTGAATTCGTTTGACATTGAAGAGAGTGATAAAGATATTATAGCAGATTCCGTCTTGGACTGGCGGGACAGGGACAAGCTCCACCGGGTAAACGGTGCAGAGGATGATTATTATCTTTCACTGCCCGAACCCTATGAATGCAGGGACGGCAATTTTGTATCAGCCAGGGAACTCCTGCTGGTCAGGGGGGTCACACCGGAGATGTTCTACGGCGGACTTGATGAAATGATCACTGTTGTTGATCAGGACGAAGCATCAGGGAAAAAAAAGAAAAAAAAACAGGCTGGGAAAAAAAGATCAAAAAAAAGAACTGCCCGGATAAACATCAACGCTGCATCCCCGCAACTCCTCCGATCCCTTCCCTATATGACAGATGATTTGGTACAGGAAATCATGGAATACAGGAAAGAAAAGGATTTCAGAGCCTTGTCTGAACTGCTTCCGATTGTCGGGTCAGAAGTATATGCAGCCATAATTCCGTATCTTTCCTCACCTGTAAGAATATCACCTATTTTTACAATAAAGTCATGGGGTAGCGTAGGAAATATCAGACGCGGGGTTAAGGCCCTGGTAAAGATTGACACATCGCTTAGAAGAAAGTACCGTATCATCAGGTGGGTGGATGGGTAATGCGTAATTCGTGAAACGTGAAACGTGATGCGTGATGCGTGATGCGTGAAACGTGATGCGTGATGCGTGATGCGTGAAACGTGAAACGTGAAACGTGAAACGTGAAACGTGAAACGTGAAACGTGATGCGTGATGCGTGAAACGTGAAACGTGAAACGTGAAACGTGAAACGTGAAACGTGAAACGTGAAACGTGAAACGTAAAGTTTTCTATCTGCTGACATTGAATGTTGGAAATTGAATATTATTTTTTGTCAACGGGCAACTGAAGACTGAAAACTGAAGACTGAAGACTGAAGACTGAAGACTGAAGACTGAAGACTGAAAACTGAAAACTGACAACTGACAACTGAAGACTGAAGACTGACAACTGACGACTGAAGACCGACGACTGAAGACTGACAACTGAAGACTGAAGACTGAAGACTGAAGACTGAAGACTGAAGACTGAAGACTGAAGACTGAAGACTGAAGACTGAAGACTGAAGACTGACAACTGAAGACCTGAAGACTGACAACTGAAGACTGAAGACTGAAGACCGAAGACCGAAGACTGAAGACTGAAGACTGAAGACTGAAGACTGAAGACTGACAACTGACAACTGACAACTGACAACTGACAAGGAACATATATTGTCTTTTCAAAACAGCCTGGGCATTGATATAAAAGCTGATAAAGTTGCTATCGCATATCTGAAGACTTCTCTGAAGGGGGTGAAGCTCGGGGCTCATGGGATTTATTCCATGGAAAAAGAGACCCCGTTGAAAGAAAAACTGGAGATCATAAGAATTCAGATAGCGGATTTTATGAAAGAAAAGCGGATTTCCCCGACAAATACTTTTATCGGGATACCTTCTGAACTGACGATTTTCAAAGATATTGAATTCCCGCTGGCAGTAAAAGAAAACCTCCGATCAACGCTCAGATATGAGATGGAAAAACATATCCCCCTGCCTGCGGATGACGTTCTTTTTGACTACCATATTCTTTCCGAAGATAAAGCAAAAAATCGGCTTAAAGTTCTCCTGATTGTGGGGAAAAAAAATTCCATTGCACCTTATGTTAATTTTTCAGGAACCTTAAAGGGCGGGGTTTCCGGAATAGAGCCTTGCTCGACCGCGCTGGTCAGTTTTTTCGCTCATAAACCCGGTGAACATACTCCTGGTTCAGAGCAGGATATCCTGAATCTTTTAAGAAATGAACCTGATGCCAGGAGACACGCGTCACTCTCTGAAATGGGAATCCCCTCCCATGAACTTGTCCCGGCCTTCGGCCTTGCACTGAAAGGATTATGGAAAACCCCGCTTCAGATCAACCTCCTTCCTCCTGAATCGCGAAAGCGGCCAGGTAAAGCCGGCTATTATATGATGATATTCCTGGCTATTATGGTAATCCTATCAGGACTTGCCTGGGGAGGAAGTCATTTTCTGAAACAAAAGATCATCTTGGAAGAATTGAATGCAGAACTGAAACGCCTTACATCCGAAATTGCAAACATTGATCGGATTCGGACAGGCTCCCAGGAGCTGGAAGAACGGCTTGATTACCTGAACGCGCTTCGAAGCGGTCACATACCTGCCTTGGACATTTTAAGAGAACTCAGCCAAGTTATCCCTGAAACCGCATGGGTCCGGGAATTCAGATTTTCGGAAAAAGGGATGCAGATCGAGGGATATGCGGAATCAGCGTCCGAACTGATTCCGCTGCTGGAGGACTCATCTGTTTTTAGGGATGTGGTTTTTCTATCCACTATTACAAAGGAAAAAAACGGCAGGGAGCGGTTCAGAGTAGGGTTGAAACTCGTTAAATAGGTTGGCAGTTAGCAGTTAGCAGTCTTCAGTCTTCAGTCTTCAGTCTTCAGTCTTCAGTTGTCAGTCCGCAGTTGCAACGGGACCACTGCCGACTGCCGACTGCTAACTGACAACTGCCGACTGACAACTGACAACTGCTAACTGACAACTGCTAACTGCTAACTGACAACTGCCGACTGACAACTGACAAAATCATGACAAAAGAAAGAAAATACATCCTTATCGGCGGGGCAATCCTGCTTCTTATAGGGGCAATATATCGTTTCGGACCTGCGGATTTTGACGGATTTCATCCGCTGGGGGAAGAGATATCGCTGAAGGAAAGAAAGCTGGTAAAATACCGGCAGATGGTGCAGGAAAGAAATGAACTGGATGGAAAGCTCATTGCATTGAACCGCTCGCTTGAGCGCGCGGAGACCGGTCTCCTGACCGGTGAAACCCCCTCTCTTGCTGCCGTAGATATCCAGAATATCCTGAATGAAATCGGGAGCCGGAGCGAGGTCGAAATAACGTCCATGCGGGTTTTAGCTCCGAAAAACCATCTGGCCAGAGACAAGGGTGTCACCGAAGAGTCGCCTGCCGGGCAATATACCGGTATTCCGGTTCAGATCAGCATTGTTTCTACAATCAGACAACTGAAAGAACTGCTTTATGGCATTGAAACTTCTTCAAAATTTTTAAGAGTGACCGAAATGAAGGTCAGGGCAAGAGACAGACAGGTGAAAAAAATATATTCGACGTTTACGGTTGAAGGTTTTATGAAAAAGAGAGAGGATAACTCATAATGTTTTCCAAAACATGGCTCATGAGCATCGTTTTGGCGGCTTTTGCCGTATTCTTCGGGGTTAAGACATATGATATCTGGTCCCTGAGCGAGAGGCCGGATATGAAAATGCCGGCACCGGCCCGAAAATCCGAAGCTCCGGTCAAAAAGAGTGTAAATCGGAGAATGCCTTCTGAAACCGCCTACAATGTCGTGGCGGACAGGAATCTCTTTTCCCCGGACAGGGCGGAATTCATACCCGAAGAACCGGAGTCAGAGCCGGAGGTGAAGCCGCTCAGGGTTTCCGGAAAAAAGATTACCCTGTACGGGGTTATCCTGACAGATCATTACCAATCCGCGTTGATAGATAATCCCCTGAGAGGGCCTGATGAAAGAAAAAACAAATGGGTAAAGACGGGAGATACAATCGGCGAACTGGAAGTGGCTGAAATCCGTAAAGGCAGCATCCTTCTGACAGAAGGGGACGACACTTATGAAATCCCTCTTTATGATAAAACCAAGCCCAAAAGACAGGGGAAAATAAAAAAAGCATCAAAACCGACTGTTATCGTATCTGAATCAGCGAAGGAACAAAAAGAAGGCCAGAAAGGAGCCGGCCCGAAGGTTCGGGAAATTAATACGCCTTTCGGGAAGATGACACGAAAGACAAAAAAGGCGGCAGAACAAATTGTCTCAGAAGAAAAAGCACCCGAAGAAGCTGAATTTGAAGTGGTTGATACGCCTTTTGGAAAAGTAACGCGGAGGAAGAAGTAATTTATGATGAAACGGATTTCAGAAATCAGAACCCGGAAATCAGGCTTCCGGTTTCCGGCCAGTCTGATTATTTTTTTTGTTTTATGCGGAGTTATGATATTTCACCCAGGGTGTTCGGGACAAAAATTTTCAGGCAGGGAAAAGGCAGGGGATACAGGAATTTCAGAAATAAAGGAAAAGCCGGAAAAAGAAACTCCCGCTGGAGATGAAAAATATGAATTGGTTCCCACCCCGTTCGGAAAGATAAAAAGGCAGGTGCTATACGAAGAAAAAGAGACGGAACCCGTGGTTCCGGAACGAAAAGGGGCAGGCCGCCTTGTGTACAGCGAAAACATCCGTACCCCGGAATCACCGAAGTATAAAAGCGTCCGTAATCCACCGGTTCCTCCTCAGCCTGCACCTTCCGGACAACACGGAGATATCACACTGAATTTTGATAGCGCTGACCTCTATGAAGTCATCAGGGTCATGGCAGAACTGCTGAACATCAGCTATATTGTTGATCCGAACGTCCGGGGCACGGTAACGATCCATACCGCAGGCAAACTGAGGGGAAAGGATCTTTTTCCTGTTTTTTTGCAGATATTGGAATTGAACGGATTAACTGCTGTCAGGCAAGGCAGCCTTTACAAAATTGTCAATCTGAAAGACGCGTCACGAATGCCTGTTATTACTCGTTTCGGGGATTCGGAAAGGGATGTCCCCCCGGGAGAGCGGGTGATCATCCAGATTATCCCCTTGGAATTCATATCCGGGCAAGAAATTACCAAATTGCTGACGCCCTTTATTTCCGCGGAAGGCAGTATTGTTTCCCATGAAGATTCAAACACACTTCTGATTGTTGATAAATCATCCAATATCCTGAAGGCGTTAAAGCTGGTAAAAGTGTTTGATGTCAATGTGTTTGATAAGGTCAGTCATCGGTTTTATCCCCTCGAATATGTGAACGCCGAGGACATGGTAAAGACCCTTAAAGAAATTATCGCTTCCTATAAAATTCCCAAGGACGCTGTAAAAATTATAGGCGTTGAGCGGCTCAATATCCTGATAGCAATCAGTTCGGTTCCCCATGCATTTGCCAGTATAGAGCAGGTTATTCGTCAGCTTGATGTGCCGGGCCATGAAATTGAGCCAAGGATCTATGTGTATTCTGTAAAAAACGGTGAAGCAGATGAACTGGCCAAGCTTCTGAACAGCGTCTTTTCCACTTCAGGGGCTCCTGCGCCTGCCAAAACCGAAAAGACAACAACAAAGAAGAATTCCCAGCCTGAAAAAAAGACTGCCAGAAGGCTTTTTGAAACTCCTGCCCCTGTGAAAAAAAAAGCAGGAGCAACAGCACTATCGGGCCTGAAATCAGGAAACGGCTCCGGGATATTGAGAAGTGATATCCGGATCACACCGGACGAAGTCCGAAATGCCCTGATCATCGAAGCAATTCCCAAGGATTTCCATCTCATTGAAAATATATTAAAAAAACTTGATATCCTGCCCAGGCAGGTTCTGATTGAGGTGACTGTTGCCGAAATTTCACTGGACACAAAGACAGAACTGGGGATTGAATGGAGTTACGTCAGGGGATCAGGAAGAAGGCCCGACACTTCTACATTGGAAGCCCATATAGGAGTTGCAGGTCTTAATTATGTGATCGGTCAGACAAACCGATGGTTTGCCGCGCTTTCGGCCCTGGCGTCGGATAAGAAGATCAACATCCTTTCGTCTCCCAGCATCCTAGCTTCGGATAACAAGGAAGCAAAAATAAATATTTCCACTGAAGTTCCTGTTGCCAGCGCTATCTATAACCGGGATGATGATTCAAACATTGTTGAGACAAGTATCCAGTACAGGAACACCGGTGTTATTTTGTCTGTCACACCCCATATTAACGAATATGGTCTTGTGAGCATGGATATCAGCCAGGAAGTCAGCAACCAGTTGGAGGACAGTATCCAGGTGGGAACCGGGAGCCAGCCTGCATTTTTTAAAAGAAGCGTAAACACATCGCTCACTGTAAAAGACGGCCAGACAATTGTTATCGGCGGACTGATTGAACAGACAGAAAACAGGGGGTTTTCCGGGGTTCCCTGCCTGGGAAATATTCCGCTATTGCAGTATGTGTTTGGAAAAAAGTCCAGATCCATAGACAAAAAAGAACTGATTCTGCTGATCACGCCCCGGGTGATTGCCAGTCTGGAGGATGTGGATGCGGTAACAGAGGAGTTCAAGGCAAAGGTGGGGAATGTGATGATGAAAGGGGATTTATGATTGTCCTCGTTCCCAACCCGTTTGGGAACGCGATTGCCCGCAAAACTCCGGTTTTGCATGAAATGGCAGGTGTGTTCCCAAACGGAGTTTGGGAACAAGGGGCCTAACGGGCGCATTTACAGCTTGGGGGAGTCCCGGAGGGACGACTGAAAATAGCCCGGCAATTTATTGCCGGGGCGGATATCCCCCGTTTTTTTCAGTCCCGGAGGGACTGAATGATCCGGAATACTCACCCGGCAATGAATTGCCGGGCTGTTTTCAGAAGTCCCTCCGGGACTGAAAATCACTCCCCTGACTTGTAAATACGCCCGTTTACATTTTAATGTAGAACGATTTTTCAAATCGTTTTAAACAATTTGAAAAATTGTTCTACAGTCAGAAAAAGCGTAAACTACTTTTCAGTCTTTATGAAGGATGCCAAAAATGGCATCCTTCATTTGTCAGTTTACACTTTAGGGATTTCCCAAAAAATAAAATACCCGAAAATGTAGGGTGGGTGGAGCGAAGCGTAACCCACCACCGTATCATTCGCCAACAAAGATGGTGGGTTACGCTAGCGCTCCACCCACCCTACATTTTCCGGAATCGGGTATTTTATTTATTTGGAGTTCCCTTAATGCAGAACGATTTTTCAAATCGTTTTAAACAATTTGAAAAATTGTTCTGCAGTCAGAAAAAGCGTAAACTACTTTTCAGTCTTTATGAAGGATGCCAGGATTTACGATTATGGTTTGCGGCAGCTATGCGAAATTTTTGCTAAAAGAAAATCCGTACAGTACTAAAAAACTTCGCTGATTATTGATGGATGTCGGAAAGAAAAATGGGCATCCTTCATTTGTCAGTTTACACTTTAGGGATTTTCCAAAAAATAAAATACCCGAAAATGTAGGGTGGGTGGAGCGAAGCGTAACCCACCACCGTATCATTCGCCAACAAAGATGGTGGGTTACGCTAGCGCTCCACCCTACATTTTCCGGAATCGGGTATTTTATTTATTTGGAGTTCCCTGTCAGAAAAAGTGTAAACTACTTTTCAGTCTTTATGAAAGATGCTGAAAAATGGGAAAAAAAGATCTGGATCAGTTCATTAAGGAAAGATCAGAACGTAGAGAAGAATCCCCTAAAACTGACTGGGAACAGAAAAAAAATGAATGGCTGGAATTCCTCAGTCAGTTTTATGAAAATATCAGGACCTGGCTGAAAGACTATGAAGATAAGGATATAGTCGGTTATAATTTCATGTCTGTTGATATTTATGAGGAAAATATCGGTCAGTACCAAGCTGACAAGCTGATTTTAACCATCACCAATGAGCAGGTTGTTTTTGAGCCGGTGGGAACCATATTAATCGGAGATGCCAGGGGCAGGGTTGATATGAAAGGCAAAAACGGAACGGTTAAATTTCTCTTGGTGGACAAAGACGCAAACGGGGCAAATGTAAAGATAGCATTAAACACCGATTCGAAAGAAAGCACGCGCGATAAGAAATGGCAGTGGAAAATTGCCACCCCTCCCCCTTCAATCAGATATCTTGAACTCAACAGCGATTCTTTTTCAGATGCTATTTTGGATATTATAAATGATTAGGCGTGTTTCTTTTTCAGACCAGATTATCGAGTTTCACGAAATATGGGATTATTATGAAACTGCACATAATTCCCTGCGTAACTACCTGAGAGGAATAAGAAACAATACTGTTGTTGATAATAAATTCACAGGAATGACAGCAACTGAATTGGGACGATATTTCTACTTCGGGATATCTTTTATATATATAAGGATATCCCGAAGTAGAACACTACCCGAAAACTTTTAGCTAGCAAACAGTGGATTCCGGGTTAAAATCGGAAAACATTCGTTTTCCGATTTTCCCCGGAATGACGGTCACTTGTTCCGGGCAGCAGACTGTCATTCCGGGGAAAATTAAAAAACGGATGTTTTTTAATTTTAACCCGGAATCCACTGTTTACCGGAAAGTCTTCGATATAGCCTGAACATGAAACGTGATTTGGGTCACGTTTTACGCTCATAAATTAAATCTGAATATTATTAATCAATGATTGTAATCATAGTGTTAATCTGTGGATAAGTATAAAGTATATATTGATACATCCGTCATATCGGCATATTTTGACTATCGCAAGCCGCTGAGACAGCTCATTACTCAGAAATGGTTTTCTAACAATGCCGAAGAATTCGCTTTGTATGTTTTGACGCTTGTGCTGGAAGAAATCGGCAACAATACAGATGAAACTCTGATGCTTAACATGTTGAACCTCCTTGACTCGTTATCGGTTCCGGTATTGGAAATAAATGAGGATATATTCGGGCTTGCCGGGTTATATACAGAGAGGAAATTCTGGCGAGGGAGGTCAATGACACAATACACATAGCTGCAGCATCCTATTATTCGGCGGATGCAATTGTATCGTGGAACTTCAGGCACATTGTGAATCTGAAAACAATGAATGCGATTCGGGATATAAATATCAGACATAATTACAGTCCGATACAGATTCTGACACTTGAAAACCTGGGAGGCGATCAGTATGGAGCATTATAAAAACTATTATACGAAAGAAGAGGATCCCGTATTATGGGAACTTCATAAAATCAGGCATGAGATAGCCGGGAAGAAACAGTCTTCAACAGAGATCAACACGATAGGATATCAGTTAATAAAAAAATACAAGCTGAATAATCTCAGGATAGTTCGTCAGCCTGTCTGATCCTTCCGGACCAACCCGGATAGTTGAAATTTTAACGCAGGGGCAGTATGTCTTTTAATAATTTGCGAATTCGTTGTGCTGCTCGCTTTTCATTATCCGGAAACCATTCGAAATCTTTCCAAGCCTTCTGACTGAACTGGATTTTCATAAATCTTCGACAGGGTAAGTTACAAGGTTACCTTTCTGAATTTCCGATGCGGTTAAGAGAAGGCTGACTTCTCAAATAGCATAAATAATCAATCTGATTATTCGGAGTGTCAAACTTACCCGTTCGCGAGATACCCGTTGCTTGCTCGCGGGGGATTGCCAAATCCCCCGCCGCGTGGTTCGGATTTGCCAATCCGAACCGAGCATGAGCAGGAATACCCGTTGCTGCTCGCGGGGGATTGACAAATCCCCCCGCTGTGGTTACTCGTTCCCAGGCTCCGCCTGGGAATGCATTCTGCAAGGCTCCGCCTTGAACTGACTCATCGGTCTTACCCTGAAACACGAGGCAGAGCCTCCTGAAATGCATTCCCAGGCAGAGCCTGGGAACGAGAATAAGGGATACCCGCTGCTCGCGGGGGATTGACAAATCCCCCGCGCGTGGTTCGGATTTGCCAATCCGAACCGAGCATGAGCAGGAATACCCGTTGCTGCTCGCGGGGATTGACAAATCCCCCGCTGTGGTTACTCGTTCCCAGGCTCCGCCTGGGAATGCATTCTGCAAGGCTCCGCCTTGAACTGACTCATCGGTCTTACCCTGAAACACGAGGCAGAGCCTCCTGAAATGCATTCCCAGGCAGAGCCTGGGAACGAGAAAATCCCCTCGTCAATCCGAGCATGATGGGTAGAATATTCCCACCGCATTATTGCGTTTTTTCCCCCGTGTTAATACTCCTTTTATACTATTGACTTATCCCTTTTATTATGAAATAAACACCCCATGATTGATCATGACCGGTCATCTGAGGGAAATTTCTGATTCTGCTTGGCAGTATCAGGCTAAAACGATAACAATCTGATATGGAGGGATTTTTACAAAAAAAAATTATGGGCTTCGGGAATCCGAACTGAATATATTCGGATTGAAAAGCTTTAAATAACAGATGATTCCTGATGATTTGCCTGGTAAAAAATTTTGACTGATTAGGGTTGACATTCATAAATAATGGTGATAGGAACTCCGAACTTGATAGGGAAAAAGTTATGTCTGAAAAAACAAAAACAAATAAATTTCTGATCGCACTTTGTTTTGTAACATGCCTGTGCGCGGCAGTGATGCCCCGGGTAACAATGGCTGCGGATACAGACATGTGCTGTGAGAATATAATAAGGAATTATGATCCGGACTGTGACGGGAAGATCGGTCTGGATGTGGCAATTCGTGCTTTGCAGATTCTGGCAGGGCAGACTGGATTCAGTATTACGGATGCACAGGGGGATATTGAAGATAATTTGGGGAGTCATTACCCTGTTACTAATACGAATATGAGATATGGCTTTGGCGTGGACTGTGCTTACCCACCTTGTGCCTCTGATGACGACAATAAGCCTGATGACAGCGACAACGGAAATGGTCAGGACGATGGCAATGATAATGGTCAGACCCCCGGATGTACAGATGTCGGGACGCCTCGGGTATGTACACAGCCTGATGGCAGCACCAGTGTGAAGATTACATGGGATGAAGTGCCAGGGACTACCTATTATCGTATCTATAGAAGAGTTGACAGTAAGGATAGCGGGGAACTGCTATCTGCTAAGGACACCGGTCTGATAACCAGACGCTCCTATTTTTATAGGGTGATAGCAGTCAATAATAATGGCGAAGAAATCGCGATATCAAAGGAGGCCGGAGCGACCCCCGGAAGTTCGGTAACAGTGACAACAGCGACTCGGCCAACGACTACTACAACAACGACTACACTGCCTCAGTCGTCAACAACATCCACAACGATAAAAACGGCCAATCTTGAAACTGATACCAACTCCGTCGGAATGAAATTCGTTAAAATTCCGGATGCAGACTTTTGGATGCAGTCCACAGAGGTTACCCGCGGGCAATGGAAAGAAGTGATGGATGAAGAGCCTAATGGGAAAGCCTGTGACGGAGGCGGTGAGAACTGTCCGGTTGAATATGTATCGGGACAGGATATTGAGGATTTCATCAGTAACCTGAATGAGAAAGAAGATGCAGAAGGGGAATACCGTCTTCCGACTGATCACGAATGGGAGCATGCTGCCAGGGCAGGCTCTGATACAGCTTTTGCGAACGGCGCGCTTACAGTAGGCGGAACCTGTGATGCAAAGGATCCGAATTTGGATAAGATAGGGTGGTATTGTGCAAATTCCGGCGGGAAAACACATCCTGTCAGCAGGAAATCTCCGAATTACTGGAATCTTTATGACATGCATGGAAATGTATGGGAAGTATGCCAGGATGAAGTGATGCGGGGCGGAAGCGCGGAGCGTTATGCTGAAAAATGCACGTCAGCAGAACAGGAAACATTTTCCACAATAGCCACCAAGCTAGTAGGCTTCCGGCTGGTGAGGATTCCGGAAAAAGCTGTAAAACCCGCTACCCCGATAATTACCGCCAGTGCCCGGGACAGCAAAGTCGTTATTTCATGGAATAAGATAAGTAATGCCAAAACTTATAATATTTACTGGAAAAAAGGCAGTCACCCTGGTTCGAGTGACAAGAAAATAACCGGTATTGAGAAAGATGCAGTTAAATATGAGGTTTTGCCCCTGCTTAATAACACGACATATTACTTTAAGATGACCGCTGAGAATTCTGCCGGAGAAAGTAATCTGTCGGGTGTGAAGTCTGCTACGCCTAAGAAAAGTGCGGTTTCAATTCCCTCAGCCCCTGTTAATGTATGGGCAGTTCCCCCCAGGGGAAAAGAAGTAACGATTTCATGGGATAAGGTGGGAGAAAACATCACCTATAATATCTATTTTTCTACGAAAAAAGGTATTAAAAAGAGCAATTATAATTACTGGACCTCTGGCATAATGTTGGAAGACGTTGGGGAGTCTTACAGTTTTAGCGGTTTGACGGGCGAGAAAAACTACTATGCTCACAATGTTACCGGTTTAACCAATGATACGACCTACTATTTTGTGGTGACAGCAGAAAATTCTGCCGGAGAGAGCAGTGAGTCAGGCGAGGTTTCTGCTATGCCAATGGAGATTGTAACATTTAATTGCGGTACACCTTTATGGATGGATTTTGTTCGTATCCCCCCGGGCACATTTATGATGGGAAGTCCGGAAGATGAAGATGGCCGTGATGATGGCGAAAGGCTGCATCAGGTAACCCTGACCAAGCCGTTTTATATGAAAACTATGGAAGTTACCCAGTTTGAATACGAAAATATTATGGGCGATAATCCTTCATGGTTTTGGTATTTGGACTCTGCTTTAGCAGTGGAATACGTCAGTTTAGCGGAATTTGACATTCCAGCTTTCATCAATAAGATGAACAACCGAGGAGAAGGGAAATATCGCTTACCCACAGAGGCAGAATGGGAATATGCGTGCCGGGCAGGTAGCAGGACTGCTTTTGCCAACGGAGAGATAACATCCTTGGGGCGTGGTTATGATGAAGCCCTTGATGCGGTAGGATTCTATGCTTACAATGCAGATGTTGCTCCCAGATCAGGTGGTTGGAAGGAGCCAAATGCTTGGGGATTATACGATATGCATGGCAATATATGGGAATGGTGCCAGGATTGGTACGGAGATTATCCTGATGTTGCTGTGACCGACCCCATAGGCCCTTCTTCAGGCTTAAAGCGAGTGGTACGGGGAGGTTCCTTCAGAGCTAAAGTTGAATACTGTCGTTCGGCATCTCGGTCAGACGTTTCCCCTATGACTGTTGGAATGACTATAGGATTTCGCTTGGTGCTGGAGAGAAATCCGTAGGCACAACGATTCATAATTCTTCCCTCCTGTATATTAAAGAGGAGATATAAATTTATGATCGCGTTGTACAGCAGTTCAGTTCCTGTTTTTAGGATAATCAAAATATGCGGTTGTCTTGATAAAAAGGCAAAAAAGCTTGACAAAAAAAATATTTTTAATAGAATTAATTGTACTATAGCCTGTATCGGATGACTTTGCGGTGTTTTTATTCACACAAACTTAATCATAAAAGATTATGAAACCTGAATTGCTACATACGGTACAAGCTTTAATATTTTGGGCATCCTTCATAACAGCCCAAAAGTAGTTGACACTTTTCGGATTTTTTCAAAAACTGTATTTTTTTTATTTTTGCAATACAAACAGATCGTTACATAAAAAATAGGAAAATGTCATTTTTTGAAAAGTGTAAACTACTGAATGAAGGATGCCATATTTTGTTATTTTTTTAAGATCGTAGAGGAAATTGATTTCCGCAGAATGCTGAGTCTGATGTGCGACTGTTTCGTTGAACAGAAATTTTTTGATAAAATATTTTAGGAAATGAGAGGGAGGTGATGATAAATAAGATAATGTTTTGTTATGAAAGTATGTTTTTTTAAGGTGAAAAAACAAGATAGGAATTAATTCAGGAGGAGAGATGATTAAAAATTGTTTGCTGATAGCTATGGTAATTACCTTGGTAATAGGCGGGTCTGCTTTTGCTCAACAATGTGTTAAGCCGATTACCAGTACAGAGGATGGGCGCAACTATCTCACGATAGAAACAGATGGAAGCGGGAATCCTTCAACATACCCGCTTCTTGATTATTACGGTCCCAACCTGGGGATTGGACATCCTGGTGAGTGCAGAGGGTGTGAAGTGGACAATGTGCCTTGTCCTAAGGGATCGCAAGGCCAAAACCCCGTATCCGATCATTTTGATTTTGATGGGGAAAAATGGGTAGATTTTGACCTTGCTCCTTATGTTGGCCATGAGCCGGGTACGGATGAGGCAGGTAATTTGATGCCCGCTTACATTAAAACATATGGATATTGCGAACAGGATTTAGAGGAAAAAGAGGAACCGGTTGATCCTTTTAAAAGATTTTTGTTTGATATCTGTCTGTGTCCTGAAGCGTGTGTGGTTGCCGCCGGTCAAAAGATATCCATCCAGATGATGATTGATGCTGACGGAAATTTTGAGACTCAGGATGACGGGGTTTACTTTACCGATACGGAGTTGGATAAGCTATACTTTGGTTACTACGGTTTCAGACTCGGAGATGATCAATATGTTGTTCAGGGCGAAGACCCTTGTCAGCGTCCAGAAATGTCTATGCCAGACGGCCTCGATAATACCGAGGATCCAAACAATCCGGGATCACTTTTAAGTACGACGAGAGCTTTCAAGAACATAAAGTATTATAAGGGATATACGGAAGACAAAATCAGCCGTAAAGGATTTTATGATCTCAGTATGTCGGGAGAGACAGCGAGGCAGGACTTACCGGGTTTGGGAGAAAAGTCGTTATCTGGCCCTATTCTTTCAAGGTCAAGAGCGGTTGCTTTAGAATCTGTGATTCAAAGGCAAGCTGATGGCACCTTCTCCGGCGGATACACCTTCACTAACAATGAAGATAGAAACTGTGTGCTGTGGATTGACATACCTGCTATGCGTATTGATCCTTTTCAGGTCGATACAAAAAATCTGAAGGGTAATACAGTAAGGCTGAGGATAAGAGTGCTGTTTAATGTAACTGATCCTTCTATTTGTCCTGAATGTAATCCCCCTGACTATTGTGAAGTTATCCTGGATGTTGCAAAAATTTGTTGTGATGATGAAGGCCCCAAGGAAGGCGCGGGTTGCGCATTCTTCCCATATGTGTTGCAAGGTAGCAACCCGTGGTCGTCAGGTGTTGCAATCACAGCTAAACAGGCTCTGCCTGCAAATGCATACTGCGACCTGACACTGATGGATGCTAACGGCCTTGAGGAGACATACAGGGCAGGGGTTACCAACTCAATCTGGACTTTCATGATAGATGATATGATGCCCAACTTTTCCAGCGCATTTGCTAACGGAGCGATGTCCCTGCAAGTGAAATCCAATTACTCCTTGGACGGCTATTCGTTCCTTACCGACGGAACCTTCGGAGCAGGCACCCTGTCACGGGACTGTTGCGGCTTACCATACTGTACAGGTAATTAGTTTCGTTTCTGAGGTAATTGTTTCTGATAATGGGGTGGGAATTTTCCCACCCCATTATTTTTTGTCGGCAAGTGAAGTTTATATAAATAACTACATGGAAAAAGTATAAGAAAGGGAAGGTTATCTTTGGACGTATTTATAAGTTGGGGGAGTAACTTTCAGTCCCGGAGGGACTTCTGAAAATAGCCCGGCAATTCATTGCCGGGACAATAAAAGCGACTCCCAACTTGTAAATGCGCCCGTTATCTTTTCCTTTTCTTATACATTTTCCCTGTAGTTGTCCGAAAACTACATGGAAAAAGTATAAGAAAGGGAAGGTTATCTTTGGACGTATTTATAAGTTGGGGGAGTAACTTTCAGTCCCGGAGGGACTTCTGAAAATAGCCCGGCAATTCATTGCCGGGTGAGGTCGTCCCCCGGATTATCAAGTCCCGTAGGACGACTGAAAAATCCGGTCGTCCCTACGGGACTCGGCAAATTTGCATATCCGACCCGGCAATGAATTGCCGGGCTATTTTCACAAGACAATAAAAGCGACTCCCCCAACTTGTAAATGCGCCCGTTATCTTTTCCTTTTCTTATACATTTTTCCTGTAGTTGTCCGAACAACTACAGGAAAAAGTGTAAACTGACAACTACATGGAAAAGTGTAAACTGACAACTACAGGGAAAAAGTATAAGAAAGGGAAGGTTATTTTTCCTTTTCTTATACATTTTCCCTGTAGTTGTCCGAACAACTACAGGAAAAAGTGTAAACTGACAACTACATGGAAAAAGTATAAGAAAGGGAAGGTTATCTTTGGACGTATTTATGAGTTGGAGTAACTTTCAGTCCCGGAGGGACTTCTGAAAATAGCCCGGCAATTCATTGCCGGGTGAGGTCGTCCCCCGGATTATCAAGTCCCGTAGGACGACTGAAAAATCCGGTCGTCCCTACGGGACTCGGCAAATTTGCATATCCGACCCGGCAATGAATTGCCGGGCTATTTTCACAAGTCCCTCCGGGACAATAAAAGCGACTCCAACTTGTAAAAGCGTCCGTTATCTTTTCCTTTTCTTATACATTTTCCCTGTAGTTGTCCGAACAACTACAGGGAAAAGTGTAAACTGACAACTACATGGAAAAAGTATAAGAAAGGGAAGGTTATCTTTCCTTTTCTTATACATTTTCCCTGTAGTTGTCCGAAAACTACAGGGAAAAGTGTAAACTGACAACTACAGGGAAAAAGTATAAGAAAGGGAAGGTTATCTTTCCCTTTCTTATACATTTTCCCTGTAGTTTTCCGAAAACTACAGGGAAAAGTGTAAACTGACAACTACATGGAAAAAGTATAAGAAAGGGAAGGTTATTTTTCCTTTTCTTATACATTTTCCCTGTAGTTGTCCGAAAACAGCAACAATCAACTACAGGGAAAACACTTTACTGTAGAACAATTTTTCAAATTGTTTAAAACGATTTGAAAAATCGTTCTACATTTCTTATCCGCTTTCCCGAAAACAGCAACAAACATGGAAACAGAATGTCTGCCTGCCAGAACCGTGAGAGAATATCTGTTAAAAAATAATTCTTTCCTCTTAGTGCTTATCATAAGCCTTTCATTTTTTATTCAGACACCGGAGGTGAAATGCGCCACTTATGAAGCCGACGATATCCCTTGGTCAGGCTATTGGTGGCCCAAAACCCAGGGAGGTCTGGTTACGGGCGAGGATTACCGGGGGCATCCTGCCCCGCTTGAAAAATATGATTATGTTACCACCGGTACTTACGAAGGCCCCGCGACACAGTTTGGCAAAGAACGTCATTATTCCCCGGATGCAGTGCCATGGGAAGGACTTTGCTTTTGCTGGTCTGCTGCTTCTATTTTGGAGGAAGAACCGGTTCACAAGAGTGTCTATAAGGGAATTCTTTTCCGTATAGGAGATAAAAAAGGACTGCTGACTGCTGCTTATTACGGTGCCCTGTACAATATCCATTCCACAGATACCCCCGCAGAGTTCCATGAGATATTGGAAGAGTTTATTGCACATCAGAAAATTCCTGTTATCTTGGACATAGGAACTGACGGTGAAAGCTGGAATCACCCGGTTTTCAAATATGATACGAATTATACACGGGATGGCAGCACCCGGCATTACACCACCATGATCTATTACGCGGACGATCATGTAGAACCGGACTTTATCGGCACAGAGGTCAGGACAAAGATATATCATTATTATTTTGTTTCAGATGAAGACGGGAACATAACAGAAGACGGCTGGGAAAATGAAACCACCCCGCCGGTAATGGCCTACGAACCCTTTGGCACATCCCCTCGGAACCCGGACTTGGATTACGACACAGTAAAAGAAATTGTAAGCAGCACAGACGACCCTTACGAAGAAAATAACTCTCTTGAAAGCGCGTCCCCGTTATCCGCGGGCACTCATACCATGATAGGGACGGACAGCGACTATTTCAGGGTTGATCTGAAAAGAAATGATAAAGTGAACATACGCGCGGTATCAGAAACAGGAAACGATATCAGCCTGAAAACATACACCCCCGAAGGCATCCTGATCCAGGAGACAGCCGACAGCGAAGAACAGTTCATTTCAACAGAAGACACCCCTGGAACCTACTTCTTTGAAATCATTCCGATAAATCCCTCTGCCGAGCCTGATTATGAACTGATTCTCCGGCATGATTTTTCTTACCAGGGAATATTCCCCCTTTATCCCGCGGGCCAATGGGAAAGTGAAATCTCCCTGCTGACTCCCAATAAAAACCCGTTCACAAAAGACAGGATAACGATATCCCTTGTAAACCAGGACGGCACTCCCCGAACCGTTTTTACAGATATTTCTCTGAAACCCCACCTGATCGGGATGCCGGATGAAGATTTCGGACTCCCCCCGGTGACCGGAAACGAATATATAAAAGTGGACTCAGACACGCCCTTCCGGGGAACCCAGGTTGCAACCGCGGAAAATTTTGACCTGATGTTAGGAGCAAATTTTATTTCCCTTGATAAAGCTTCCGCGGAACTGTTTTTCCCCCACTTTGCCAAAAAATGGGGCTGGAAAACCATTTTCGGGATCATTAACACAGGAAACCGGACCCGGGAAATATCACTGGACTCCTATGATCAGGATGGATATATCCTGGCATCAGACACCCTTGAACTCGCGCCCGGCCAAAAGTGGGAAAGAGACACATTGCACATCAGCATCCTGACCTCAGATGCCAGAACCATGAGTGCCTCGGCCCTGGGCGGAGCAAACTGCCTGACAGGTTATACCACCTTTCTTAATCCCACAATCGGCTCCGCAGGAAGGGCACTCGTCCCCCTGACCCCGGGCGGCCCCGCCCTTGTGATCCCCCATATCGCTTCCGACGACCACTGGTGGACAGGCATCGCAGTAATGAACACCGGGGAGGAAGATTCAACCATCCTGTTTTCCGCTTATGATACACAAGGAAACCTGACCGGCCTTTCCGAATATGTATTAAATGCAAAACAGAATTTTGTGTACTATGCCCCGGACATATTTCCCGACGCCCCTGCCGAAGATATCGCGTCCATTACCATTGTTTCCCAAGACGACCAACCCCTGTGCGGCCTGCTGCTTTACGGCACAACCGACGAATTTCAACTGGCCGGGCTTCCCATCCGCCCGCCTGCTGCCTCATCCCTGTACCTGCCTCATATTTTATGCAGTGATCCTTGGTGGACAGGGATTGGCATTACGAATGCTGATGATATCCCCGCGGAAATCACTTTCACGCTATTCGAAGGAAATGGAAAAATTCTCAGCACGAAAACAAGCCGCATGAATCCGAACCAGCAAATGGCCGTCACCGTGAAAGAATTATTTGATGATGTCTCCCCGGATGCCAGATACATGAAAATCGAATCTGACAACGGGCAGCTCATGAGCGGTATTTACCTGATCGGTACAAATGACGGGCGGCAGTTGATGGGAGATGTTTTGGAGGGAAATTCCAAATCTCAATATCCAAATTCCAAATAAATTCCAAATCTCAACCCTCAAATCCCAATTAAGGGATATCCCAATAAATAAAATACCCGTTGCTCGCGGGGGATTGACAAATCCCCCGCATGTGCGGGGTTCGGATTTTGTCAATCCGAACCGGGCAGCACAGGGGGCTCCGTTTCCCGAACCGGGTATATTATTTATTTGGAGTTCCCTAAATTCCAAATCCCAAATAAATTCCGAAATGTTGCCGGATTGAGCAGTTTCGGAATTCAGATGAAGTCACATTTCACATTTCAATAACCCTTGACAAAATTTGTATATTCTTTTAGATTTAACGCTGTGTGCAGTTTTAACAGCTCGTACCTTATTTTATCCTTGTATTTAAACTAAACAGGAGAAGGGATATGAATCTGAATCTGCAGGAAAGAACGGATGAACTGGAAACAAGGACAGATTC
>JAUCGG010000025.1:39908-41422 GCA_030378015.1 Desulfococcaceae bacterium HSG8
ACTTTATATCCCTGAAAATGTGGAACTGCATCTGACACGGCACGGGATTTACGCTATGGGACTGAAAGAGGATAGCATGAAACTCCTGAATTTTGACGAAGTAAGCCGTAATCAGTAGATGGAAAATTGCCGAACCGGCCTCGTTTCCAAGCCCTGCTTGGTAACGCAAAGCCCCTGCTTTGCATGTATCTGCTGATATTCCCAAATCTCATTGAATTTAATGATTATATTATTCCAGGGAAATTCCCAGTTCCCTGAGTTTTGCCTCCAGACGATCAGCTCTTTGTTTTTCCTGTTCAGCCCGCTGCCTTTCCATACTGAGCAGTTTTTCAGCCTGTTCAGAGCGCTGTCTTTCCTGCCCGAGCTGCTTCTTATAAGAAGAGAAGACATAGTGATAAACCTCATCAACTGCCATATCTTCAAGAGAAGGCTGACGGTACAGATCAGAAATCCGGAACTGGAAACCCGGCAGTACCGAAGATACGATAATATCCCTCACCGGTCTGATTTTTTCATATTTTTTACTTTCGTCAAGGCGGTAACAAGCTGTATCTTCTACATTTGCATCGAGAATGTAATATTCTTTAACACCGACGCTCTCGTATTCACTTTTTTTGACAACCGTGTCCCGTTCTGTTTCCTGCAAGGAAGCGTATGACAGGGACTCGACACACAGTTCAGGTATCCCGCGGAAAAGGAGCGGTCATCGTCGTTTATTGTCACAGGATTCTCATCTGTAACCACAAAAAGCTCAGGGATCCTGACGCTGCTCTTATGGGGAAGCGCCAGTCGGAAACCGATCCCCGGGTTGACCTTACCCGTAGAATATGTGTCAAAATAAAAGCCCAGGACAAACATGAACCACTGGTAAATCCGGAATCCTTTCATATATTTCAGGGGTTTCAGCGACAGATACCCGTCATCCCACTCATAGCTGAAATCGGGGTGCTGATAATATTTTTCCCAGTATTCTTCCTCTGTAACCGCCAGTCCGTCCTCCGATTCCTCGCGGAGCCGGTCATTTAAGGATGATAATGCCTGTCTTTTTTGTTCAGTTCGCTGTTTTTCCAGTTCAGAAGCCTGCCTTTCCAGATTCGTCAGTTTTTCACCCAGTTCAGCGAACTGCTTTCGGAGTTCAGATTCCTGTTTTTCCAGTTCGGAAGTTTGGCCTCCCATATTCGTAAGCTTTTCAGCCAGCTCAGATCGCTGCCTTTCGAGTTCAGTCCGCTGTTTTCGGAGTTTTGCCCCCTGTTTTCGGAGTTCATCGCGCTGTCTTTCGAGTTCAGCCTCCTTTCTTTTATATATTAACACATTTTTAGGATATGCTATATATCTATCTCGATTTATTCAATAAATTGGCATTCTGATCCGGACAGTTTTAAATTTAACTTGCATATAATTTATTGATTTTATTTAATGCGATTTGTCTGTTCAACTTTTGCTGATTTCCATAAAGCTTTGATAGCAAGGCATTCAGGATTTCAGTATCTGTGATAATGTTTTAAATATGTCAT
>JAUCGG010000157.1 GCA_030378015.1 Desulfococcaceae bacterium HSG8
ACTCCGTTTGGGAACGCAATTGCACGCAAAACTCCGTTTTGCATGTGCAAACAGAGTTTGCCGGGCAGATGTGTTCCCAAACGGAGTTTGGGAACAAGGGTTGCCTGACACTTTTAATTACACCCTTATGTAACCTTCGGGGTATTGAATGCAATCTCTCAATTTCTGTTCCCGGATTGGCGTTGCGCTGGCCGGGCCGGATTATGCAATCTCATGAAAAAAACACTATATCTCATTGACGGCACGGCCTACATCTATCGCGCCTATCATGCCATCCGGGGATTATCCAATTCAAAAGGATTCCCCACAAATGCTGTTTTAGGTTTCAGCAAAATGCTGATAAAGCTTATAGAGGACAAAAAGCCCGCGTATGTCGGCATGTTCTTTGACGCAAAAGGCAAAACATTCCGGCATGAAATCTATGAAAAATACAAAGCAAACCGCCCTCCGATGCCGGAGGACATGGGACTTCAGATCCCGTACATCAAAAAAATCACACAGGGGTTCAACATACCCGTCATTGAAATGACAGGATACGAGGCTGATGATCTCATCGGCACACTTGCAGGAATGGCAGAAAAAGCAGGCTTTTCCGTGGTAATGGTCACGGGAGACAAGGATTTCCTGCAATTGGTGACAGACAAGGCTATTCTCTGGGACCCCATGAAAGAAAAGACCATCGACATCAATGCGGTGCGGGAAAAATTCGGCATTGAACCCCGGCAGATGCTTGATATGATGGGGCTTTCCGGGGATACATCCGACAACATCCCAGGGGTTCCCGGCATCGGCCAGAAAACAGCGCTCTCCCTGATTCAGAAGTTCGGAACTATGGATCAAGTGTATGAACAGGTCCATACCATAACAAAGAAAAAGCAGCACGAGAACCTTGTCAATTACAAAGATCAGGCACTTCTGAGCCGGGAGCTTGTCACCATTAATACAACAGTTCCCCTCGAATTCAAACCCGATGACTTCAGATTACAGGAACCGGATACCGCCAAGCTCTCCAAACTGTTCAGGGAACTGGAATTCAGCCAGTTGCAGAAAAAATTCCCCGAACCCGCTGATCTCAGCAAAAAGAACTACAAATCAGTTCATGACTCGGAGGAACTCTCTGAACTGGTCAGGCGCCTTGAATCTTCAGACATATTTTCCTTTGACACCGAGACCACGTCCCATAATCCCATGAAGGCGGAGATCGTTGGATTATCATTCTCTATCAGGCCAGATGAAGGGTTTTACATCCCGTGCGGTCACTTTTACCTGGGAATGCCGGAGCAGCTTGAACTCTCCCCGGTCCTGGAATCCCTGAAGCCCGTACTCGAAAACCCGGATAACCGGAAAATCGGGCAGAACGTCAAATATGACTGGATGGTGCTGGCTCGCCACGGGATTCATCTCAGGGGCGTTGTGTTTGATACCATGCTCGCATCTTATCTGCTGAATCCCTCGAAACGGGCCCACAATCTTGATCAGATCGCGCTTGACTTCTTGGATCATGCGAAGATATCATATGAGGAAGTCACGGGCAGGGACAAAAAAGCATTGTTCAGCCAGATTCCCGTAGAAAGCGCGACCACTTATGCATGTGAGGACGCGGACATAGCTCTTATTATCTGCAATGTTCTGACACCGAAACTCGAAGCCCTCGGGCTTACGGAGCTTATGGAAAAGGCGGAGATGCCCCTGGTCCCTGTCCTGATGAAAATGGAGATGCGGGGGATCTGCGTTGACAAAGACAGACTCCGGGAACTTTCAAAATCCTTCGCACATCAGTTGGAGAAGATCGAGGAACAGATATACTCGGCAGCGGGAGAAAGTTTCAATATCAAATCCTCCCAGCAACTGGGGCATATTCTTTTTGACAAGCTCGGATTGCCGGTGCAGAAAAAGACTAAAAAAAAGACAGGCTATTCCACGGATGTCGAGGTGCTGACATCCCTCGCTGTTCAGCATGAACTGCCCGCTCTGGTGCTGAGACACCGAACCTTGGCAAAACTGAAATCCACTTATACCGATGCCCTGCTCAAGCTTGCGGATAAAAAAACGGGTCGTATTCACACCTCCTATAATCAGACTGTCACCGTGACAGGCCGCCTCAGCAGTTCTGACCCGAACCTCCAGAATATTCCCATACGGGATGAGGAGGGAAAAGAGATCCGAAGCGCGTTCATCCCACAGGAAGGCTGGCTTCTTCTGTCCGCGGATTATTCCCAGATCGAACTCCGCATCCTGGCCCATTGCTCAGATGACGAAATCCTGTTACAGTCCTTTATGGAAGACGAGGACATCCATGCCCGCACCGCGAGCGAGGTGTTCCAGGTTCCTCCTGATGCTGTGAGCCAAGAACTCCGAAGACAGGCAAAAGCAATCAATTTCGGCATTATTTACGGCATGAGCGCGTTCGGTCTGGCAAAAGAACTCGGTATCAGCCGGAAAATGGCGAAAACCTGTATTGACAACTATTTTGCAAGATACAGCGGCGTCAGGCGGTTCATTGACCGGACCATTGAGGAGGCAAGGGAAACCAGGCAGACCAGCACCCTTATGGGGCGAATCCGCATGCTGCCGGAAATTCGCAGTTCCAACAGCAACATCCGCAAGTTTGCCGAGCGAACCGCGGTGAACACTCCCATCCAGGGAACAGCCGCGGACTTCATCAAACTGGCGATGATCCGAGCGGATGACGAACTTGAAAAACAGAAGCTTCAATCCGCGATGCTGCTTTCCGTACATGACGAACTTGTGTTTGAAGTACCTCCTGATGAACTGGATATCGTACAGCATCTTGTAAAGGAAGTCATGGAAGGAGTGTGGAAACTCAGGATTCCGCTGAAGGTTAATGTAGGATATGGGAAGAATTGGGCAGAGGCGCATTGATTCTGGTGTTTTGTGTTTGGTGTTTGCTGAACTCCTATGACTTAACGGTTACAACGAAACATTATCAGTAGTACAGCACTTTTTAAGTTCGTCCCCCCCTTTTCTAAAGGGGCCGGGGGGATTTTTCATTGACAGAAAAGTGAGTTATGCCAGAAATCCCCCCGGCCCCCCTTTAAAAAAGGGGGGGGAGGAACTTAAAAAGTGCTGTAGTAGATTGATAAAATATGAAAATATGGAAGCCGGAGCAGATGACCAAACACCAAACACCAAACACTGAACACCAAACACCAGATACCCTGCTTGAAATCGAAAACCTGAAAGTCCATATTTTTACAAAAAAAGGTATTGTAAAAGCGGTGGACGGTATTACCTTTGATATAAGCAGAAGTGAGACCCTGGGGCTGATCGGGGAATCAGGGTGCGGCAAAACCACGGCTGCTCTGTCAATTATCAATCTGGTCAGGCCCCCGGGAAGGATCACCGGGGGCAAAATTATTTTCGACGGCCAGGACCTTGTTCCCATGAGCAATTATGAGATGAGACGGTTACGGGGAAAGGAAATTTCAATCGTCCGCCAGGAGGCTCAGAATGCCCTTAACCCGGTGATGAACATCGGAAAACAGATAACCGAAATGATCATAGAGCATGAAAATGTGACAAAAGCCGCGGCATGGGAAAGGGCCAGGAGTCAACTGAATCTGGTGGGTATCAGTGATGCAAGGATCAGGAGTTATCCTCATGAATTCAGCGGGGGGATGAAACAGCGGGTGATGATCTCCATCGCGACTTCATGTAATCCGAGGTTTTTAATCTTGGACGAGCCTACCACGGGCCTTGACGTTATCGTGCAGCGGCAGATGTTGTCGCTGATAAATAACCTGAAAATAAAACTAAGTCTCACCGCCATACTGATATCTCATGATCTCTCCGTTATTGCTGAGACATGCGACAAAGTGGCTGTCATGTATGGCGGAAAGATCATGGAGCAGGCAGATACCCTGTCTTTGTATAAAAACCCCATGCATCCTTACAGCCAGGCATTAATCGGGGCTTATCCCAGCCTGAAAGAAGGAAAAAAAGCTCTCAAAAGTATTCCGGGCGCGCCGCCCAGGCCCATCAGCCCTCCGCCGGGTTGCAGGTTTGAGCCAAGGTGTGCATATGCAATGCGTATCTGCCGAGAAGAAGAGCCTCTGACTGTCAGAAAAGAGGGACATCTTGTGGCCTGTCATCTTATATCCGACTGAAATAAAATAAATAACAAATCACAATGATTGAATCTGTAAGGTAACGTAAGGCGATTTCCAATAAAAAACATACCGGATTGAAGTTTGCAGTTCCGCCTTCAGGCGGCATGACACCGCCTAAAGGCGGGACTACAAACTGTATTTGGTATGTATATTCTTTTCTGGAAATCACCTAATGACTTTTTTATTGAAACATTGCCAAAAATCCGCAATAATCAGAAAGCCGGGGAGATAAGGAAAGGGAGATTAAATAAATGGATTTTAAAGCCAAAAAAAAATATTATAATCGCTGTGCGCCTTATGAGCCGCTTGATCCTGATGATGAGCGTAATGTGGATTTGGATGGCCTGGGAGATGAGACAGGCGACTATGTTCGCGGAATCAATTGGACAGAAAAACTCCTCAATGAAATCACACTTTCGGATCAGACGGTTTTCAAACTGTTTACCGGACATCCGGGATCAGGTAAGACCACCGAACTCCGGCGCCTGGCACAGCGGCTTTCTGATCCTGAACTCGGAAACTTCCTGCCAGTGTTCATTAACGCTGAAGAGGTCATTGACTTGGTGAATCCCATTGAGGTTACGGATATTATCTCTGCAATTGTTTTTTCTGCAGAAAAAACCGTTATTGAAGCGGAAGGCGGTGTTCCGGAAACATCCCTGGATGAAGGTTATCTGAAGCGGTTTTGGAACTGGCTGACAAATACGGATGCGGAACTGAAGCAGGTTGAATTCGAAGTGGCGTCGGTGGGCAAGCTTGTTTATGAGATGAAAACCCGTCCTGCACTGCGGAAACGCATACGGAAGACCGCTGCACTGCATTTTTCAAGGTTCATCAAAGACGCTAAAAACGAACTGGAGATGCTGAACCGCCGGGTAAAAAATACCCTTAAACGGGACGGAATGGTTATTATTTTTGATTCTATCGAGAAACTCAGGGGGCTGACATCTAACTGGCATGAGGTGCTGGCGAGCGCGGAACAGGTCTTCAGCGGCGGCGCGCCTTATATACGACTGCCGGTGCATGTGCTTTATACCGTGCCTGCCGCACTGGCGACCCGCATGACAGGCGTGGAGTTTCTGCCTATGATCAAGGTGTGCGATAAAACAAAGTCACCATACCCCAAAGGCATTAACGCGGCGCGGGAACTTATCCGAAGGCGTGTGCCGGATGATATCCTGAAGGAAATTTTCGGCGCGGATGCTATGGCGGGCCGGCTTGAAAAACTCATCCTCCGATCCGGCGGATATCCGAGAGAGATCGTTCAAATTCTCCAGATGTCTATTGCCCAGAAGCAGCACCCGGTTTCTGAAAGCGCGTTTGAACACATTCTTGCTGACATTGCGAATCAGTACCGCATGATCGTTACCGGAGAATCCTTTGCGTGGCTGGCATGTGTGGCAAAAACAAAATTCCTCACCATCGAAAACGATGATCACAGACAGATTGCCGATCTTATGCTTGCCAATCATGCGGTATTGCGCTATCTTAATGATGCCCTCTGGTTTGAACTTCATCCTGCGGTATATGAAATCCCGGGGATTCAGAAAGCAATCACAGACATTGAAAGCCAGTAATATGCCGGTATTGAACGAACAATTTGAAGAATTAAAAGACAAGCTCCGGCAGGAAGAGGATTTCTGCGCGATCATCGAGTCATTAGCCCTTGCCGAAAAAATGAACTTCACGATATTGGTATGCGAAACCACGATTCAGGCAAAAGCCGCGCTGGAGGTCATGGAAGACGCGGTGAACAGCACCCGGGGCCAGCCTTCTGAGTGGGTTCATTTTTCTTTTGAGAGAAAAGAGGAGAAACGTCCGAGCTTTGAAGAACTCGCTTCCCAAATTCTTGAGCCATTATATTACTGGCAGAATAAGGACGAAAAAGACAGGGTATTTGTGATTGACGGGTCCGGAGAGTCAGAGGAAGACGGGGACGAGTGGAACATCTTTTTCCAGCGCATGAACGAGGTGCGGAACATCCTTATGGAACGGCTTCCGGGGCCTTTGGTCCTTATTATTCCATCCTGTTTTGAAGCGGAATTTCCCCGCCGGGCACCGGATTTCTGGTCTGTTCGCAGCGGATTTGCGCGGGCAAAGGCACAGCTTACAGAACCGCCCCCGCTCCGCAAGTATCTGGAAAAAGAGAAGGAACGCTACGGAACCATGCAACTCTGGCGGCTGGCTTCACCCGTGACCGTGGCGGATATCTTCACCCGGGTTAATGTGCTGAAAACGCGGTCTGCATTTTGCTGTGATCCGAAAGAACGCCTTGAAGAGACATTCCGAGGTAAAGCCGGTTTCGGAGATGTCCTTGAAGAAGGCAAAGACGCTATGGATGCTGTCCGGGACGAGCAAAAGCTTTTTATCCTGGGCAAACCCGGGGCAGGCAAAACCACTTTTCTCAAGCATGTCGCCATGAAGGCAGCAGACGGTGAATTGGATTACATCCCGATCTTTATCCCCCTGAGAAATTTTTCAGAGTCAGGCCGCTCTCTGTACGATTTTATCGCGGACGAGTTTGAGTCCTGTGGTTTTCCGAATCCCCGAGGGTTTATGGAAAATCTTCTGAAAGAGGGGAAGGCGATCCTCCTGTGCGACGGTCTGGATGAAGTCAATAAGGAAGATGATCTGCGAAAGCAGGTTATCGGGGAAGTCATCAACTTCAGTAAAACCTATAAAGATGGCAAAGTTGTCATCACCTGCCGGATAGCGGCTTCCGAATACCTATTTGAAGATTTCGTTTATGTGGAAATTGCGGATTTCGATAAATCTCAGTTAAAAACTTTTGTTTACAAGTGGTTTACCGGCAAATATCAGACTGCTGACAAATTTTTAAAGGAATTTTACGAAATCCGAAATGACCGGCTTCGCGACCTTGCCAAAAATCCCCTGCTGCTCACGCTGCTGTGCATCGGATTTGAGGAGACCCTCAGCTTTCCGTCCCGCCGTTCCGAAATTTATGAGGAAGCCATTGACGCGCTGCTGAGAAAATGGGATGCCTCCCGCGGCATTAAACGGGATGACATATACCGCCACCTTTCCCTGGGCAGAAAACGCCAGATGTTTGCCCGCATTGCTTATGAAAGCTTTGAAAAAGGGGAATACCTGATTGAACAGAAGCATATGGGGGAGAAGATTGTTTCATATTTGAAAAACCTGCCCCAAGCTGATTCCCAAGAAGAAATTGACGGAATTGCAGTCATTAAAGCTGTTGAATCTCAGCACGGTATTTTTGTGGAGCGCGCACAAGGAATTTATTCATTTTCTCATTTAACTTTCCAGGAATATTATACAGCCAAGTACATTGTTTCCAATATTCACAAAAGCGCGTTAGAAAACCTGATCCGTAATCATTTTACTGATGAAAACTGGCGGGAGGTTTTTCTTTTAACGGCTGAAATGCTGGATGATGCAGATGAATTTTTTGAAATATTGCTTAATATGTTGGATCAATCCCGATACCGAACCTTAGCTCGCTCTATTGATCGAACCCGCGATACTGCCCTTGATATTATTATAGATTATGCACACCTTGTTGATTCTCTGAAAAAAGGTCAAGCTATCAAAGATTATAAATTTACAAAAGAAGAAGCCAAAAAAATTGAGCAATATCTTTATGGAACAAAATTGCTCATTGACTGTTTGGAAGTTGCATACGTTTCAGATCGAAACAGAATTGAAGAACGCCTGCTCAGACCGCCCAAGAGGTTTGAACCACAGATTACCTCAGATTCCACAGATTTCACAGATTAATAAAATGCCTTGGTAAAAAATAAATGACCCTGCTGAAGTCCATATTTTTACAAAAAAGGTATTGTAAAAACAGCGGACGGTATTACCTTTGGTATCGATAGAACAATGCCGAGGGATCAATCGGGATCAATCCCCGGCTGAAAGCGAAAGTATCCTGAAGGGAGTTGCGTTGATTAAACTGGCTTTCAGCCTCGGAATTTATTCCAAAGAATTTTCGAAAAAAAACGACCCTGCCTGGGTTCGGAGTTTAAAATGAAACTAAATTTTTTTGAAGGAAATGAGGCTGTGGCCTGGGGCGCATATAATGCGGGGTGCCGCTTTTTTGCGGGATACCCCATCACCCCGGCAACCTCAGTCTTTAACACCATGCTGAAGATTCTGCCCCCCAACGGAGGCAGTGTTTTGCAGGCTGAAGACGAAATTGCTGCAATGGGATACTGTATCGGGGCATCCATGGCGGGGCTGAAAGTCATGACAGCGACATCAGGGCCGGGGATGAGCCTTTATTCCGAGCAGATTTCCTTTGCCATAGGGTCAGAGATTCCAATGGTCATAGTCAATGTGCAGAGGCTGGGCCCTTCGACCGGTTCAGCGACCCGGGGCGCGAACGGTGATATCCAGTTCATGCGATGGGGGAATTCCGGGGGACTGCCGCTGATCGTTCTCTCTCCCACGGATGTTTCCGATTGCTTTATCCTGACCATGCATGCATTCAACCTCGCTGAGTCATATCGCTGCCCGGTGATCCTGGCCTCTGATAAAGAGATTGCTCTGACAAAGGAAAGCGTGGATCTGAATGAACAGGAATGGCCGTCTGTAAAGGATCGCGCCGCACCGTCCGGGGATTTGCCGTTCCTGCCTTTCCGACCTTTGCCTGGCAAAGATGTGCCCGGTTTTCTTCCCATCGGGGGTCCAGAGATTGTCCGCCAAACCTCTTCGACTCATGGCATTGACGGCTATATCACGACTGAACCGAAAGAGATTGCAGCGATGCTGAATCGGATGAATCGTAAAATTGAAAAAGACGCGGATCGTTTCAGCTTTGCGGATGTAATGCTCGAACCGGAAGCTGAAACCATGATTATCACTTACGGCGTCACTGCCAGGGCAGCAAGGGCAGCCTGCAAGTCGCTCAAAGCTGAGGGCAAACCGGTTTCCTTACTGGTTTTGAAAACCCTGTGGCCCGTTCCTGAGAACCTCATCCGCAGGGCCGCTGAAAATGTCAGGCGGGTAGTTGTGGCGGAGATGAACCTGGGGCAGTATGCCAGGGAAGTTGAACGAATACTGAAGGATAAAACTGTGGAATGTTTCGCACAGATGGATGGCCGCCTGATAACCCCGGGCCGGATAAAGGAGGTGGTCAATGGATAGCCTGCTGAATAAAAATCGTCCGCCGGTCTTCTGTCCCGGATGTTCGCATGATAGAATTCTCCATGCCCTGGACAAAAGTTTTCAGAATATGGGACTTTCGGGAAACCAGATTGCTATGGTCAGCGATATCGGATGCTCCGGGCTGTTTGATACTTTTTTTAATACTCATGCACTGCACGGGCTTCACGGACGGGCACTGACCTACGCCGCGGGCCTGAAAATGGCTCGTCCCGATCTTCATGTGGTGGTGACGATGGGGGACGGGGGCCTGGGCATCGGCGGGGCGCACCTGCTTTCCGCGTGCCGGAGAAATCTGGATATAACGCTCCTCATCCTCAATAACTTTAACTTCGGAATGACCGGGGGACAGTTTTCAGCCACAACTCCCCAGGAGAGTATGCTCAGTTCCGGCTTTCTCAACAGCCTGGAGAAGCCTATGGATCCTGGCAGCCTTGCCGCGGCAGCCGGCGCACCCTTTGTCACCCGGTCATCAGCTTATCAGAAAGACCTGTCGGAAGTCATTGAGCAGGCCATTCGTTTTGAGGGATTCAGCCTCATTGATATCCGGGGAATCTGTCCGGGCCGCTATCTGCGGCGGAACAGGCTGACACCTAAGATGATTGAAGAATCCATAGGTCAATCGGAGACTTTGAACGGGCCTGTTCCGCAGAATATCCGGCCAGAGTACGGCGCGAGCTATCGTGAACACGCGGGCAGTATGGAACCGGTTTCCATGCCGGAAGGAATCTCGCCCCGTTTTACGCCGGAGGCAGGGCGGCAGGAGGTAATTATCCTCGGTTCGGCTGGCCAGCGGATATTAACCGCGGGTGAGATATTAGGCATTGCAGGCCTTACCGCTGGATTGAATGTGACCCAGAAGAATGACTATAATATCACGGTACTGGTGGGGCCTTCGGTCAGCGAACTGATTCTCTCTCCTGAGAAAATTGACTATACCGGCATCACGGACCCCACTGTGGTAATCGTACTCGCGGCCGAAGGAGTTGCCCGCAGAAAAGCTATGTTTGACAAAATCGGCCCTGAGACCCTCATCATTAAGGCTGCCGACGTGGATATCCCCGCTACACGGGGCACTGTTATTTCTGCTGATTTCAAAGACCGGGGAATTAAAAAGCAGGACCGGGCACTGGCTTCCCTAGCACTCCTTTCCGGGATGAATCAGGTTCTGACTTCGGAGATGCTTGATGCTGCCCTGGAAGAACGATTTAAAGAAAAAGCGTTAAATGAAGTGAGAAAACTGGTTGCCGGGATAAAAAAGTGGGATTTTTCCTCCGTGTAATACTCCTGCTAACCTATTGACGCTTCCCCTTGTTATGTGAAATAAAAGGATATGGATTTGGGAATTTGGGAAGCAGGAATTTTTTTCATTTATGCGGGGCAAATTATGGGTAATCCGAAAAAATTCGGCTGGAAACGCTGCCCGGTGTGTAACACCCGGCTGATTTCCAAACGCAGCCGTAAGAATGGCAAGTACAGATACTGCATATACTGCGATGACATTATAGAGGCAAGGAACAGGCACTGCGGGCATCCGGAGCCAGGCTTCCTGCAGTATCATTTCCGGTAAAAGACATCCTCGGAATCAATTCCGAGGCTGAAAGTGAAAGCAGGCTGAAGCCAGCTAAATCACAGTGTGCAGACGCGCAAAGAGAATATGTACCCGGATATATTTCCCGGTACAGATCAGACTTGCGAGTTTTTCAAAACCTCGCAGGTCCCCGAATATCGGAGACTTTTGCCCGTTCCGTAAAGCTGCCGTTTGTCACTGCTGACAGGTTAACAATAGATGGAATCTATTTCCGTCGTTTTCTTCATTGACAAACCCTATGGTCATGAATAACTTTTATACATTGAGCAAGTGGAAGGTTATCAGAATACTAAATAAATAATATACCCGATTCGGCCCTCTCTTGCTCGGTTCGGATTGGCAAATCCGAACCCGCGGGTATTTATTTATTGGGAAATCCTAAGTTTCCATTTGCTGATATTTGGGAACTTACAGAAATATCCCGGATTCACTTTAATATAAAGATATAAGGAGGACAGCCATGTTGGAAGTAACGCAGTCAGCAACAGTTCAGATCACTGAATATTTTAAAGGTAAAGATATTTCCCCGATCCGTATTTTTTTAAACGAGGGGGGATGAGGGGGGCCTTCTCTGGCCATGGCTCTGGATGAACCAAAAGAGACTGATGATGTATATGACGTTGAAGGATTCAAGTACTTGGTGGACAAAAATTTCATGGATAAAATCAAACCGATAAAAGTTGATTTCCTGGATGTCGGATTCAAGGTGACCTCAGGCATTGATTTCGGGTCAGCTTGCGGGGGATGTGAGACAACCCGTTCCTGCTGCTCATAGAAGTGTGAAGTTTGAAGTTCAACTCATTTTCAAACTTCAAACTTCAAAAAGGCGACACTTATTATTGTGTTGCCTTTTTTCAATTTTAATAAGGGAGGTTTGAAGTTCAACTCATTTTCAAACTTCAAACTTCAAACTTCAAAAAGGGAGGTGCTTTGCATGGCAATGGTGGAATATACCCTGGATGAAAACATTGCAATTATAACTATGAACAACGGGGAAAACCGGTTCAACCCTGATTTTCTTGCAGCTTTTCTTGATGTCCTGGATGAGGTGGAAAAGAAGACCGATGCCCGTACACTCGTTGTAACATCTTCAGATAAAAAAATATTTTCAAACGGTATTGATCTTGACTGGCTTGTGCCTGTCATAAAAAAAGAGGATATCACTGCTGCGAAAGATTTTTTTTACCTGATGAATGAATTGTTCAGGAAAACCCTTATGTGTCCAATGCTTACTGTAGCAGCAATCAGCGGTCACGCATTTGCGGGCGGCGCGATCTGGTCATGCGCGTTTGACTTCAGGCTGATGCGGTCCGACAGAGGCTTCTTCTGCTTCCCGGAAGTGGATCTGGGAATTCCGTTTCTGCCCGGCATGCTGGCACTTTTGAAAAAGGCGATTCCCATGTATAAAATGGAAGAGATGACATATACCGGAAGCCGCCTGACTGCCCAGGAGTGCGAAAAACATCACATCATTACAAAGGCCTGCCATATTGATGATCTCATGAATGAAGCCCTGGGATTTGCAAAACAAATGAATAAAAAACGTGAAATCGTTAATGAATTCAAGGCCAGGCTTTACAGGGATATCCTTCACGCAATAGATGTCGAGGACAAACCATATATCGAATCTGGGAAATTCAATATCAGTTAAGACGGTAAGACGGTATTGAGAAGATAGAAATCTGTTGATAATTGATTGGCGGCATCGGCATCCTTCATTTGTCAGTTTACACTTTAATGTAGAACGATTTTTCAAATCGTTTTAAACAATTTGAAAAATTGTTCTGCAGTCAGAAAAAGTGTAAACTACTACATCAATTTGTAAATTAGTCCCCCCCTTTTTTAAAGGGGGGTGTAATTAAAAGTGTCAGGTAAGTCCTCGTTCCCAAACTCCGTTTGGGAACGCGATTGCCCGCAAAACTCCGGTTTTGCATGAAATATCAGGTAGCTACAGATGCAAACAGAGTTTGTATGCAGGTGTGTTCCCAAACGGAGTTTGGGAACAAGGGGTCCCGAGTACCTAACACTTTTAATTGCACCCGGGGGATTTCTGCCGCAACCACCTTTTTCATTATCCCGCACCCATAACCCACGCACCAGTCGTTTCATTCCCTTGAGCATCCAAGCTATAAAAATCCTCACCCTCGAATTTCCTCCGTGTTGTTATAACATTCAGTCTGCCCCGTATCCGGCACAGGAAAAGCCAGCGCACAAACAGAAGCCGCCAGAATTAAGATAATTGAAAACATCGTTACGCTCCTCATTTTGCACCTCCTCATAAATGATTTAAATGGTTCAGAAATCCGATTTTTCTTTCCCTGAAAATAACATATTATAAACCTCGTTCGCTCACCTCGAAACCGAAAACCGGCGAAGCGGGGAGGAATTCCATGTTCTCAGATTCATGATCATGCATCCGTGAACAAATTTGCGGGATTATCCGGAGGTCCGTCCACAGGAATGTGCCTTTTCAGAATATCTGTTTGAAATCAACTGCCTGCGTGCAATGTGATAAGCCGTGATTCGCATCGTCAAACCGTCTGACAGATATCGCGCCGGAAAAATCAATCTGAATGTCACCCTCGGTCATTATCACCCCGATACTTCGCCGGATTTTCTCGTCATATATATAGGTATAAGCTTCTGATATCTCATTGGGAACAATATCGTGATAATTTTCTCCTTCCGAATAACCGATTTGCCCTGTCTCCCTGTCGTGAGCCAGAGAAAGGAAACAGACATTGTCGTCCGGGGTTTTCTGAATGTCAAACCCTTTCAGCAGAACATAATTATGGGTGGCAATGAAAAGCTGAACCCCGTCGCGCTGGTACTCTTCCGCTAATACTTTGATTAAAAATTTTGGTTGACGAGCCTGATATATTGTGGTAATTTCCTCACATAAGGCAATCGGGAGGAAAGAGACATGAGAAAAGCAAAAGATTGGAATCAGCCGTGTCCGAATAAAAACTGTGACGGACATGGTCAGAAAAATCAGGGGAATATCATAAGCATCAGCACATACATGACGAAAAGCGGAAAACGGCGGATTTTTCAGTGCGGAGAATGCTGAAAAATGTTTTCGGAGACGCGTGACACGGTCTTTTATGACCTCAGAACACCGGAGGACAAAGTGATGATGGCCCTGAAAATGATACTGGTACGGGGTAAGCCTTTCGAGGATATGTTTCGTTCTCGGAGTCACGGAGGAGACAGTCCTGATGTGGCTGGGGCGGGCTTATGAGAATCTTTCCGGGGACAGGGAAACCCGGGCTGCCGAGGAATCTGGTCAGAGAACCGCATGAGGATATGGTTTACGGACAGGTGGTGAAAGAAAAAGAGCAGGGCCGGGTGAGCGGAGCATCGGATCGTATGCGGTGCGGAAAGGCTTCTCCGACCGAGGCTTAAGATAAGCACATCGCTGATTGAAAGGCTTATAATTAATCTGACCGTCCGTCAGTCTCTCGCTCGCTCCGCTGGTGCGGATAAATTGAATTTGTCTTTCGCCTTTGTCTGTGACAATTTCATGGCCCCGCGAGGACTGGGCCGAAAAGCCGGGTTTTTCATGAGCGTTTAATCCTGAAAATTCCAGTTCAGTAGGGTGGGGCTTGCCCGGGGCTTGCCCACCAATATCATTAAAAATGATATAATAAAAGCAATCAATTTTTGGTGGGGCAAGCCCCACCCTACGTTCCGTATAATGCATTCCCAGGCTGAACGAGAAGTTCCTACTTTTTGGGAATGCGCCCTCTGCGGAGTGCAAAGCTTGCTTTGCAAATGTCCTGTCCTTACGGCGCAAAGCAAGCTTTGTACTCCGCAAGGATTGCTAAATAAAGGATGAAAACTCAGAATAGAATAAAGAATCAGCGAGCGCATTCCCGAAAAGTAGGAAATTCTCGTTCCCAGGCTCCGCCCAGGAATGCATTTCAGGAGGCTCTGCCTCATGTTTCAGGGTAAGACCGATGAGTCAGTTCAGGGCGGAGCCTGT
>JAUCGG010000158.1 GCA_030378015.1 Desulfococcaceae bacterium HSG8
TAAGAAAAATTGTACGGATTTTCAACTACTTAGTGATTATAGTGATGTGTTTTTGGCTCAAAGTGTACGCTTTATCCGACTTTCAGGCTACTACTACAACAACTTGGAAATTTCTCCCCCCTTTTTTAAAGGGGGGCCGGGGGGGATTTCTGCCGCAACACCCTTTTTTTGTAACATAAAATCCCCCCTGCCCCCTTTAAAAAAGGGGGGGACGAACTTCCAAAGTGGTGTACTACCTACTACGGCACTTTGTAAGTACATGACCCTCCCGATAAGCTGACGACAGGCTGATTTTACATAACCGATCAAAGTCATAAGGGTCACGGACTTCCAAAGTGCTGTATTACTTTTTGGGAATGCCCTCGCAGATTTCAGATTTCCAGTCTATGATTTTCCTTTCCAGGCTTCTTTAAGAGGCTTTATTTTAAGTTTAAATTTATTTTTAATATCTTCGGAAGAAACAGCGGTCATTTTTTCAGAAACAAACGTCAGGTGAGGTGCAAGGAGAGAATCTTTGATGACAGGCGTTCCTTTTTTCAGAAAAGCAGTTAAGGAAATCAGAATAACAGATGTCACCAATATGCCTTTTACAAGCGCGAAGACGATCCCCGACGCCCGGTCAAGCCAGCCGAAAGTTACAACTTTAAGCAGATATTTGGCGATAATTCCCAGAATACCGATCAAGATAAAAATGCTGAAAAATATGAGGAGAAAGCTCCCGATATTAAGGTATGAAGGGTCGGATATCCATCTTGAAAGGTGCTTTGCAACCATCATATAATATATAGAAGTGGGATAAAACCCTGCAAACACACCGATAATCGAAACTATTTCCCTGAAAAGTCCCCTGAAAAATCCCATTGTCACAAAATAAACAACAATAACGATCAGTAAAATATCAAGCAAATTCATAGCGCCTTTAATTTCTTCAACAGTAAAAAGTTGAAATTCGGAAGTCAGCCGCAACTTTCTCACTGACACATCCTTATCCCATGAAAATGCCCCCTGAAAAACTAATTTTTTAAAGAAATTAGCCTCTTTACCGCGGGGGGCACAATATTTCCTTATATTATCAGCAGGTCGGAGATTCCCCTTATGAAAGGGGATTTTCATCTGCTGATTATGTGATGGTCAGCAGACGGAACATTACCCATGAAATCATTGAAATTGCGATTTGTATTTATCTGTCTTTTTTGTTAAACAGATGCTTACAATTCCCAACGGATTGAGCTGCTTATAGTTAAAAAAAATAAAATCAGCGAAACCAGTCGTTTCGAATTTTCTAAATAATATAGAATAGCAAAGCAAAATTTCTGAGTCAAGGTGTTTTTCTTTTTCGATTTAGACTTGTAAACAAGTTTCGCAAGTGCTAAAAAATACGATGCAGGTAACATTCAACTTAAACTGTAAAAATGGCAGGTGCTAAGTGCAAAATCATTGTGATAATCATTTGAATGACAGCAAAAAAACCAAAGTGACTTTTTCAGATATCAATCTGTCAAGGCAACTGTTCGGTGAACACAACTGCAACCTCCGAAGAATTGCGGATGCCACAGGGGTTTCCATTCATGCAAGGGGGAATACGGTATTTATCCAGGGGGAACTTATCGCGGCAAGCCTTGCCCAGAATGTCCTTACGCAGCTATATGGCCTGTTAAAGAGCGGATATCCGGTTTATCCCAATGATATTGACTATGCCGTCAGGGTTCTGAGCGAAGATGATCATGCAGAACTTAAAGATATTTTTCTGGATACTGTTTATATTACATCTAAAAAGCGATCCATAACGCCCAAAAGCCGTTCACAAAAGGAATACATTGACGCAATGAGAAGTTTTGACATTGCTTTTGGCATCGGGCCCGCGGGAACAGGCAAAACTTACCTGGCCATGGCGATGGCTGTTGCAGCACTTTCAAAAGGAGTGGTTAGCCGGATCATTCTCACCCGGCCGGCAGTTGAGGCGGGTGAGGCTCTCGGATTTTTACCAGGTGATCTTACGGAAAAAGTCGATCCGTATCTGAGACCGCTTTATGATGCGCTTCATGACATGATGCGGTTTGAAAAAGTTTCGAATCTGATGCAGCAGGGCGTGATAGAAGTTGCACCTCTTGCTTTTATGCGCGGCAGGACCCTGAATGATTCTTTTATTATTTTGGATGAGGCCCAGAATACGACATCCGAGCAGATGAAGATGTTCCTGACGCGTATCGGGTTCAGTTCCAAAGCAGTCATCACCGGCGATATCACCCAGATAGACCTGCCAACAGGCCGGCCGTCGGGCCTTATCGAAGCCAAAGATATCCTGCAGGAAGTCAAAGGGATAAAATTTGTCTTTTTCTCAAAAAATGATGTGGTAAGACATAAACTGGTCCAGGAAATTATCAAAGCATATGAGGAGCGGGATGCAGCCAGAGAAAAATGATTTATAGGAAATTATAAAACGTACACCTGACCACGAATGACGCGAATCATATTTTTTTTCGTGTAATTCGTGTGATTCGTGGTTTTATTCTTTTTTTATGTGAAAATAAATTGTTATGACAGAAATGATTCTGATGGGATTCAGACTCGTAAAATTGGCCGCCAGAATCAATGCGTTCAGCTACTACAGGGTTTCCCTTGAATAATATTAAGGTCAGGAAATTACTTAAGCGATGAGCAATTATTTGAAAAAAGAGAAAAAAAAAAGTAAAAAAAAGGATTCAGTCCGTAATTTCTTTGCCTCCGGAAGTGTTGTCCGATGGGGTCTTCTCGCGGTCGTGATGAGCATATCCACCATCATTCTTTACCCCAATCTTATTGCTACGAAAGACCATTATTATGAGTTAGGAGATGTTGCCCAAAGAGATATCAAGGCTCCCAGGGATTTTTATATCATAAATGAGAACGCAACGGCCACAGCTCGGGGTGAGGCTGCGAAAAACGTGCTTACGGTTTATGATCGGGATGATACCCTGTTACCCAAATTAATCCAGCAGTTGAATGAAGCCTTTGAAGATATGCGGAAAATTTTCGAAGCCGGGGAAAAAGAGGAAAAACCGAACGCCGCGGCCCCGGAAATAGCAGATAAGCAATTGACAAACCAGGAAAAAATAACAGATCCTTCCGTATCAGCGGATCACGAACTCTCTTTACATGAACGCGTTTTGTACATGAAAAAAGGATTTGAGAAAAAAATCGGCATTCCTGTTGATGATGAAGCTTTCGCTCTGCTGGAAAAGGAAAAATTTTCCAAAGAAATTCCGGACACCATCATTCAGATCATAGCAGGCATACTTGAGAACGGGGTGGTTGCAAATAAAGAGCTTCTTATTCAGGAAAAAGGGATAAAGCTGAGGACCATCGGAACCGGTGAGGAGGTCAGGATCAGCAGCTTAAAACAGTTGAAACAATTTTACGGACCCGAACAATATAAAGAGATGGTCAGAATTATCGCCACTCCCTTGGTCAAAGGCGTCAACAAATCCGTAGTTCCCGTGATTGTCGGTCTCTCCCAGAGACTCATTCGCCCGAATATCACGCTGAACCGGAGCGAAACCGAGGAACGGAAAAAAAGGGCTGCGGAGAAAATAAAACCGATTCGCTACAGGATAAAGGCCGGGGAAATGATCCTTCGGGAAGGGGAAAGGGCCACGGAACTCCAGTTGCTCAAGCTTGAGACATTAAATGCAGAGAGAAAAGAAGACAGAATATATGTGAGAAGCATCGGTGCCATTGCCATCATCCTGTGTCTTCTCCTGATAACCTATACGCTTCATGCCAATCGGCAGAATAACACCCTTTTGGGACAAAATAAAGATATTCTCTTTATCGGAACCATACTGGTGGCATTTTTCTTTCTTCCCAAAATATCTGCAATTTTATTTGAATCACTGACCCACAGGGGACCCTTTTCCATATCCGAATCTTCTCTCTCTTTCGGCATTCCGCTTGCTGCAAGCGCTATGACCATATGTCTGTTCATGGGGCTTGATGCGGCGATCTCTTTTGCCATTGTGATAGCGGTCTGCACGGCGATCATCTTTCAGAACCGGTTTGAAATCTTTATTTATTTCCTGCTGAGTTGTATAATGGGAGCCTATTGGATGCAGGATTGCAGGGAGCGTAAGATATTTATAACCGCTGGCCTGAAACTCGGCTTTCTGAATGCGGTGCTTGCCACCGCGGTCAATGCGTATATAGGGAGTTATATGGGAGGCGATTTCCTGGGAGAATGGGCAGTAGAATTCCTGTGGGACTGGGTCTTTGCATTTATGGGGGGGATCGGAGCAGGCATCATTACAGCCGGTCTGGCTCCTCTTTTGGAAATAGCGTTCGGATACACAACAGATATCACCCTCCACGAACTTGCCAATCTTGAACGGCCCATTCTCCGCAGACTGATGATAGAGGCCCCTGGGACATATCATCATTCTGTTGTTGTGGGTTCCATGGTCGAAGCTGCTGCCTCTGAAATCGGCGCCAATCCCCTGCTTGCCAAAGTATGCGGATATTACCATGATATCGGTAAAATCAGGAAACCGCTTTATTTTATTGAAAACCAGACTGACGGTAAAAACAGGCATGACAAACTTGCTCCTTCCATGTCCGCCCTCATTTTGATTTCTCATGTCAAAAACGGTGTTGAAACCGCCAAAGAGAATAAACTCGGTCAGGTGATCTGCGATACGATTCAGCAGCATCACGGGACCAGCCTTATCCGGTTTTTTTATGAAAAGGCAAAGCAGTGTAAGGGAGAAGATTCGGTAAATATAGATGATTTCAGGTATCCGGGACCCAAACCCCAGACCCGTGAGGCCGGGCTTGTGATGCTGGCGGATGTGGTTGAAGCTGCATCCAGAACCCTTGATAACCCGACGCCGTCCAGGATCCAGGGACATGTTCAGAAACTGATCAATGCCATCTTTTCAGACGGTCAGTTGGATAATTGCGAACTGACTTTGAAAGACCTCCATAACATTGCAAAAAGCTTTAATAAGATATTAAACGGCATCCATCATCACCGGGTCGAATATCCTGAAAGCGGTTCAGGCGGCAATGGGAAGGAGAAAAAAGAAGGAAAAAAAGAAAAAAGGGAAAAAAAGGAAAAAAAGGAAAAAAATGGCCATTCTGATTCGCAACACACAAAGCAGCCTGAAGATAGATCTGGAAAAAATACAGAAGACAGCTCAGGTCGTCTTAAACGCCTTGGCGTATCCTGACGACGAGCTTTCTGTTCTTATAGTTAACGACTCCAGGATAGAAGAACTTAACAGGGAATATCTGAACCGGCAGGGTCCCACAAATGTCATTGCCTTCCCCATGTATGATGATACAGATGCAGGCCCGGGGTTCCGGACCCCGGGAGACTGTCATATTCCCCGTCTGCTTGGCGATGTGGTGATCTCGGTTGATACCGCTCGGAAAGAAGGAGAGCAGGCAGGAGTCAGCACGGAACGCCGCCTTATCCAACTGCTGGTGCATGGTATTCTCCATCTGGTCGGTTATGATCATGAAAGCACAGAAGAAGAAGCAATCCGAATGGAAGCCATGAGCAACGAGCTTCTCGGGATTATTGAGGATTCTGAAGATTCTCATTAGGAGGCGATTTCCAAAAGCGGAAATTTCTATCAGCGATGCTTGTGTCCGTGAAAAATGACGCATCCGAGGTTTTCGGAATGCCGTCCCCGACCAAACAATTTCGGTCGAACAGCTAAAAACAAAACTGAGAGATCCGCTATCGGAAACAGAACAAGTTGAGAAAAAGCTTGTTAAGCTCTATCGGAAAGAAAGAAAGTTACGTGAGAAATCAAAGATAAACTTTGGCAAAAGGGTTCTGATTGAAGCGGATTCAACAGAACTGAAAGAAACTGAGCGTAAAATAGCAAAGAACCTGGACTTTCTTTAGTTCCGTTTATGGGCGTATGTGCAACCCTTCAGTTCATATTCATAGTGGAAAAAGTTGGGCGCGATGTTCCAATAAAGAGCATACCGGATTGAAGTTCGTAGTACACCACTTTTTAAGTTCGTGACCCTCCGGCTCTTAATAAATTTAAAGGGTTAACCCCGGTACAGGGGGTGACGGGCGTATTTATAAGTCGGGGGAGTGATTTTCAGTCCCGGAGGACTTCTGAAAACAGCCCGGCAATTCATTGCCGGGTGAGTATTCCGGATCATTCAGTCCCTCCGGGACTGAAAAAAACGGGGGATATCCGCCCCGGCAATAAATTGCCGGGCTATTTTCAGTCGTCCCTCCGGGACTCCCCCAAGTTGTAAATGCGCCCGGGGGTGACGGATTTACGAAGTGGTGTAGTAGTTCCGCGTTCAGGCGGCCCGCCTGAAGGCGGAACTACGAACGCGTTATTCAAATGTGACCTGTTTGTGCGCCGTTTTTTTACCGTCAATAAGCTTGAAAATCATCATGGGCTTATTCGAACTCCCGTCCTGATTAAATCTGACATTTCCGCCGTAAACTGTTTTAAAAGAGGGATCACTCCAGATGGCTTTTTCAATTTCTTCCCCGTTCAGCGGGTTCCCACCCTTTTTGACAACTCGCCGGATCAGTTCGGGAAGAATATTACGGACAGCGTCATAGTAATTCGCGGCAAAGATATCCGGTGATTCCTTCCATTTCGTCTCATAATCCCTGACAAAATCCTGCGTAAGAGGGTCGGAACGCTCGCGGTCGAAATGGTCACCGGGAACATAAACATTTTCGCTTGTTTTACCGGCAACGGCCTGAAAGTCATCATTCCAGTCAGGAACTGTTATCGGCACATTCATTCCCATTTCCCTGGCCCCTTTGACAATGAACGCCTGATCCTGACCTGTGGAAATATCATAAATCGCATCGGGGTTTCCTGCTTTGATTTTTTCAAGATGAGGCGTGTAATCCGTCAGCCCGGGCTGGTGAGGTTCAGCAGCAACAATTGTTCCGCCCATTTTTGCCCATAGCGGTTTCACAAGGGTTTCAACAGGCACTTCGCCAGCGGGGTCGGCAATGTGAATGATCCCCAGCCGCCTGATGTCCATATCCCAAAAATACCTGAGCATAGGCGGAACCATCTGGTTCTGAGACAGCTTGATCGTGTAGAGATAAGGCTTGTTTGCAAGTTTCGGGCTGTATGCTCCGCCGTTTAGCATTAAAATATGTTTGGCCGCGCAGGCTGGCTGCGCCCCTAAGGTAATGGCGCTGAATGAAGTCAGGACGCACGGAATCTTGTCAATAATGGACATTTTCTGTACCCCGCTGAGAGCCAGCATCACATCGACATTCTTAAAATCCGTGATAACCAACCTGAGTTTATATCCTTCCACGCCGCCTGCAGCATTGACATGATCAACCCCTATAAGCGCGCCCCGGCTCATTACACGGCCATAGTACGCCTGAGGTCCTGTCATCGGAAACAAGGCTCCGATGGGAAATGTTTTGGCATCCGCGTTACAAAAAAGCATGAAACTTACAGCAAATACCGCGACTCCTGTGAAAAACGCTTTAAAAGCTTTCATAAACACCTCTTCCTGCTTTTGGGTTATCGTCAGGCTTCCGAAGTTTTTGAAAACTTCGGAAGTCTTTTGCCGCTCATTATTGCATTGTCACAACTCTTCAGTCATCTTCCGCCAAGGAGGGTGCTGAAGCCGGATATAAAAATGTGTTAAACAAGGATGCCGAAAAATGCGCTGTATTGTGTGTTACCACAACAAGTTTAATTTTATCTTACTCCGCGAAATTCCGCGTTCTCTGCGTTTGAATGTTCCGCCTTTTTTGATCCCTATTTTTTACTTCCGCGTTTTCATCGCTTTGTCCCAGAGCCGTTTGAGTCCTCTCCGGTCAGCTTTTCCCAGCGATGGCCAGAGGATGCGGTTGTTTTTGAAATGATCCGGATCGTCGTGACGGAATCGCGCAATTTCATCCGGGGTCAGTTTATCCATGATCGTCGTGATAACGGGCAGAGTCCCTATTCCCCGCAACACCACATATACTTGGTATTCATCACTTAACACGATGTTGAGCCATTCCTCGGCGATCTGCTTTAATTTCGGTTTGTCTTTAAGCGTACGGCTGATCATGAAGTTGTCCACCCATGCTGTGGTGCCTTCCACGGGTTCAGCCATTTTCCATATTTCACCCATTTCCTTCAGACCGTTCAGGGAATCGCCCCATGATGTCGCCAATGAAAGGCCCTTCAAGTCTTTCGGTTTGTCTTCAATCTCCCACATGCCATGAGCGTTGGCAACGAGTTGTGCCAATTTTTCCTGAAATTTAGGAGTGTTGAGTTTTTTGTAATTGGAAATATCATTCCGTGAAAATCCCATTGCCAGGGCCGTGCTAAAGATATTTTCTTCGTATTGAAATTTTCCAATAGCATATTTATCCTTGAATCGCGGGTCCCAGAGAATATTCCAACTCTTTGGCGCTTCCGGAAGTATCGCCGTGTTGTAGGCCAGCCCGTAAGGCCCTCGTGCGATCGGGACAGCGTAAACTGCGCCGCCTTCAGTACAATAGGCAGCCTTTTGCAGGGAAGATTCGACATTCTTGTAGTTGGGGATATTCTCAAGATTCAGGGGCAGAACCAGTTTGTGTTTGATCAACTGGTACCGGCTGTCCCTTGGCACGTTGTGAGAGGGTGTTATTATGTCAGCCTTATTGTCGCGCAGTGCCGGAAAGAACTCATCGGGAGTGGTGGCATATTTGATATCCAGTTTCAGATCAACGCCATGTTTCTCCTTGACCAATTGAATGAACTTTTTCTGATATTCCTCCGGCACGTACACCTTCCATGCCAGAAATTTCAGTGTTTCCGCGAAAACTGAACTGACGGAAAACATGGGAAAAATCGTAACAAACACGAACAGGAAGACAAAATGAATTGTTTTAAAGCTTCTTTTTTTCATGATAACCTTTCTCCTTTTCAAAGCGTTTGTGGGTTATTGATCAAAACCGTAAGGGATTTCCCAATAAATAAAAAACCCGTTGCTCGCGGGGGGATTGACAAATCCCCCGCATGTGCGGGGTTCGGATTTGTCAATCCGAACCGAGCAGCACAGGGCCAGTTTCCCGAACCGGGTATATTATTTATTCGGAGTTCCCTAACTGCCATCCGATGGCGGTGACATTATCATATCATGGGATAAAATACAAGAAAAATTGAAAAACGGATGTTTTCCGATTTTAACCCGGGAATCCACTATTCGTATCACACAAAGGCTCGAAGACACAGAGAGAAAAGGCACGGGAGAGATATGAATACCCTGACCGTTTTTTATCGGGAAATATTCTCCTTTGTGCCTTTATGTTTGCGCCTTAGTGCCTTCAGGGATTGTCGTAACTTTGAGAATGCCTCATGCCGGAAACAGCAATCCTGCTTTTACCACCCATGATCCTTGCCAACTCGCGTGCATATCCCATCATTTTCTCTGTCTGAGAATTCATATCTTCGACAGATGACGCGGCTTCTTCAGCGTGAGCCGCATTCTGCTGTACCACCCTGTCAACCTCTATTGTCGCCTGGCTTGTCTGCTTCAGGCCTCTGGCCTGATCTCGCGATGCAGCGATAATCATCGCCATGATCTCTTCTGATTTGGAAAAAGTTACCAGGACATCCTCGATTTCGGCTTTCACTTGGGCCGACAGTTTCAGACCCTCTCCGATATTTTTGCCGATTTCCGCAGTCAGTTCCGCAGTATCCTTAGCCGAATCTGCCGCTCGCAGAGCCAATGCCCGCACCTCTTCAGCCACCACGGCAAAACCGCTTCCGGCCTCACCTGCTCTGGCCGACTCAATCGCCGCATTCAGGGCCAGGAGGTTGGTCTGGAAAGCGATCTCATCAATTGTCTTGAGAATTCTCCCGGTTTCCTGACTTGTTTTGTCCATGTTCTCCATTGAAACGGTTAATTCATGCATTGATTCCACAGTATTGTTGACCCTTTGCCCGGATTCTTTGGCCAAACCATCAGCCTTGTCTGCGTTATACGCAGTTTGGGCGGTCATGGAAGACATCTCCTCCATTGACGAAGACGTCTCTTCTGTGGCTGCTGCCTGTTCGGATGATCCCTCGGCCAGGCTTTTGCTCATTTTGGAAATTTGTCCGGAAGCAGAGAATATCTTCTCCGCACTTTCTTTCATCTCACCGGCTATGAGGCTGACCGGGTAAAAAATTCTGCCCATGAAAAAACGCAAAAAAATCAGCATGACAATCGCACAGGCACATATCACTCCGGCAACATTCCAAATATCTCGTCTGGCCGCCTGCAATTTTTCATCCACCTTCTCCGTTATATCCCACATCGGGATACTGATGCTCACAGACCATGGTGTCCGGGTCCTACCAATATTGATAGGAACATAGACAGACAGGCTGTCTTTATCGCTTATTGTAAACAGCTTTCCCTGCTGGATGGATGACAACTTTCCTCCGAAATCCGTATATACCTCCCGGACATTCTTGCCAATCAGTTCTGGCTGTCCGGTTATTCCGGATAAAATCCCCTTGTTGCTGATCAGAGCAATTCTGATTTTTTTACCAAAAAGATCATCTGTCTTTTCCGTAATCTGTTGAAAATGCTCCAAAGGCAGATCAGCACCCGCTATGCCATAGAAAACATCATTTACCATGATAGGCACGACCAGAGAGATAATCAGCACATTCTTTCCCTGGATGGGATATATATAAGGATCAATAATACATTCCTCCCCGGTCTGTTTTGGCAACTGATAATAATCGCCCAGGCCCTTTTCCTCATAACCCATGAGAGCTTCCAAGGCAATGGTGCCATTGATACGATTCAGATGCGGAATAAATCGCCCTGTAGCATCATGTCCTTCATCTTTAATGAAGCCGCTATCCATGTTATCAAAAGCATTTGGCTCCCAGCAGGTATATGTACCTGTAAAATCAGGATTTTCATTCAGAACCGTTCTCAGTATTCCTATTACATACTCCCGATCCAATTCCAGTCCGACATCGTTTTTTATACCGGATAGCACCTGAGCAAGTGTACGGGCGGTATCAATCGCTTCTTCTATATTTATCTGAATAGTGCTCGCCTGCTGTCCGGCAACGGCAGTCATATACGCTCTTGTTTCTTCAATTTTCTCTTTGTATGCTTTTTGCGCTCTTTTTTCCAAAAGGAATGAAAAATAAGCGATATTCACAACTACCGTGATCATAAAAAAAACACATACCAAAAAGATGACTTTGCCTTGCAAAGTTTTTGGCGATATTTTTATCATTTAATTCCTTCTCTGACGGAGAAAAACTGAGAACGAAAATTTTGCACGGGGAGAACGCTCGTCCCGGATACACAGCCAGTCCTTCACAATTGCCATCAGAATTATCTTCACAATAAATAACTCGACAGTCATAAGTTCTCTGAAGCCGCTGTTCTGAGTCCCCCTTTTTTAAAGGGGGATTCAGGGGGATTTCAGCAGGTTGAGGAAAATCCCCCCCGGCCCCCCTTTAAAAAAGGGGGGAGTTTCCCGGTGAGTCATTTCAGCTATTTATGAGAACTTAAGACTCACAAGTAAATAAGATAAGGCTTATATTCAGTAGATGGAAAATTGCCGAACCCTTGAAAACTTCGGAAGTCTTTTGCCGCTCATTCAGGCGTGACCTGCTTATCCACCTTCTTTTTTCCATCAATAATCTTAAAAATTACCATTGGTTTATCTGAACTGCCATCCTGATTCAGCTTCATCCTGCCGCCATAGACAGTATTAAAAGAAGGATCTTGCCCGATGGCTTTCTCAAGGGCTTCTCCGTCCAGGGGATTTCCGCCGGCCCTGACAACCCGCCTGATCAGTTCGGCAAGGATGTGATACACTGCATCATAGTAATTTGCTGCATAAAAATCAGGAGACTCTTTCCACTTTTTCTCATAATCCCTGACAAATTCCTGTGTCACAGGATCAGAGCGACGGGTGTCAAAATAATCACCGGGGATATAAAGATTTTCACTCGTTTTCCCGGCAATGGCCTGAAAATCATCATTCCAGTCAACAATGCTCATGGGAACATCCAAGCCCATTTCCCTGGCCTGCCTGACAATAAATGCCTGATCCTGCCCCGGGGAAAGGCAGTAGATAGCATCCGGCTGTCCTGCCTTGATCCGCTCAAGATGGGGCGTGTAATCAGTCAGTCCTGACTGATGGGATTCGGCAGCGGCAATCGTACCGCCCATTTTCGTCCATATCGGCTTGACAAGGTTTTCAACCGGCACTTCACCTGACGGATCAGCAAGGTAAATCAGACCCAGACGCCGCACATTCATCTCCCATAAATACCTGAGCATCGGAGGAATCATCTGATCCTGGGAGAGCCGGATCGTGTGCAGATAAGGCTTATTCGCAAGCTTGGGGCTGTAGGCCCCTCCGTTTATCATCATGATATCCGCACTTGCACAGATCGGCTGGACAGCCAAGGTGATGGCACTGAATGAAGTCAGTAAGAAAGGAATTTTATTGGTAAGAATCATCTTCTGCAGCCCTGTGATAGCCAGCATCGCATCCACATTCTGAAAATCAGTAATCTTCAACTTCAGTTTATACCCCTCCACACCGCCGGCATCGTTGATCTGATCAATTGCAACCCGGGCGCCACGACTCATCACACGACCATAATAAGCCTGGGGCCCCGTCATCGGAAACAAGGCACCGACTGGAAACGTCCGGCTTTCCGCTCCATGTGAAGGTGCGGTCAGGAAAATGATCACCATTGCACATACAAAACATATTTTACATTTCATACAACCCCCTTTGTTTTTGATAAATCCCAAACCCCGAATCTCAAATCTCAAATCTCAAATTTCACGTTTCACGTTTCACGTTTTACGTTTCACGCATCACGCTTCACCTCACCCACCAGGGAAACAAGATCAATAACCATTTCCTTCATCCGTTCTGCCCGGTCATACATTTCTTTGGAAAACGAAGCAGATTCCCGTGCATTGACTGCATTCTGCCGGGTCATTTTGTCCAGATTGGTCATGTTTTTACTGATCTGCCCGATTTCGCCGGTCTGTTCTTTACTCGCGCCGGCAATAGCAGTAGCCCTTTCGCCCATCACTGTGGCTGATTCAATAATTCCTTCAAAGTCACTGTTAATGTTTTTTATTGAATGCGCGGAATGAGCGACCCGTTGAACAGTATTCTCCAATAACTTTTGGGTATTTTTTGCAGCATCTGTTGTTCGTATGGCAAGGTTCCTCACTTCATCCGCGACTACCGCAAATCCCACACCTGCCTCACCTGCTCTCGCGGCCTCTATGGCAGCATTCAGGGCCAGCAGATTGGTCTGAAATGCGATATTATCAATGGTGTTGACAATCTGGCTGATCTGATCACTGTCCGTCTCAATCTGCGACATCTCCCGGGTCAGTTCGACAAGGGCTTTCAAAGATTGTCCGGATTTTTCTATATTCTCGTTCACCAGTCCCTCTACCTCCAGTGTTGTCTTCAGTGCTTCTTCGCTCATGGAAGATATTGCTCCCAGGGATGAAGAGGTCTCTTCCAGGGATGCAGCCTGGTCAGATGAATCTTTGGCTAAAGACTGGCTGGCTGACGAAATATGACCGGCAGTATCCGTCAACTGGTCAGATATTTCAGTAAGTCCGACAATCACCCGGCTGACGGATCTGACGATCCTCTGGCTGACGAGGACAGACAGCAGCAAGCCGACCAGAATTGCTCCCATGCCAATAGCAGATAACATCTTTATGGTCTGCATAATTTTAGCGGTTGTTGATGCCTGTGAAATGTTGAAAGCAGCGTAGCCGATTATTTTTTCTTTATATGTCAGAGGTTTCAGGATTGAATCATAGACCTTTCTTTTTTTATCTTCAAGCGTTACAATGTTATCGGTAATAGCGGTTTTTTTGCCAATATCCGGCATTTCGATCTGACCGCCGATCAGTTTCCCTTCATGATCATATAAACTGATATTCACACCCATTTCAAGGTCAAAGGTTGTCACATCAACAGGAAGGGATTTCTCCATGATAAAATAGCCGATCCTGGAGCCTTTTTCAAACTGTGATCCGAAATCCGAAGCATCTGCGGTATTCACATACTCAAGATGTGCAATTATCTGAATATTTTTCCCATTGCTTTGAATGGCGTAGGCCAGATGAGGCTGGTAGGTTTCAGGATAAACTTCAGCAGCGGTGATCTCTTCTTCTTCTATTTCCCCTCCTTTTCGTCTGATCAGGGTATGAACCCCGCCGTCGGCCCTGACTAATCCGCCAAGGGATTTATCAAAATATATCTGCAGGATATCCGGGCCCTTGAATCTTGTGGGGAAATAAAGCGCGAAGTGATCCAGACCCAGGGCGGACCCGAGGTCAAAGAGATCGGGCAGAGATGGAAAATAGAAATAATTCTGCTGGATACAATTCAGCAAAACTTTGGTGCTATCTGTTTTATTTGAGAATACCTTAAAGCCATTCCCCAGTTCATCGGTGTTCTGATGTATCAGTCTTTCAAAACGGGTAATGGCACTCTCTATCCGGTTTTTGTTCTGATCTTTTATATGCCGGTGGCTCAGATAGACAGATGTCAGAATTGACATCAGAACGGTTACGAAAACAAGTGTGCAGGAATATAATATAAGAGTTTTTTTAACAGTGAGCTTCATCATGTCTCCGAATATCAGATGACATAGTTTTTAAGAAAAAGATTGTCCGGAGCGCAAAGCTTGCTTTGCTTTTGTGCATGCACTCAGTCAGACGCAAAGCAAGCTTTGCACTCCGGACCGACAAACAATTAAATCTTTGGCATCCTTCATAACAGCCCAAAAGTAGTTGACACTTTTCGGATTTTTTCAAAAACCGTATTTTTT
>JAUCGG010000159.1 GCA_030378015.1 Desulfococcaceae bacterium HSG8
AAATAATAAATCTGAATTATTATAAAAACAAATTAAAATCGGCTCTTACAAGACGGAGAATCAGTAAACGCTTTCCAGACAAGGATTCCCGGATTAGAATTAAAATTTCGGGCAACATTTAAGTAATACGTAATACGTAATGGAGAGGTATTAATCTCAAAAATCGAACGAATTACGCATTACGGATTACGCATTACGCATTACGCATTACGCATTACGCATAACATTTTATCCCAGAATCGCTTTCAGATCTTCATCGGGTGTCCCGATGGGCATAATATTGAATTTTTCCACCAGGATATTGAGTATATTGGGTGAAATAAAGGCGGGGAGACTCGGTCCCAGCCTGATGTCCTTTATCCCCAGGTGGAGAAGGGTCAGCAGAATTGCACAGGCTTTCTGCTCATACCATGAAAGAACCATGGAGAGCGGCAGATCATTTACCCCGCAGTTGAAGGCATCTGCCAGGGCCGAGGCGATCCTGATGGCTGAATACGCATCATTACACTGGCCCACATCCAGCAGTCTCGGGATTCCGCCGATGTCCCCCAAGTCTTTATCAAAGAAGCGGAATTTGCCGCAGGCAAGGGTCAGCACCACACAGTCCTTGGGAATCTTTTCCACAAACTCGGTGTAGTAATTCCGTCCGGGCTTTGCTCCGTCGCATCCGGCAACGAGGAAAAAATGGCGGATTGCTTTGCCTTTTACTGCTTCGATCACCTTACCGGCTACGCCCATCACGGCCTCCCTGGCAAAACCGACCATCACCGATCCGGAGTCCGTATCTTCGGTAAATCCCGGAAGCTCCAGTGCTTTATCAATCACCGGGGCAAAATTTTTATCCGCGATATGCGACACACCGGGCCAGCCCACCAAGCCGGTTGTGAAGATGTTATCATTGTAGGAATCTCTCGGCTTCTGAATACAGTTCGTGGTCATGAGGATGGCACCCGGGAAAGCATCAAATTCCTTTGCCTGATTCTGCCACGCTGTCCCGTAATGTCCGTAAAAATGCTCATATTTCTTCAATTCGGGATAACCGTGGCAAGGTAGCATTTCGCCGTGCGTATAGACATAAATCCCCTTCCCTTCACTCAGTTTCAGGATTTCTTCCAAATCCTTCAGATCATGTCCGGAGACAAGGATCGCCTTGCCTTTTTTTGCGCCCAGAGGAACTTTCGTGGGAACCGGATGGCCATAAGTCCCTGTATTGCCAGCATCCAGAAGTTCCATGGCCCGCAGGTTTATTTCCCCGCATTTCATCACAAGGCCCACGTAATCATCAGCAGTCAGATTTGCGTTCAATGTTCCTGCCATTGCTTCATGAATGAATTCATAAACTTTTTCATCGGTTTGTCCCAGGATCGCAGCGTGATCAGCGTATGCCGCAAGACCTTTTATACCATAGATCAGCAATTGCTGAAGGGAAAGAATGTCAGGGTTAATGTCAGGATCGGATTTTACCCCGACCTTCTCGCCCTGGGCAACCAGTTCTTCCTGGGTGGAGCCAGGGGTGAATGTGGCAGCCCCTTCGGGAAAATCAGTGGCCCCGCCCGCTACCTTGACCTTTTCCCTGAGACCATCCCGCAGTCTTACGCACTCATTGATACGCGTTACAAATCGGTCAGGATCAAAATCCACATTGGTCAGGGTGGAAAAAATGGCTTCGCAGGTAAAGTGATTTACAGCTTCATCACTTATTCCTTTTTTTCGTCCTTCCACAGCATACAGGGACAATCCTTTAACCGCGTAGATCAGAACATCCTGCATGGCTGCTATCTCCGGTTTTTTTCCGCAAACACCGATTTTTGTGCAACCCTCGCCTTTTGCCGTCTGTTCACATTGAAAACAAAACATAATATTCTCCTCTTAGTTAAGGAATGTCGCCTGAATAACTTCCGATTGCCGGACTGATCGGATCATGGCAGAGTTTTCATTCCAAAATTGATGTTTTTGTATAAAAAATCGGAACGCCAAACTTACAGTTTGGCAAAAAGGAAATCATATGCCGTTGCCGATCTGCCAACTGTAAGTCTGGCACTCCGGATAGCTGAATCCCTATTTCCGATAATGTTTAACAGATGTCTATCTGATAAACAAGGAATTTGCATTGACTTATGTCAAAAAGTTCTATCAGATGGAAATTTTCTTGAACATCAGATTTACAGACCAGTTCGGAGTGGAATTTGGCCGCTTATGCAAGAAGCAAGGTGAAAAATTATCCGTTTGACAACGGTGATGATTTTTCCCTATAATAGTACATCAATTCGTAAGTTCGTCACCCCTTTCTTAATAGGGTGACGAACTTAAAAAGTGGTTACAATAAACGGTGGTTACAGATTCCGCTAATCAGAGAAAAATATACCATGCTGATAAGACAAATTATTTTAAAAGGCGTTAATAATTTTGAAGATTTCACCTATATATTTGAAGATGAATGGACAAAAACCGTTCCGGATTCCATGTTGCTGATGGGGGCGAACGGATATGGGAAAACCACCCTGCTTAGATCAGTTGCAAATCTGTGGCATTATCTCTGCATTCTTTTAGAGGGAAGGACTTTTACAAAATTAAAACCTTACAGTATATTTTATGAAGTACAGTTTGCTGCTATAGAGATTAAGTTTTTTTTACCCGAGTTTTCTGACTCTTTATGGATTTGTATCGGTAAAAAAGAAGATGTTAACCGTTTCCTCAAAAAAAACAAAAGCGGATACAAAATTGCTATAACCCCCAATTATATAGCCAGTGATCATATAATTCAAGCTTTGCTCAAAAAAAAATCATTTAAGATCAAGTATATATCTCCCGATGGTTCAGAATTTGAAAGAACTGAGACTGAACCTATTTGGTTTCAAGAACTTCGTGAAAAATTCATAAATAATAAATTAGGTGCGCCCTCTGATTTGCCGAACATTGTTTTCCTGGAAAGTGAGACCCGTTATCTGCCTAAAATAGAGGAAAAAGAATATTCGATTGTCCCGGAAAGGGAATTTTTCAACTGGCTTGCCCGATATACACCAACCCGGCGACGGGAAGGCAACATTCAGAACTATCTGTTTACATTGAAAGCAATTGATGGGGAAAAATATGATCGTATTGTAAGTGCTGTAAACAGGTTTTTAACGGATAAGAAAATTATCGGATTTGACATGAAAACCGCGGATCTGATGATAAAGACGGCATCGGGTCAGATCCACCCGGTTTACCTGTTAAGCAGCGGTGAAAAGCAGGTTCTGCTGATGATTGCTTTTATTGAGCGGGAGCTTCGCACCGGGGGAATCGTGCTGATAGACGAACCGGATTTACACCTCCATGTTTCGCTGAGTACCGCGTTTGTCAGTTATCTGAAACAAATGATCTCGGAAAAAAAAGGGCAGTTGATTATTGCCTCACATGCCCCCGAATTATGGGAACAATTCAGTGATGCTCAGAAAGTCAGACTGCCCAGTGGGAAACCATGAGTAATCCCCGGTGATTGAAAAAGATAGAAGATGATGCTGGCGGAAAGCCTGTTTTACTTGTTGAGGGAAACACGGATATCCGCATTCTGTCTTATTTCCTGGAACAAGTTTCACCGGGATGGCAGACCGGGAAAGCTATTCTTTGCGCTGGTAAAAAAAGTCAGGTCATTGACGCTGTCAGCAATTATCATCCCGAATGGGTCGGCATCGTGGACAAAGATGAATGGTCCCCGGATATGATCAATGATAAATTGAGAAATCTCTCCCGGGTAAAAACTCTGCCCCGCTTTTGCCTTGAAAATTATTTCTGTGTACCGGAGGAGATATGGCCAGCGTTGACTCCGGCCTCAAGACAATCTCCTAACGATGAATTCGGTCAGTTCCAACAGCCTGTGCTGAATGATCTTCCTGACTGGGTGGCACATGGAGCCATGTGGCGCGTCATACGGAAAAGGCGGAAAGTGCTGTTGCGTGAAAGCGGATTTCCGGCAAAGCTGGACAGGGAGCCTGTAACGGATATTGCCGAAATCCGAGAAATTCTCAGGGACTGGCACGAGCAGCTTGATCCGGATCGGATTATTCGCGAATACAGACTGGAACTGACTGAGACGGAAGAATTGTCTGCGAATGAGCAGTTGAAGTTTTATATTCACGGCAAAAAGTTTTTTAAAAGCGTGATTGTTCGGCTGATGAACCGGTTTTTCGGTCAGGCCAGCCATGATAAGTGGGCGGATCGGCTTACTCACAGCACTTACGGGATAAAAACCCCTTCGGAACTGGAACTGTTTTTTACGGAAATACTCGGACTTTTTAGGTGAATTCCGGGATTGTCAATTAAAAAAACGAAAACGAAGCCTCCCGGTCTTTTTTTAGCCGACTGATTTCTCCTTCCCGACCAGCGTGACCAATTCCTGAACAAATCCGACCATCTGCCCTGCCTGGACGTTCATCTCCTCGGATGTGCCTGCCAGTTCCCATGAGCTGAGTGCCGAATGCGGAAATGTCTGATTCATAGCCGGTTCCCATGCTTTGCGTGGGAACGAGCATTCGCGTGTCTTGGCCGAAACTTTTCGATCTGCTGATAATGATAAAAAATATAATCAGTATGTGGAAAATGGCTCCCGGCGGATTGACAAATCCGCTGGAAATGCTTGAGATTTGTCAATTCAACACTTTCCATCTACCGATAATGTCACTTTTTGGGAAAAAAATAAAGGCCAAAATAAAGGGCATCCTTCATTTGCCACTTACAATCAGTAGATCGAAAAGATTCCGGCAAATCTTGAAAACAGTGGATTCCGGGTTAAAATTAAAAAACATCCGTTTTTTAATTTTCCCCGGAATGACAATTTAATATACTGTCATTCCGGGGAAAATCGGAAAACGGATGTTTTCCGATTTTAACCCGGAATCCACTGCTTGCGAAAGTTTTCGATCTACTACAGCACTTTGGAAGTCCGTGCCCCCTGTACCGGGGGTTAACCCTTTAAATTTATTAAGAGCCGGAGGTCACGAACTTTCAAAGTGGTGTACTACTGACAATTTAATGTAGAACAATTTTTCAAATTGTTTAAAACAATTTGAAGGATGCCAAAATAAAGTCTGATATTTTACCATGAAAATATATTCAGAAGAAAAACAAGAAAAACTGTTTTTTATGGCAGACAAAACACAAATTACAATAAAAGCTGAAAAAAAGCTTGCTTTCCGATAATCAAACCCATAAAATATTTAGTTTTGATTTTTCCGCGCGGACCCGAAAAAAGGATTCGTACTTCTGCTTTGCAATTCCATGTATAACCACAAAGTTATACGCATGGATGAATATCCGGTGCTTTTTGTTTTGCAAGGTCCTTTTTTGTCTGCTATGGTTATGACATTCTTAAGTGAAAATTGAATGGGAATTTTTAGTTTTTAATTTAAATCCGGTAAGTTCCAGATATTAAACAGGGAATATTGCCGCACTTCGGATAAAAGGAGACCGTCATCATGGCATTGAGCAAAAACCTTCTTGATATCCTGGCCTGCCCAAAATGTAAAGGTGACATCCGTCTGAATGAAACAGAAGACGGACTTATCTGTGATAAGTGCAGGCTTTTATATGAAATAAAGGATGATATTCCGATTATGCTCATCGAGGAAGCAAAGCCGGTATCATGAGTAAGCCCCGGCCACCGGAACCCGCGAAACTGGTTATCAGTCTTTTCATGAAGGAAAAAAATCTGTTGCAGCCTGTGGCAGAGGAACTTTCAGAGAGATTCGGGTCCGCTGACATGGTCAGCGCGTGGCTGCCTTTTGATTATACCAGCTATTATGAGCCGGAAATGGGCGCTCCGCTTTTCAGGCGTGTGCTGACCTTCACCTCCCTGATCAGGCAGCGTGATCTGGCAGATATTAAGATTGAAACCAATGAAATTGAAATAAAATATTCGGAAAACAACAATCGGCAGGTCAATATTGATCCGGGATATATGCTCCGGGAACGCTTTGTCCTTGCAACAGGAAAAAATTTTACCCACAGGATTTACATTGGCAAGCATATTTATGCTGATCTTACCCTGGTTTATACAAAAGGAGCGTTTCGGGAACTTCCCTGGACATATCCCGATTATGCAGATAAAAGAATGCTGGCGTATCTTGAACTGGTTCGCAAGCGATATGTAACGGATTTGAAAAAAATGAAAGAAGCACAATGATAAAAAGCATGACCGCATTTTCCAGAGCGGAAAAAATCGGAGAAAACCTGGCAGTCAGTACTGAAATGCGTTCTTATAACAGCAAATACCTGGACATTGCTTTACGTATTCCCCGTTCATATCTTTCCCTTGAAGACAGGATCAAAGGGCTGATTTCGGAAAAACTGTCCAGGGGCCGGATTGATATCAGGGTCGTGATAAAAGATGATACAGAGGATGCCTGCGCGTTCGAAGTTAATGAGACCAAAGCAACAGCATATCATAATGCCCTTGTCCGCTTAAAAGAACTGTTTAATATAGATACTGAAATATCCCTTCATTTTCTGGCAGGAATCGGGGGGGTTATACGGCCCGCTGAAACAGAGCGGAATACGGACATCTGCTGGCCCCTGATCCGTGACTGTGTGTCCGAAGCCCTGGAAAACCTGGATGCAATGCGGGAGAAAGAGGGGAATTTTATTGCACAGGATTTTATCAATCGCCTTGATTATACTGAAGCTTGTACTGATCAGATCGAAGCCGAGTCCGGGAGCATTTTATCCCATTACCAGGAACGGCTGAAGGAACGGATTGCTGCCCTGACCAAAGGTATTGCAGAAATAGATCCCGGCCGGATTGCACAGGAAGCAGCTTTCCTTGCGGATAAAAGCGATATTTCCGAGGAAGTTGTCAGGGCCAGGAGCCATATAATACAGTTTCGGTCTGTTGTGAATTCGGATGAGCCTTCGGGCAGGAAACTGAATTTTCTGTTGCAGGAAATGAATCGGGAATTCAACACAATGGGGTCAAAGGCCGGAAACGCTGATCTATCCCATATCATTGTTAATATTAAATCTGAGATTGAAAAAATAAGAGAACAGGTACAGAATGTGGAATAGGCTGTTGTCAGTGTTCAGCCAGTCATGATCACCGGCCACTGACACAGGAGGTGAAATGGAACAAAACCTGTTGAATATCGGATTCGGAAGCACTGTGGTTGCTGAACGGGTGGTTGCAATTGTGTTGCCCAATTCTGCTCCGATGAAGCGGCTGAAAAACGAGGCAAAGGATGAGAGACGCCTTGTAGATGCTACTCACGGCCGCAGAACACGCTCTGTTATCATCATGGACAGCAATCATATTATCCTTTCAGCAATACAGGCGGAAACAATATCTCAGCGATATGAGATCCTTAGAAGTAGGGCAGAAACAATATACCAGCAATCTGAGCATCTTGACGTATCCCAAAAAAATCGTGGTGAAAAACAGGAAAATTAGCCGATGTCGTCGAGAACAAATAAACCTGGCCATCTTTTTGTCATCTCTGCCCCGTCAGGTGCAGGCAAAACAACGCTCTGCAAAGCATTGTGTGAACGATTTCCCGATATACGATTTTCAATATCCTATACTTCAAGACCTTCACGGGCAGACGAAACAGACGGAGTTGATTATTATTTTATAACAAAAGAAACCTTTATAAAAGGTATAGAAAACGGAAAATGGGCGGAATGGGCGGAGGTGCATGGCAACTTCTACGGCACGTCCTCCGAGCTTCTGAACCGCACACTGTCTGCCGGGCACGATGTATTGCTTGATATTGATGTCCAAGGGGCCATGCAGATTGTCCGTAACTATCCTGACAGTGTGACAATTTTTATTATGCCGCCGTCACCGGAGATTCTCAGGGTACGTCTGGAATCCAGAAGTACGGACAGCAGTGACGTCATTGCAACCCGGCTGCTGAATGCGGAAAAGGAGATGGCAGAAAAGGATCGGTATCGTCATATTATCGTCAATGACCGACTCCCGGAAGCGATTGCGGAACTGATTTCCATTGTAGAAAAATATCATCGTTAGTATAAAAACTTGTAAATTCCTCGTAAAGGGGGCAGTGGGGGCGCAACAGCCTTTTTTAGCAAGAAAAATCCACCGGACCTTTAAAAAGGGGAGGAATTTACAAATTGCTGTAATAATATCTGACTGGCCGAAGTTTTAAAAACCTCGGAGGTCTGCAAGTGTCGAAGCTTTACTTTGGCAGATGTTCAATATTATGAAAACAGAGATACTTTTCGGCATTCATCCGGTTCTGGAAGCGATCAGGGCAGGCAGAAGGAATTTTTATGAGTGCTATATTTCAGATGATAAGCTGTCAGGGCGTCTTAAATCTGTGGTCGCGCTGGCAGAGTCTTATAATATTCCTGTAAAAAGAAACAAAGTTTCGCAACTGAGATCAATAACCGCTACCGATTACCACCAGGGAATCGGTGCGAAGGTAAGTGAGTATCCCCTGGCTGATCTTTCAGATATTATTGATAAAACCGCTGAATATTTTTTGTTGCTGCTGGATAATGTGGCAGATCCCCGTAATCTCGGGGCACTGATTCGGACAGGGCTTTGTGCCGGGGTGAACGGAGTTATCATCCCGAAAGATCGTTCTGCCCCGCCCACGCCTGCGGTTTCAAAAGCATCTGCGGGAGCAATGGAGCATATACTTCTGGCAAGAGTGACAAATCTTGTAAGCATAATAAAAGAGCTTAAAAAAAAAGGAGTGTGGATTGCGGGGATGGACAGCACTGCCAATCAGTCGGTTTTTAATGCTGACCTGACATGCTCCCTGGCAATTGTGATCGGGGGAGAGGAAAAAGGGATCCGTCCGCTTGTCAGAAAACATTGTGACTTTCTGATTTCAGTCCCCCAGGAAGGGCCGGTAAGTTCCCTGAATGCTTCTGTGGCAGGGGCAGTTGCCATGTACGAAGCCTACAGACAAAAAAGACTCTGAAAATACGCTTTTCACCCTATTGACGTTTTTCTTTATTTTGTTTATGAATCATTAATCGGGTTCAGAGGGAAATCAACTTACCTTTTTAGTTAACGTCATGCAGGGCTTTTTGCCCTCTTCCTAAAGTATGGAAGAGGGACTCAGGCTGCAACCATAGCGTTAAGCTAAAGAAAGGGCGGACAATATGGTAGTAGATAAGCTTTATAGTTTTAAAAAAGATCTCAGCAGGCAGGGAGTCTTTTTTTGTTTCAGCGGCCCTGTTTCACAAGACCTGCTGGTGGAATTCGGAACAATACTGAAGCAGAAAATAAAGCTGGAAATGCCCCGCAACGCGGTTGCTCTCAGAGTTTTTTCTATGGTGGTTGAGCAAGCGCAAAATATTATACATTATTCTGCTGAAAAATGTCCGAAAGATAATAAAGCAGGGAAAGAGGAAGAACTGAGCATAGGGATTATTGCCGTAGGTTATGAAAGCGGCCACTACTTTGTGCTGAGCGGGAATGTGATTGAGCATCAGAATGTTGAACGACTTCGTAAACGACTTATTAAACTTCGAAAGATGAGCAAAGAAGAATTGAAAAAGCATTACAAAGAACAGCGCAGAAAAGGGCCGGATATCATAAGCAAGGGGGCAGGTCTGGGATTCATCGACATGGCCAAAAAAGCCAGCAGGCCGATAGAGTTCGATTTTAAAACGATTGACGAGAATTATTCATTCTTTTCTTCAAAAACCGTCATTTAGGTGGAGACAGCAATGGAGAATCTGAATATCGAAACCACGAAATATACACCCGGGATATCATTCGACTGCAAGAAGAATATTCTTGAAATCATAGGGGAATCTTACCCTGAAAACATTGCAGAGTTCTACGCTCCTGTTTTTGATTGGCTGGAGGAATATCTCGGACAACTGAAAGATAAGCAGGATGTCATCATTAATATGGAACTTGTTTATTTCAACAGCAGTTCCTCAAAGGTATTGCTGGATTTTTTTGATCTCATGGAAGACGCGGTGGGTAACGGCAAGAATATAAAAGTGAACTGGATTTATGAGGAAGAGGATGAAGACACGCTGGAATTCGGTAAAGAATTTCAGGAGGATTTTGAGGAACTGAACATCAATCTGGTTAAAAAAGGTTAATGAAGTCGTTTCCTATAATAAAATCAGCTTTTATTCTTTATAGGAACACTGAGCAGGTTTTTATTCCTGAAATCAATTTCCGATAACGTGATAACGCCTTGTTATCTTAATCAATTGACGGGCAGATGGCGGTTTTCTTCGGCAAGAGCGAATCCCAAGCCATTCCGGCGGATTTGTCAATCCGCCGGGAGCAGTTCCGGTTGCTCTTGATTTGCTGATTCTGGAAATTTATAGGCAATCAAATTACTACTTGGCTTTCGCTATCCTGACGCCTGCCAATCTTCCGGGGCGGTACTTCTTTATAGTCATTGCACCAGCCGATGTATATGCTGCATAGTCTGTCGGCAGGGTTGAGTCTTAGTGCTTCGTTAAATGCCTTGATAGCCGTGTCCCACTTCTGTTTCCGATACTCGGTTACCCCCTCCCTGAAAATATTCAGCACACTCCCCATGTTCGGAAAGCTATCCTCTGTATGGTAATCAAGTACCTCGTAGATTCTGACCGCCTCGGTCTTCCCTTTGATCACCTGATCAATTTCCCTGGTACGGTACATGCCGCGTAATTTCCGGTAGGTAAACTCACTGATCAGGATTCGGGCAGCATAATGTTTACACACCCTTTCCAGGCGGCAGGCCAGGTTCACGTCGTCACCGATCATTGTATAATTCATCTGCTTGGGCGAGCCGATATTACCAGTAAAGATCGCACCGGTACTAAGGCCCGCCCCCATATCAACCGGGGCTTCGCCGCGGGCTTTGCGTTCATAGTTCCATTTGAACATCTCTGAGAGCATGGCAATGGCCGCTTGTACACCCCGATCTTCGTCATCATCATGAGGCATGGGAACACCGAATGCTGCCATAATGCCATCTCCGATAAATTTATCGAGCATTCCCCCATTGTTATGAATACACTCAACCATAATTGGAAAATAGTCATTCAGGAATGAAACGGTTCCCCGGGCGCCGAGTTTTTCAGTCAGCGATGTGAAACTTCGTATGCCAGAAAACAGAATTGTCGCCTCGGTGCTTCTGCCTCCGAGGACATCTTCGCCGCCGTCCATCAGTTGTTCTGCAACATCCGGGTCCATGTAGCGGTATATGATTGACCTCAGACGGTCGTTACTGTTATTATTCTCAATCATAGGTTTTAGCTCGCTTGGAATTGGCATAACCTGTTCATTATCAGTAGATCGAAAACTTCTGCGAGCGGGTGCAATTAAAAGTGTCAGGTGAGCCGCTCTCGTTCCCGAACTCCGTCTGGGAACGCAATTGCAGGCAAAACTCCGTTCTGCATGGCAGACAGAGTCTGCCGGGCAGGTGTGTTCCCAGACGGAGTCCGGGAACAAGGACACATACTGAACCTGACACTTTTAATTACACCCTCTGCGAGCAGTGGATCCCGGGGAACTTCCATGACCTCACGGTCACAACGAATGATGAAACCGCTGTAAGCTTCGCTGCGCCAGCTTACGCCAGACTGTAAGTCTGGCACTCCGTTATTACGGACTTTCATACAAACGCCCATGAACTGCGGGTCACAACGAAACATGAAAGTCGGAACACCGGAATCATAAGCACTCCCCGGGGATTTGCCAATTTTAAAAATTATAAGTTATTATTGATAGTTACTTAGCTTTCGCTATCCTGACACCGGCCCACTCTTCCGGGGGCGGTTCTTTTTTATAGTCATCACACCAGCCGATGTATATATTGCACAGTCTGTCAGCAGGGTTGAGTTTAAGGGCTTCGTTAAATGCCTCTATAGCCTTGTCCCAGTGCTGTTTCCGATATTCTGTTACGCCCTCCCTGAAAATATTCAGCACACTTCCCATGTTCGGAAAGCTCTCATCTGTGTGGTAATCAAGTACCTCGTAGATTCTGACCGCTTCGGTCTTCCCTTTGACCACCACCTGATCAATTTCCCGGGTACGGTACGTGCCGCGCATTTTATGATAGGTAAACTCACTGATCAGGATTCGGGCAGCATACTGTTTACACGCGCTTTCCAGGCGGGAGGCCAGGTTCACGCCATCACCGATCATCGTGTAATCCATCCGCTTGGGCGAGCCGATATTACCGGTAACGATCACACCTGTGTTAAGTCCCACACCCATATCAACCGGATCTTCGCCCCGGGCTTTGCGTTCATCGTTCCATTTGAACATCTCGGAGAGCATGGTAATGGCCGTGCGTACCCCCCGATCCTCGTCATCATCATGAGGCATGGGAACACCGAACGCTGCCATAATGGCATCTCCGATAAATTTATCAAGCATTCCGCCTTCGTTCTGGATACACTCGACCATGATTGAAAAATAGTCATTCAGGAATTTAACGGTTCCCTGGGCGCCGAGTTTTTCGGTCAGCGGGGTGAAGCTTCGTATATCAGAGAAGAGAACTGTCGCCTCGGTGTTTCTGCCCCCGAGGACATCTTCGCCGCCGGCCAGGAGCTGTTCGGCAACATCCGGGTCCATGTACCGGGACATGGTTGACTTCAGACGTTTCTCACCGCTGATGTCCTCAATCATGAGCATGGAACCCAGTTTCTTTTTCTCTTCTACAATAACTTCTTCATTATCTATGGTTGCTTTCTTTTTCTCTATGCTGATCAGGGGAAGAACCGTCAGGTTTACGGCTATCTTTTCTTCGCCGAACTCAAGCTCCGCATCCATCATGACCTCAGGCTCCTCGTCATTCTTTTCATCGACCGATCTGACCTTCTCCAGAACCCAGGAATTTGCCCCGGTGAAGACATCCGAAGCCGGGTGATCAATAACATCGTCTTCATTGTTAAGCTTCATGATTCTCACACCCGCTGCATTGCAGGTTTCGATTTTTCCGTCCTCGTTTATCGTGACCACGCCGTTCGACATACTCTGCAACATGCTCTCATTACGGTTACGCATTTTCTGGACATCATCAAATAGCTTGGCATTTTCCAGCGCGATGGAGACCTGGGCAGTAAATTTTCTCAGGTTATCCCCGTCCTCATCCGTGAATGTTCCCCTGCGCTTGTTCAGCAACTGAATAACCCCGATAGTCTTTCCGTCCTTGTTACTTACCGGAACGCAGAGAATAGAACGGGTAAAAAAACCGGTTTTTTTATCAAAGCCAGGGTTAAAGCGGAGATCGGCATACGCGTAGGGTATGTTTACTATTTTTCCTGTGGTAAAGACGGTTCCGGCGATTCCCGCTGTATTGGGCAGGCGGATCTCCTGTAAATCATCCAATCCCGCGGCGACTTTTGAAAAAAGCTCATTTGTCTTTTCATCATTGAGGAAGAGGGTCGAGCGTTCCGAGTCAATCATCTTTGTGGCTTGGGACATGACCTTTTGCAGAATTTTTCCGAGGTCGATTTCCGAGGTGATGTCCGCGACAACATCCAGGAACTCCATCTCCCGCTTCCGGTGCCTTTTCATCTGCTCGACAATCTGCGCGCTCTGGAGCGCAACAGCGGCCTGGGTTGTTACAGCATTGACGAATGCTTCGTCCTCACTGTCAAATACGCTGTTCTTGAGAACCTGGGCAACGCCGATAACATCGTCTTTGACGGTCCGGATGGGGACACAGAGGATGCTTTTTGTCCTGAAACCGGTCTTCTCATCAGTACTGGGATCAAACCGGTCGTCCTTATAAGCGTCAGGCACATTCGCGGATTCACCTGTGGAAAAGACATACCCGGCAACTCCCCTGTCATCCAGGATTCTGATTTCATGCTGATAATTTCCTCGGGCAACACGGGAATACAATTCCGGCGCGTCAGGGTCTTTTAAGAAAATGGTGCCGCGGTCCGCATTCACTTCCGTAGTGATGATATCAACAAGGGTCTGGAGCATTTCATCCAGTGTCTCGCAGGATGCCATTTTTTGGGAGATGTTAAGCAGCATATTGGCATGACTCAGTGTTAAGACGTCACCGATCTCCTTCTCTGACCCTGGTGAGTTATTTCCCGCGTTTCCGACAGGCTCGGACCGATCATAAATTTGCGTTACATTACTGAATTTTTCGGATGTTTCAACAGATTCCATGATTCCATATCTTCCGTTAAGGACAGTGGTCAGAGTTGCAAACTGATCACCGACTGGCCACTGACAAGTTATTTTGAACCGGATAATCTTTTTATTGTTCGTTTGGGTCGCGCTCTGGCCGGAGATTTTTGTCTGATTTCCGCCTTTTCAGACTTCATTTTATCGTTCAGCGTTCTTATTGTTGCTTTTAACTGGTGAATCTCGTTTTTTTCATGGTCAGCAGTTTTCTGCTCCATCTCTGTTTTTTCAGATTCCGTTTGTTTTACTTTGTCGCGCAGCGACCTGATTGTCGCTTTAAGCTGTTCAACATATGCATCGGTCTCGGTTACAGGCGCTGCTGCTTCAGTTTCAGATTCCATGTTTTCCATTTTTTCACGCAGAGTACCGACAGTGGCCTTGAGCTGTTCGATTTCCTCATTTGCTTCGACCATTGCCTTATGATCAGATGCGGTTTTTTCATATTCCATATTCTCCATCTCATCGCGAAGCGAGGTTACTGTCGTTTTGAGATGATCTATTTCATCACTGGCTTTTGCCGTTGCTTTATGCTCGACAGAAGCTCTGTCATATTTCATTTTTTCCATTTCATCGCGCAGAGCGGTTGACGTGGCTTTGAGTTGCTCAATCTCATCATTGGCCTTTGCCAGTGCTTTCTGTTCCACAGCAGCCTTGTCATATTTCAGTTTTTCCATTTCATCGCGC
>JAUCGG010000002.1:0-6967 GCA_030378015.1 Desulfococcaceae bacterium HSG8
GGGTTCAGACAGTAACATCCCTTCGGGGTATTGTGCGTGAAGGGATTTTACTGTCAGTTGTAGGGTGGGGCTTGCCCCACCAAGACTGTCCGTTGTAGGGCGGGGCTTGCCCCACCAAGACTGCTTATTTTTATCATATCATTTTAATAACATTGGTGGGGCAAGCCCCACCCTACAACTGACCATCCGAGTTCAGACAGTAAAATCCCTTCGGGGGCCGGGGGGTGTAACTCGCTGAAAATACATCCCTCCGGCCCCCTTCAAAGGAGGATTAACATCCGGCCATCCGAGTTCAGACAAGTTCAAAACGATTTGAAAAATCGTTCTACATATACATAGGCAAATGCCCCCGGATACAACAATCCCCGGGGCTTAAAATACAGCATCATTCCGGTGTTTCCGGGATGATCTCCCGTGAACCCTTTAAAATAAGGAGAAAAAATCATGGAAAAACAAATCTGTACCAGAAAGTCTGAAAAAAAGAGGAACCGGAATCAGAAAGCGGGATTCCGGGTCGCACTGATTATCACAGTTACGGCGCTGTGGGTAATGATATCCGCAGGGGCTGTTTTTGCACAGCTTCTCACGTTTGTAGAAATGCAGCAGGACGGACCCTTCGGCGCGGACGGACTGGGCGGGGCTATATCGGTGGCGGTGAGTCCCGACGGCATATACGTTTACGCGGCAGGATATAGTGATAATGCGGTAGCAGTGTTCAGCCGAAATGCAAGCACCGGAGAACTGACTTATATGGGGAAGGAGAAGGACGGATCCGGAAGCGTGGACGGGCTGTGGGGGGCTACCTCGGTGACGGTGAGTCCCGACGGGAGCCATGTTTACGTGACAGGGCTTTTTGATAATTCGGTAGCGGTTTTCCGTCGTTGGTTCACGGGGTCGAGGCTGAATTATATTGAGACTCATAAGGACGGTGAAAACAGCGTTGACGGACTGAGCCAGGCGATGTCGGTGACGGTGAGTCCCGACGGCAAAAACATTTACGCGGCGGGATATAATGATGATGCAATAGCGGTGTTCAGCCGTAATGCGGGCACGGGGCGACTGACTTATGTTGAAGTGCAGAAGAACGGGAGCGGCGGCGTGAACGGGCTGAACGGGGCTAGCTCGGTGACGGTGAGTCCCGATAACAAGCACGTTTATGCGGCGGGAGAAGGTGATAGTGCGGTAGCAGTGTTCAGCCGAAATGAGACTACGGGAGAACTGACTTATATTGAGAAGCAGAGTAACGGTTTCGGCGGCGTGGACGGGCTGCTGAGAGCTAGATCGGTGACGGTGAGTCCCGACGGCAAAAACGTTTACGCGGCGGGAGAAGGTGATGGGGCGGTAGCAGTGTTCAGTCGTAACGAGACTACGGGAGAGCTGACGTATGTTGAAATGCAGAAAGACGGGGTCAACGGCGTGGACGGGCTGTGGGGGGCCTGGTCGGTGACGGTGAGTCTGGACGGCAGCTACGTTTATGCGGCGGGATATAATGATGATGCAATAGCGGTGTTCAGCCGTAATGCGGGCACGGGAGAACTGATTTATGTTGAAATGCAGAGAGACGGTTTCGACGGCGTGGACGGGCTGAGGAATCCTCGCTCGGTGACGGTGAGCCCCGACGGTAGCAGCATTTATGCGGCGGGATATAATGATAATGCGGTAGCGGTGTTTGCCCTCAGCCCTCAGGTTGCTCCGGTGGCAGCCGCTGACAGCTACAGCACCAATGAAGACGCGCCCCTGACAGTCCCTGCTGCCGGTGTTCTCGAAAACGATACCGATGCTGACGGCGATCCCCTGACCGCGATAAAGGTCAGCGATCCGGCTCACGGTTCGGTATCATTAAGCGGCAACGGCTCGTTTACTTACACGCCTGCAGCCGGATATTACGGCGGCGACAGTTTCACATACAAAGCCAATGACGGTACAGACGATTCCAATGTCGTCACTGTCAGCCTTTCCGTCACCCCGGTGAACGATCCCCCGGTCATTACCGCTCAGGCAGCCCCGCTGGAAACCCCTGAAGATACTGCCGTCACACTTGCCGCAAGCCATGTGACTGTCACGGACCCGGACAGCACAGTTTTTTCCCTGTCGGCTGCCGAGGGAAGCAATTATACCTTTTCCGGAAATACTGTCACTCCGTCGCTCAATTTCACCGGAACCCTGACCGTGCCGGTGACTGTCAGTGACGGAACGAACACCAGTGACCCGTGGAACCTCAGCGTGACTGTTACCCCGGTGAATGACGTGCCGGTGATCACCGGTCAGGCAGATTTAAGCACAGCAGAGGATACCGCCCTGACCCTTGCTGCAAGCCATCTGGTCATAAATGACCCGGACAGTTCCGCTTTCACGCTGACGGTTCAGGCCGGTGCGAATCACACTGTTTCGGAAAGCACAGTCACCCCGGCTCCTGATTTCAGCGGAACCCTCACCGTTCCCGTGAAAGTGAATGACGGCGCGGCAGACAGCGGCATTTACAATGTCAGCATAACCGTGACAGCGGTTGATGACCCGCCGCTTGTAATCAATCCGGCTGACGATGTGACTGCTGACGAAGACGCCGCTCCCGCGACTGTGAACCTGGGCAGCGTGTTCACAGACCCCGATGATCCCGTGATTGAGAAATCCGTCACCTCCAACAGCAACCCTTCCCTGGTCTCCGCGACCGTCGAAGGTGACATCCTGACCCTGGAATATCAGGAAGATCATAACGGCACTGCGGAGATCGTCATACAGGGCATGGCAAACGGGCAGTCAGCAGAGGACACCCTGACAGTCACGGTGAACCCCGTTGACGACGCGCCTGTGGTAGCCGCGCCCCTCCCCGACATCACGGCAAACGAGGCTGACCCGGATACGACAGTAAGCCTCGGAGGCGTGTTCACCGATGTTGACAACGAGGATTCGGACATCATCATTAACGCCGCAAGCAGTGACACATCCCTTGTCATCGCCGCGATAAGCGGCAGCAGCCTCATGCTGGCCTTCAGGCCCGGCAGCACAGGCACCGGGGCCGTCACGGTCACAGCCTGGTCAGGAGGCAAAAAGGTGACAGACGAATTTCAGGTCGCGGTTGGCAGACGTGCGTTCACACTCTCAGGCAGGATCATCTATTACAGGAATGACAAACCCGTTCCCGGCATTCCCGTGACACTTGAGGGCACTGACATCTACACAGGTCAGCCTTTCACGGAAACAGTTCATACAGATGAGAACGGGGAATACTCATTCCCCGATGTTTCCCCCGGGGATCACACCCTTGCGCCATCCGAAAGCGCGCCCGCATCCGTGCGCCCCAGCGCGACAGACGCGTCGCAGATCGCGAGACATGCCGCAGGCTCATACGAATTGGACGAACATCAGAAACTTGCCGCGGACGTCACCGGGAACGGGACAATCAGCGGCACGGACGCGTCCTTTGTGGCAAGATGCGCGGCCGGAGTGATACCCGCTGTGAATGAGCTGGGAACCGCGTGGAAATTCGACCCTCCTCTGCTGGAAGTTTCCCCGGATACTGACCTTGAGAATCAGGATTTCACCGGGGTCATGATCGGGGATGTGTCCGGTAACTACGGGGGAGGCGGCACAGGGAAGTCATATCATAATCCCGGGAATGCTGCGGAAATCATTGCTTACCGCGGGGATGTGCTGTCAGTTCCCGTTGTGCTGGATGACGAAATTTTCCTCGAAGGCGCGGACATTGCCGCGGCCTTTGACAAAGACGTGCTTGCCCCGCAGGAGGTCTCACTCGCGGACGGGATACCCGGGGACAGCGGTTATCAGTCCGTGGCAAATATAACGGAGGAAGAGATATTCCTCGCAATTTTCGCATCGGAAGAACCCTCCCCGGTCAGCGGAACCCTGGTATTCCTGAATTTTATCGTTACAGGAACACCCGGTTCCCGTTCGTCCGTCACCCTCACGAGGTTCGACTGCAACGAAATCCCCGCAGGCCCGGAATATCGGGAATCCCGTGAATCCGCATCCCTGACCGGCGGATTTTACATAAACGGGGCAGTATCCCGTGACATCAGCGTCCGTGTCCGCACAGGATACGACCTCGCCAGGCACGACCTGAACGGTGACGGGAAAATCGGGATGAAAGATGCCTTTTACGGGCTGAAACAGGGGGATGTGGAAGTGGTGATACGCGCGTTGCAGTGTGCGGCGGGGATTGAATAGTGTGATGCGTGAAACGTGAAATGAATCGTAATGTGTAATACCCCGAAGGGGTTAGATAATCTAGCCCAGGGTAAGCGAAGCGCCACCCTGGGTACAAAACACAAAAAAATGATTTACCCTGAAGGGGTTACATAATGTGAAACGTGATGCGGTTACATAATGAAATCGGAATTATGTATCCCTTTCAGGGAAAAAATTATTGGAATTGTTTCCCAGGGTGGCGCTTCGCTGACCCTGGGCTAGATTATCTAACCCCTTCGGGGTATTGTGCGTGATGCGTGATGTCTGGTTGCTCGCGGGGGATTGACAAATCCCCCGCCCCTGCGCATGGCTCGGATTTGTCAATCGTCCGACATGCCGAAGCCGAACCGAGCAGCGGGCCCCTGTTGCTCGCGGGGGATTGACAAATCCCCCGCACCTGCGCATCATTCGGAATCATGTATCCCTTTCAGGGAAAAAATATTATTCCGGGTTCGTTCGGACAACCCCTTTGGGTATCGCATCACGCATCATGTTTCCCTTGACTTTCCCTGCTTTTCCGTATTATATTATTCATATTTTAATTCTGCTCTGCCACATTTCAAAAATTTTACACGAGGAGGAAATATGGAAGCCCTGCTCCGTAATGATCATATGCAGCCTGAAGAAAGCCCCGTCCCGGAAGGCAGTATTTCCGAAGACGGACTCGCTATCTCAGAGGAGGAATACTGGAAAAAATATTATAACGACCCTGATTTCGTTTATGAATGGAACAGGGGATATCTGGAGGTCAGGCCCATGGGCGATTTCAAGGCAAGCAATACTTACCTGTGGTTCAGCCATATCCTGAAATGTTATCTGACAACAAATCCCGTGGGAGAAATTGTCGCTCTTGATATCGGCTTCCGGCTGGCCCTCCCCGGGGGAGTCAGTGTCCGGAGGCCCGATCTGTCCGTGGTCATGCACAGCAACCCCGATGCGATACTCAGTAATGACTGCACATATAACGGCATTTTCGATATTTGTATAGAATCCCTGTCCTATTCCTCCCTGAAAGAGATAAAACGGGATACTGTTGACAAAAAAAAAGAGTACCGGGGCATCGGCGTTAAGGAATATTATATCCTTGACGCAAGGGGAACCGAGACTGTCTTTTATCGGCTGAACAAAAGCGGAAGATACGGAAAAATCAGGCCGGTGAAGGGAGATGTCATCCGCTCACAGGTGATGCCGGGGTTTCAGTTCCGGATTTCGGATCTTTACACTCAGCCGCCATTGGAAGAACTTGCGGTGGATAAAATTTATCACAGCTATGTTTTTCCTTCTTACCTTAAGGTCAGACAGCTCCTTGAACAGGAAAAACAGCGCGCTGAACAGGAAAAACAGCGTGCTGAACAGGCTGAAAAACTGCTTAACTTTGAGCAAAAAAGATCTGAGAAGACTGAAAAACTGCTTAACCTTGAGCAAAAGAGATCTGAAAAGGAAAAACAGCGTGCTGAAAAAGCCGAAAAACTGCTGACCCTGGAAAAGAAAAAGGCTGAAAAACTGCTGATCCAGGCAGAACAGATGGCAACAAAGCTCAGGGAATTGGGAATTTCTCCCGAATAGGCATTCCAAAAAGCAGGAATATCATACAGATTATAAAATCAGGATGTTACTCGTTCCCAGGCTCTGCCTGGGAATGCATATCGGAAGGCTCTGCCTTCCGAACGGACTGATGCGAACCACGGGAACGAGAATTTTTCTACTTTTTTGGAATTGGAAGATATCAGTTAATAATCGCGGACAGAGAGGGAATATGGAAGTATTACAGAAATTATCCGATGATAAGATACGGCAGGAAATATATGATTCGTCCGACGACGGACTCGCGGTTTCAGAAGCGGAGTACTGGGAAAACTTCTATGATGACGGCGATTTTGTTTATGAATGGAACAGGGGATATCTGGAACTGAAACCGCTTTCTACTGTCGGAGCGGGCCGGCTTTACCAGTGGTTTCTCACTGCGCTGTCATACTATTTTGATACATTTCCTGCCGGACAACTCATTACCCTCAATATCGGCTTCCGGGTGGCACTCCCCGAAGGAGTCAGTATCCGGCGGCCGGATCTGGCAATGGTGCTGTACAGCAATCCCGATGCAATCGCTGATGACGACTGTGTATATAAAGGCACTTTCGATCTCTGCGTCGAATCCCTGTCCTATTTTTCGCAGAAAGAGATAGAACGGGATACTGTTGTCAAAAAAAGCGAATATGAAGGCATCGGTGTAAAAGAATACTATATCCTTGACGCCAGAGAAAAGGAAACAGTCTTTTACCGCCTGAACCCGGGGGGAAAATACGAAAAAATCAGACCGGACCGGGGAATCATCCGCTCCGGCATACTTCCCGGGTTTCAGTTCCGGGTGTCCGATCTGTACCGGCAGCCGCCTCCTGAAGAAATGGCAGAGGACAGGGTCTATTACAAATATTTTCTCCCTTTTTACCAGAGAGGAATGCTGCACGCGGAAAGACATCGTGCCGAAGAGGCTGAAGAACTGCTGATCATGGAAAGACAAAGGTCAGCACATCTGGTAGCAAAGCTTAGGGAATTGGGAATTTTTCCCGATGCGTAATGCGTAATGCGTGATGCGTGATGCGTGACGCGTGACGCGTGATGCGTGATGCGTGACGCGTGACGCGTAATTCGATTACATAATGAAATCGGAATTATGTATCCCTTTCAGGGAAAAATATTATTTGGGTTCGTTTCCCAGGGTGGCGCTTCGCTTACCCTGGGCTAGATTATCCAACCCCCTTCG
>JAUCGG010000002.1:7064-51095 GCA_030378015.1 Desulfococcaceae bacterium HSG8
TTACATAATCTAGCCCAGGGTAAGCGAAGCGCCACCCTGGGGACAAAACACAACAAAACGATTTACCCTGAAGGGTTACATAATATGATGCGTGATGCGTGATGCGTGATGCGTGATGCGTGATGCGTGATACGTGATGCGTGATGCGTAATGCGGTTACATAATGAAATCGGAATTATGTATCCCTTTCAGGGAAAAATATTATTTGGGTTCGTTTCCCAGGGTGGCGCTTCGCTTACCCTGGGCTAGATTATCCAACCCCCTTCGGGGTAGCGTATCACGTATCACGTATCCACGTTTCACGCACAATACCCCGAAGGGGTTACATAATCTAGCCCAGGGTAAGCGAAGCGCCACCCTGGGGACAAAACACAACAAAACGATTTACCCTGAAGGGTTACATAATATGATGCGTGATGCGTGATGCGTGATGCGTGATGCGTGATGCGTGATGCGTGATGCGTGATACGTGATGCGTGATGCGTAATGCGTGATGCGTGGGCCCTATATTGCTCGCGGGGGATTGACAAATCCCCCGCACCTGCACATGGTTCGGATTTGCCAATCGTTCGACAGGCTCACGCCGAAGCCGAACCGAGCAGCAGGCCCCGTTGCTCGCGGGGGATTGACAAATCCCCCGCACCAAGACTGATTATTTTTATCATATCATTTTAATAACATTGGTGGGGCAAGCCCCACCCTACAACTGACCATCCGAGTTCAGACAGTAAAATCCCTTCGGGGTATTATGCGTGAAGGAATTTTACTGTCTGAACCCGGATGGTCGGGATTAAAGGATTTTCAGGATGGTCGGACGTTAATCTTGGAAATCCTTTAATCCCGACCCGCGCATCACGCATCACGCATCACGCATCACGTTTCACGCATCACGTTTCACGCATCACGTTTCACGCATCACGCATCACGCATCACGTATCACGCATCACGTTTCACGCATAACTAATTATTCCGGTTTTCCCGGAATGATATGAACCAAAGAAAGGAGACTGAGACATGAAAAGAAAAGGAACATTAACAGTTTTTTTGAGCCTGGCACTGCTTGTTTCAGGTGCCGCGTATGCAGGGAGTCTTAATTCCACCGCCGCGCCCGGGGCAACAAACAGCTATACCCTGGAAGATGTTTACAACCGCCTGGATACCGGCGCGGCAGCCACCCAGGGCACTTTTACAGAACCGGCAGCCGGTCCCGGAAGCACGGGGCATACCATAAACGAAATTTATAACCTGTTAGATAAGCGTGCCTTTGTCCCCAAAAGCGGACAGACAGACTGTTACTACGACGATGGGACGGACGGTAGCTGTACTTGCGGAACTGCAAACTGTCCTTCCGAACAGGACGGCGGTTTAGAAAAAGGCGTTGCCTGGCCCGTCCCCCGTTTCACAGACAACGGAAACGGCACGGCAACAGACAACCTGACCGGGCTGATCTGGCTGAAAAATGCGAACTGCTGGGGAAAGATAAATTGGGCAACTGCCATAACGAACTGCAGCGGTCTTGCAGACGGACAATTCGGACTGTCAGACGGCTCCGCTGCCGGAGACTGGCGTCTGCCCAATCTGAGAGAACTGCACAGCCTGCTTGCTTATAAGAATCATTCTCCTTCTTTGCCCGCAGGCCATCCGTTTTCAAATGTGCAAAACGACTGGTATTGGACAAGTATGAGCGGTTCAGCCACTACGCACAACGCCTACTTCGTAGATCTGGCCCACGGCCGCGTGCAGGGCACCGGCAAGTTTGATCTCTGGTATGTATTGCCGGTTCGCGGCGGGCAATGATTATTGGGTGCTTTGGGCGATTTAACGGGTGCAGAAAAGGCTGTCCGGAGACTTAACTTTTCACCAAAAGAAAGGAGATCACACATGAACAAAAAAGGAATATTCACAGTTTTTTTTATCCTGCCGGCACTGCTGGTTTCGGTTGCCGCGTATGCCGGGAGTCTGAATTCTACTGCCGCGCCCGGGGCGACAAACAGCTATACCCTGGAAGATGTTTACAACCGCCTGGACACCGGCGCGGCAGCCACCCAGGGCACTTTTACGGAACCGGGATCCGGTCCGGGAAGCACGGGGCATACCATAAACGATATTTATAACCTGACAGAAGAGCGCGCCTTTGTCCCCAAAACCGGGCAGACTACGCAAACTGCCGTCGGAGATGACGGCAACCTGGAAAAAGGCGTTGGCTGGCCCGTCCCCCGTTTAACAGACAACTTAGACGGTACGGTAACAGACCACCTGACCGGGCTGATATGGCTGAAAGATGCGAATTGCTGGGCAACAATAGATTGGGCAACTGCCATAACGAACTGCAACAATCTTGCAGCCGGACAATGCGGGCTGTCAGACAGTTCCGCTGCCGGAGACTGGCGGCTGCCTAATGTGAGAGAACTGCACAGCCTGATTGATTATCAGTATCTTGATCCTGCTTTGCCCTCAGGTCATCCATTTGTGAATGTAATCAACGATAACCGCTATTGGACAAGCACGACCCGTGGTGCGGGTGGAGCGAACGCCTGGACCGTGGTTCCGCAAGACGGCAACTTACATAACCACGGCAAGGGGAACTTCTTCCGTGTATTGCCGGTTCGGGACGGGCAATGATTATCGGGTGCTTTGATAATTTGGACGCTTTGACGGGGCAAGAACTACACAGATTGGATTTAATCAGGATGATCTGTCTGTCTATCCTTTTTAAATACCAATCAATCTTTATTAAATATAATCTGTGTAGTTCTGAAATGGGAAAATTCTCTTATCACCGTTTTTCAAAAAAAGCAAGGAGGATAAAAAAATGATCCTTGAAAAATTAAAACAGACTTCGGTTATCATCGCCCTGGTTGCGGCTGTTCTGTCCTGCGGAACAGCGCATGCGGGCAACATTGACGCAACCGATAAATACGCGTGGGGAACCAACGCGGGCTGGTTTAATTTCAATCCCGCTCACGGCGGCGGTGTAACCGTGTATGATGACCATCTCGAAGGCTATGTGTGGGCGGAGAACATCGGCTGGATACGCCTCGGCACCCATACCGCAGGCAGACCCCACACCTACGCCAACACCACCGATTTAAACTACGGCGTGAACAACAACGGTTCCGGGGTTCTCTCCGGCTACGGATGGAGTAAGAATGCGGGCTGGATCAATTTCAGCCCGACTCACGGCGGGGTAACGATTACGGGCGGATCTTTTAACGGCTATGCGTGGGGGGAAAATGCCGGATGGATTCATTTTGACAATGCCGCGCCCGCGTATAATGTCGTTACCACATGGACAGCCATACCCAATGCACCTTCCGGACTGACCGCGACAGCAGAATCTCAGACCGTGATGAATCTGAACTGGAACGACAACAGCAGTAACGAGACAGGATTTAAAATTTTCCGTAACAGCACGCTGGTCTCCTCCACAGGAGCAGATGTTACAACTTACAGTGATGCAGGGCTGACCTGCGGTACGACTTACAATTATGAAGTGAAAGCGACGAATGCCTTCGGAGATTCGGCATCATCAGCCGCATCCGGAACAGCCCAGTGTATCCCGGTCATTACTGCTCAGGCAGCACCGCTGGAAACCCCGGAAGATACCGCGCTGATCCTTGACATAAGCCACGTAACCGTCACAGACCCGGACAGCTCAGTCTTTACCCTGTCGGTGTCCGAGGGAAGCAATTATACCTTTTCCGGAAATACTGTCACCCCGGGTTCCGATTTCAACGGAACCCTGACCGTGCCGGTGACTGTCAGCGACGGAACGAACACCAGTGACCCGTGGAATCTCAGCGTGACAGTGACACCGCTCAACGATGCCCCGGTGATTGCCGGTCAGTCGGATTTAAGCACACCGGAGGATACCGCGTTCACCCTTGCCGCGGGAAATCTGACCATCACGGACCCGGACAGTTCCGTTTTCACCCTGACGGTTCAGGAGGGTACGGATTACACCCGGACAGACAATACGGTTACCCCGTCTCCCGATTTCAACGGAACGCTCACGGTTCCTGTGAAAGTGAATGACGGCGAGGCAGAGAGCGATACTTATCTTCTCAGTATTACGGTAACAGCAGTTGACGACCCGCCTGCTTTAAGCACTCCGGCTGAGGACGTGACAGTTGACGAAGATGCCGCTCCCACAACCGTGAATCTCAGCAGCGTGTTCACGGACCCGGATGATCCCGTGATTGAAAAATCCGTCCTGTCAAACAGCAATCCCGCGCTGGTATCCGCGACCCTCGAAGGCGACACGCTGACCCTGGAATATCAGGAAGATCAGAACGGCACCGCGGAAATCGTCATACAGGCAGCATCAGGCGGACAGACAGCAGAAGACACCCTGACCGTAACGGTGAATCCGGTTGACGACGCGCCCGTTGTCGCCGCGCCCCTCCCGGACATGACAGCAAGCGAGGCTGATCCGGATACGACAGTAAACCTTGACGGCGTGTTCAGCGACATTGACAATGATGCTTCGGATATGGTCATGACTGCCGCAAGCAGCGACGCATCCCTTGTCATCGCCGTCGCAGCCGGCAGCGAACTGAACCTGTTCTTTCGTTCCGGAAAAACCGGAAAAGCAACCGTCACTGTCACCGCCTGGTCCGGAGGTAAAAAAGTGACAGACGAATTTGAAATTTCGGTCGGCAGGCGTGCGCTCACACTTTCAGGCAGGATCCTTTATTACAGGAATAATATTCCCGTTCCCGGCATCCCCGTGATCCTTGAAGGCACAGATATTTACACAGGCCGGCCTTTCATGGAAACAGTTCATACGGATGAGAACGGGGAATACGTGTTTCCAGATGTTCCCCCCGGGGATCACACCCTTGCACCTTCTGAAAGAGCGCCTGTATCCGAACGCCCCAGCGCGACAGACGCGTCCCGGATCGCGAGACATGCCGCAGGCTCATACGAATTCGATGAACATCAGAAACTCGCAGCGGACGTCACCGGGAACGGGACAATCAGCGGCACGGACGCGTCCTTTGTGGCAAGATGCGCGGCCGGAGTGATACCCGCGGTGAACGACCTGGGAACCGCGTGGAAATTCGACCCGCCCCTGCTGGCGATTTCCCCGGATTCCGATCTTGAAAATCAGGATTTCACCGCGGCCATGCTCGGGGATGTATCCGGGAACTACGGGGGAACCGGCTCACGGAAGTCATATCACAACCCCGGGGAAGTTACGGAAATCACCGCTTACCGCGGGGATGTGCTGTCAGTTCCCGTTGTGCTGGATGACGAAGTTTTCCTCGAAGGCGCGGACATTGCCGCGGCCTTTGACAAAGACGTGCTTGCCCCGCAGGAGGTCTCGCTCGCGGACGGGATACCCGGGGACAGGGGTTATCAGTCCGTGGCAAATATAACGGAGGAAGAGATATTCCTCGCACTTTTCGCATCAGAAGAACCTTCCCCGGTCAGCGGAACCCTGGTATTCCTGAATTTTGTCGTTACAGGAAAACCCGGTTCCCGTTCGCCCGTCACCCTCACGAGGTTCGACTGCAACGAAATCCCCGCAGGCCCGGAATATCGGGAATCCCGTGAATCCGCATCCCTGACCGGCGGATTTTATATAAACGGGGCAGTATCCCGTGACATCCGGGTCCGTGTCCGCACAGGATACGACCTCGCCAGGCACGACCTGAACGGTGACGGGAAAATCGGGATGAAAGATGCCTTTTACGGGTTGAAACAGGGGGATGTGGAAGGGGTGATACGCGCGTTGCAGTGTGCGGCGGGGATTGAGTAGGTGAAACGTGAAACGTGATGCGTGATGCGTGATGCGTGATGCGTGAAACGTGAAACGTAATGCGTAATGCGTGATGCGTGATGCGTGATGCGTAATGCGTAATGCGTAATGCGTAATGCGTAATGCGTAATGCGTAATGCGTAATGCGTAATGCGTAATGCGTAATGCGTGGGCCCTATATTGCTCGCGGGGGATTGACAAATCCCCCGCCCGCGCATGGTTCGGATTTGCCAATCGTTCGACAGGCTCACGCCGAGGCCGAACCGAGCAGCGGGCCCCGTTGCTCGCGGGGGATTGACAAATCCCCCGCACCAAGACTGATTATTTTTATCATATCATTTTAATAACATTGGTGGGGCAAGCCCCACCCTACTTGAAAATGTATTTTCACGGTAATGCGTGATGCGTAATGCGTAATACCCCGAAGGGGTTAGATAACATAGCCCAGGGTCAGCGAAGCGCCACCCTGGGGAATATACGGGGCCAGTTTGCAGTTCCGCCTTCAGGCGGCGTGACACCGCCTGAAGGCGGAACTACAAACCTCAATCTGGTATATTCATTGTTGGAAATCGCCTAAGCAGAAAAAGAGGTGTGTGAATGCCTGCAAGACCCAGACATGGTTATTTTGAGGAAGAAGAACTCGGAAAGTCTTATGATATAAAAATACTGAAGCGGATTTATCCGTTTGTCAGGCCATACAGGGCTTTTATTCTCTGTTCAATATTTCTGATTGTCCTGATTTCCCTGATTGATCTTTCTATTCCGTATATTACCAAAATTGCAATTGACCATTATATTGTCCCGGAGTTTGAGAACGAAAAGGTAACCCGGGAAACAAAAGTCAGATACATAAGGATAGACATCACCGACGCAGAGAAAAAAGAGATTGTTCGCAGCTATCCTGACCTGTTCGAGATACAGGACAAATACGCTGTGATTGCCTTTGGTAACCTGTCATTATTAGAAAAAGAGGATACAGCCATATTGCGAAAAGGAGACTTGGACGGCGTCGCGCTCGCCGCGGCCGCGTTCATCGGCGCTATACTGATCAGTTTTATTCTCCATTTTTTCCAGGTGATGATCACGGAATATACGAGCCAGAAGATCATGTATGATCTCAGGATCAGACTTTTCTCGCATATCCAAGGGCTTTCAGTTTCGTTTTTCACACGGAATCCCGTGGGCAGGCTTGTTACGCGGGTGACCAATGATGTTCAGAATATGCAGGAAGTTTTTTCTTCCATGATTGTTGTTATATTCAAAGACGCTCTCTTAATCTCAGGTGTCACAGCGATTCTTCTAAGTATCAGTTGGAAGCTGGCATTGATGTCTTTTACCGTGCTTCCCCTGATCCTGTACGGATCTGTCTATTTTGCCAGTAATGCCAGGACAGTGTTCAGGGTGCTGCGGGTAAAAATCGCGGAGATCAATACGCTCTTCTCGGAAACAATCAGCGGCATTAGGATAATTCAACTGTTCGGACAGGAAATGAAGAATTACAGAGACTTTAAGCAATTGAATCATGAGCATTACACGGAAGGCCTGAGGCAGGTCAGGATATTTGCCACGTTTTTACGCTTTACAGGATTTACAGATATTTTTGTTGTGGCTGTGGTAATTTTTTACGGTGGAAGAGGGGTTCTTGAAGGAAGCATCAGCCTGGGAGACCTGGTCGCGTTTCTTGCCTATATGAAGATGTTCTTCAGTCCCATACAGGATATTTCGCAAAAATACAACATTATCCAGAATGCTATGGCTTCTGCGGAGCGGATATTCCTGATTCTCGACAGTGAGGAAAGGCTGCCTGTGGTCAATGGTCGCCGGACTGCGGGCAACGAATCACAAACCATATCAGAGATTGAAATGGCGGATGTTTCATTTGCTTATATTGATGATGAAACCGTTCTGAAAGGTATTTCATTTAAGGTCTGCGCGGGGGAAACCATTGCTGTTGTGGGCCCCACCGGTTCAGGAAAGACCTCTCTGATCAATCTGATGGTCCGGTTTTACGACCCAACATCCGGCAGGGTGCTTATTAACGGGCAGGATATAAAAAAATCGGATGTCTCCGAGTTAAGGTCAAAGATCGCCTTAGTTACACAGGATCCGTTTTTGTTTTCAGGAAGTATAAGGGACAATATTTTTTATGAAAAAGACGGTTATCCGGAGGATGCGGCAGAACGTATTTTAGCAGCAGCCAATTGCAAATCATTTATTGACAGGCTTCCTGACCGCATTGATACCGAACTTTCCGAAGGCGGCACGTCAGTTTCAAGCGGCGAACGTCAGTTGATCTCCGTTGCCAGGGCATTTGCCCGTGACCCGGAACTGATCATCCTCGACGAAGCCACGTCTTATATTGATTCAGAGACAGAGGCGAAAATCCAGGAAGCCCTTTCAAACCTGATGCAAAACAGGACGTCTGTGATTGTAGCGCATCGTCTGTCAACCACCCGTAATGCTGATAATATCATTGTTCTGAACAAAGGGGAAATCATCGAATCCGGCACCCACGACGCGCTGATGAAACGCAGAGGGTTTTATTTCAGGCTGAATCAGTTGCAGGGGTGAGTAATATCAGCAGATCATCTGCTGTAACTCATTAATTTCAAATCTGTTCCTTTGTTTTAACACGTCGGTTTTACAGTGAAACACGAGGCAGAGCTTGGGAAGGGCGCATTCCCCAAAACTAGGAAGTTCTCGTTCCCAGGCTCCGCTTCACTGCCATTAAGTTAAGAGAAACTCCCCCTTTGAAGGGGGATTCAGGGGGATGTTTTTTCAACATGTTACACCCCCCTGCCCCCTCAAGGGGGGAATTGATTCCTTAGTGCTCCGTTTCAGAAATAATGTCCGGGTTATAAATTCCGCGGAGTGCAAAGCCTGCTTTGCGGGAATCCCGCAGTGGCGCAAAGCAAGCTTTGCACTCCTCCGTTTTAACCCGGACATTATTTATGAAACAGAGCACTTAGCTTAATGGCAGTGAGGCTCCGCCTGGGAATGCATTCTGAGAGGCTCTGCCTCGTTTTTTGTTTTAAAACAGACAGGTTAAGCGAAATATTCTGAATTTTATGCTATATGGTATGTATTATGCAACCTGCTACAGCACTTTTTAAGTTCGTCTCCCCTTTTTTAAAGGGGCCTGGGGGATTTTACGTTGCTAAAAAAGGGTGTTGCGGCAGAAATCCCCCCCGGCCCCCTTTAAAAAAAGGGGAGGAATTTACAAGTTGATGTACTACTTTTGGGGAATGCTCCCGCCTGGGAACGAAAATTTCCTACTTTTTAGGAATGCGCCCCGACAGATTATCATCCATGCAACTCCTCCTCCGCAATTCCTGCCGCCAATGCCAGCCTGACCGTCTCCTTTTTTGCGCCGTCAAAATTAAACCGGTCTAGCTGCATTTTTATCGGATCAACTTTCTGTGAGTCAAAAAACCGATTCAGTTCTTCTATGAAGGGTTCCACCGCATTCGGATTATATTCCTCAAATGATGTCAGCATATCACGAAACAGTTCTCTTAAAAGTGATAAATCAATGCTTTCCTTCTCGTACTCCGTCGTCTCGGTTTCAGTTTCGAGGTGCCGAATAGAGGCAATGGCAATGGCCAGTGCATCTGCCAGGGATTCAATAAGAGATTCCGTTCCGCTGTCCTTATCTTGCATGAGGTTTGCATCAAGCGATTCCGAGATCGCATGCACATCCGTGACTGAAAGATTGCCCGAAACCCCTTTTAATGCATGAATGATGCTGCCTGCCTCCTCCATGTTTCCATTTTCGATGAAATTCCTGATTTTTTCCGCCGAGTTTTCATAATCATGGCTGAATCCCAGCAGTGCCTTCTTATATACCTCCGCATTCCGCCAGGTTCGGATGCCTTTTCGGGTATCCACGCCATCAAGGGAAGGCATTTCATCAGGTTTGGAAATTCTGCGCGCCCCGGTATTTTCCTCCTTTGGTCTTCCCATGCGTTCCGGAATAATCTTTTCCATTATTTCAGAAAGTTCATCAAAATCAACAGGTTTTCCGGAAACGCCATCCATCCCCGCGTCAATGCACACCTCCCGTTCCTCTTTCATCAGACTGGCGGTGAGGGCCACAATCGGTATGCGGCCGTCAGAACCGGTTTCCAGTTCCCGAATCCGCCGGGTGGCATCCAGGCCATCCATTTCAGGCATATGAACATCCATGAGAATGATGTCCGGTTTTTCCCTTTCAAACTCACGCACCGCCTCAATACCGTTTTGGGCTTCAATGACCTTATGTCCCTGCTCCTCAAGGCGGATTTTTGCCAGCATTATATTTTCCTCGATATCCTCGGCCAGCAGGATATTGAAATATCGGCGGGATTCGGAGGATCGCTCGACCCGATCCTCCGGCATGACATCCGTGGCTTCCATGCGGGCCGTGAAATGAAAGACGCTGCCCTTTCCCTCCTCGCTCTCTGCCCAGATTTCGCCGCCCATGAGTTCCGTGAGCTGCTTGGAAATGGTAGTTCCCAATCCGGTCCCGCCGAACCTTCGGGAAGTGGAGGTGTCAGCCTGGGTAAACGGATCGAAAATCCTGTCTATCCTTTCCGCGGGAATGCCAACCCCGGTGTCGGCGACTGAAAAATGAAGAAAATCCTTCCTGTCTGAAAGAGCGGAGCTTACCGTTATCCCGCCTTTTTCAGTAAATTTGACAGCGTTGCCCACCAAGTTCATGAGAATCTGCTTCAGCCTGCCGGGATCTCCTGCGACATATCGGGGAACGGCCCCGTGAATGTCCAGTTCCAGGATCAGACCTTTCTCTTCGGCTCGGATAGCGATGGCGTGCAATGTCTCCCGCATCATCGAATGCAGGTCGAACGGTATTTTTTCCAATTCCAGCTTGCCGCTTTCCAGCTTGCTGACATCCAGGATATCGTTGATAAGATTCAGCAGCGCCCCGGCGGAGCTATGAGCGGTGGTCAGGTAGTCGCGATGTTTTTCGGAAAGAACCGGATCATCCAGAGCCAGGGACAGAAAACCGATCACCGAGTTCATGGGTGTTCGGATTTCATGGCTCATATTGGCAAGAAAATCGCTTTTGGCCCTGGTGGCCTCTTCAGCATCCTTTCTTGCATTCTCCAAATCCTCCATCATCTTCAGCATTGCAAACTGAGCCTCATCCAATTCATTGATGCGTTTTTTCAAATTCTCATCCAATTGCCTCCTCTCGGTGATATCTTCCTTGACCGCCACAAAATGGGTGATGTCGCCACTGGTATCGGCAATCGGAGAAACAGACACCTGTTCCCAGTATATATCACCGTTTTTTTTCTTATTGCATAATTCACCGCTCCATTCATTTCCTGCGAGAATGGTATCCCACATCTCTTTATATAATTCAGGCGGCTGTTCGGCAGCGTTTAAAATTCTCGGATTTTGCCCTCTGGCCTCCTCCGGACTATAACCGGTCACCTCGCTGAATTTGGGATTGACATATTCAATCGTTCCATTGATGTCTGTAATCACAACCGATGCCGGACTTGATTCAATGGCCCTTGACAGCTTTTTCAAATTTTTTTCCGACAGGCATCGCTGCCATATATATCCGACCTGCTGCGCCAGTGTGTCAATTAATGGCGCGATTTGAACGACGCTGGAATTCGCATCGGTTCCCGGGGCACGAATGGTCAGTATCCCCACTGTTTTTCCTTCGGCAAAAACAGGAAAGGTTGCACAACTGCCAAAACCACAGTTTTGTGCAAACTTCGTACAATCTGGATATGGCGGGTTCCTGACCGTATCAGGTACTACAAGCGACTGACCGGTCCCCATCACTTCTGACTGGCAACTCTCCCCTTTTTTTTGTATAAATTCAATGCTGTCTCCACCATAAGCAGCAAGAATGCGAATATCGCCGTTATTGTCAGGTATTCCCACCCGGGCATTGGTCACATTCAGATACCTGACCACTGCACGGCAGACCGTATCGGCAAGCGTCTCAATACTCTGACAGTTAGATATCTTCTGTCCTGCCTTTTGCAGCCCTTCGGCCCACCGGGCTCGCTTGGTTATGGTTTTCTGGGCTTTTATCCGCTCGTTCACCTCCTTTCCAAGGCGGCGGTTCCAAATGACAACGAACAGGATAATCAATGCGGTAAAAATGCCGATTGGAATTGTCCAGATCAGGATTTTCTTAATGGCAACCCCGATTTTTATATCCTGGGAGGTCATCCAGGTATTTTTTATCGCAGCCTTTTCCTGGCTGGTGATATTATCAAGAGCCTTATCCAGGATTCCGACCAGTTCAGGCATATCTTTTCGTACGCCAAGGCAGAGATTCATTTTGTATCCGGTTACAGATGAAATTCTGATATTGTCCAGTGATAATTGATTGATTTGATCGTTGACAGTGACCAGATTACCGACAAAGGCATCAATTCTGCCGATCTCTAACTGACGGAGGGCCTGAGTTATTGTTTCATAAAGAACAAGTTTAAGGTAAGAGTGATCTTTGCGTAAACGATCTTCGGTGTAATAGTCTTTAATTACCCCAACCCGGTAACTCTCGAGTTCCTTAAAACTGCTCACAAAAGGGATTTTCCGATGTGTGGCTATAACCACAGGAAAAGAGACGTATGGCTTGGTAAAATTCATATACGCTTTACGCTGTATTGAGGGTACAACAGCAGGCAAAACATCAATTTCTCCTCCTTTCGTTTTTTCGATGACCTGTGACCATGTAAGATCGGGTATGGGTGTCATTTCAATGTTTAGGCGATTCTTGATGGCATCAACGATACCTGATGCAATACCGGAATAATTGCCGTCCGGGTCGGTGAACTCAAATGGCGGCCAGGAAGGATCAATGCCGAGCTTTATCTTTGGGTGACTGCCGAGCCATTTCTTTTCCGCAAGGGAAAATCCCGGGGCCATATCATGCCCCGCATTGCTCACGGTTATGGGCAGCCATCGTTGGCGAAGTTCTTGAAATTCATCCGGAGAAACAGCATCCAGGCCTTTCTGAAGTATGGCACGCAAAATGGTTCTTTCCTTTGCAACGCCAAAGCACAGTCTTCTTTCTCCAAAGTGTTTGTTTTGAGTCACGCCAATAATCCGGATATCGGGAATAAAATTGTCTTTGAGCGCGTATGATACAGCGCCCAAGTTGCCAACATAAGCATCTGTCTTTTTAAAAGATACACTCCTTAACCCTGCCAATTCATTGTCAACCATGACCCGTTGAATGCCAGGGTAATGCTCCTTAATTATTGTTGCTGTCGCAAACCCATCTATGATTGCCACTTTTTTCCCTTCCAGATCATCAATGGTTTTCAATCTCTTATTTTCATTGTGTATGACAAGAACAGAAGAGTTTATTATATAAGATGACGTAAATGACATGAATCCGTGACGTTCAGGAATATCAGCTATGGCAGGCAGTATATCCAGTTCTTTTCTCTTGAATTTCTTGAAAAGTTCTCCCCATTTAAATCCGTTGATGAATTCCAGATCAATTCCGATCCTGGCGGCGACCAGCTTTAAAAGGTCAATGGAAAACCCTTTCGGCTCTCCGGCCTCCGCAAAATCAAAAGGTGGCCAGTCCATCTCATTTGCGACCAGCAATGGCGCATCCAGATTTTCCAGCCATGTTTTTTCTTCCTGGGTGAACTCAATCTTATTCCGGTCAACGGCGGTTATTTGCAACATCCATTTGTTTTCAATGATTCTCATTTCCCGGTCGGAAACATTTTCCATCGCTTTTACAAGCAGAGCATGTAAAATCGGCAGGTCCTTCCTGACGCCGATATGTAAAGAAACACTCATCTGCTGTTCTTTACTCATTGGGATAAAGTCTATGAGCCTGATGTCCGCAACCTGATTTTCTTTTGCATAGTGGTAAAACGAAAGCGGATTCCCAATAATAGCATCCACCTTATGGGCAGCCAGCCCTTTTACCAGTTTGTCATTGGAATCGATTTCAACGAACTGCGGCAAAGGAATATTTTGTTTAATGATATCAATACTGCCATCGTCAGCTTGAATGCCGATTCTTTTGCCTGGCAAATCTTCAATGGATCGGATCGAGTTATCAAGACCTCTTGAAAAAATCCCCAGTTTTCCTTTGTAATAGCGGGCTGTAAAAAGAGTAAACTCTTCACGGGCTTTGTTGCGGTAAAACGCGGGCATTATATCAATTTTTTTTTGTTTAAAAAACCGGGTGAGTTCTGACCAGGTGTACTCGTTGACAAACTCAATTTCAAAGCCGAGTTTTTCAGCCAATAACCGGATATAATCAATCGAAAATCCCTTGGGCGCACCGAGTTCATTATAGTCAAAAGGCGGCCAGTCCATCTCATTTGCAACCTGCAATGGCGCATCCAGATTTTTCAGCCATGCTTTTTCTTCCGGGGTGAGCGGCAAATCCGTCTTTCCTGTATATTGAGAATTTTCAGCCACGCCGCGCTGCTTATGATAGGGCTGATCCTTTTCAGCAGCACTGACAAGGCTGTCTGAAAAGGAGATACAAAGAAAACAAAACGAAATGAGCATATATTTGCAGTGTGTCAGTATGAATATCCTGGTTGATTTTTTCATGCGGCACCCTCCTTATCAACGATTTTGTATTTTTTCTCAAGACCGGCCTGCATCAGCAATTGGTTGATCTCTTCCCTGAGCCTTATCATCCGGGTCTCACGTCCGACAGCCATAGTTCTGAACCGTTCCAGCATATCCATATTCCGCCTCAGTTTGGTTCAGTGAAAATAAATAATCTGCCCACGCTGCCCGTCTGACCTTAATTTTAATCTTGCTTGCTCTTTATCAAGCAGGAGCAAGAGTACAAGAGTAAGAGTAAGAGCAAGATAGCGGGTATATTAATTTGGGGGAAATACCTTACCTGAAAATCTGAACAATTGGCGAAGTCTCACCTCATAATTGAATACCCAAATCCGCAGCCAGCTTTACAGTTTGCTCTCTTGCTTCGTCAAAATCGAACCTGTCTATTTCCTTTCTGATAGGACCAGTCTGACGCTGAGAAAGGGAGTTACTCAGCTCTTCAAGAAACGGTTCCGCCGCCGCAGGATTATATTCTTCAAAGGAATTCAGCAGTTTCCTGAATAATCCCCGGAGTTTTTGAAAACTTCCAGGGTCCTTCGGGGATTCCGGTTTTTCTTCCGAATTGTAATCCGGTTCGGGCGCGGCAAGCTGCCGGATGGAAGCAACGGCAGAATTCAATGCGAGTGCAAGGGATTCGATCAGGGGGATCAGAACAGCAGTATCCTTTTCGCCGAGTGCGACACTGAGCTTTGTCACAATGCTGTAAACCTTTGTTATTGAAAGATTGCCTGCGACGCCTTTGAGTGCGTGGGCAATGCGGTACGCATCCTCTCTGTCCCCTGCCCTGACAGAATTAAGAATCTTATCAGCCGCATTTCCGTAATCACGACAAAACCCCAGCAATGCCTTCTGATACAGCTCCGAATCCTGCCATATGCGGAGTCCTTTTTCAATATCAATGCCTTTGAAGTGCTGACTGCCGACTACCGACTGCTGACTGCCGCCTGCCAACTGCTGACTGCCGACTACCGACTGCTGACTACCGACTGCCGACTGCTGACTACCGACTGCCAACTGCTGACTACCGACTGCCGGGCTGCCCGCGCCTTCGGGGACAAGCTGCTCCATGAGTATAAAAAGTTCTTCAAAGTCAACAGGTTTTCCGGCAACAGCATCCATTCCTGCTTCCAGACATATTTTCTGCTCCTCTTTCATCACGCTTGCAGTCAGCGCTATAATCGGTATATGACTGCCGGAATCCGCCTCAAGTTCACGGATCATCCGCGCTGCTTCCAGTCCGTCCGTTTCAGGCATGTGAACATCCATGAGAATAATATCAGGAGACTCGCGCTGAAACCATTCCGCTGCCTCGCGACCGTTTCTTGCTTCAAAGACCGTGTGTCCATGCTCTCCTAGGCGAATCTTTGCCAGTATGATATTTTCCTCGATATCTTCGGCAACAAGGACTCTGAAACATCTGCCGGAACCGGAAACCAGACCTTCGGACTCAGGTTCAGGTATTATATCAGTTGGTTCTGTAAAAATGGTAAAATGAAAGGTGCTCCCTTTGCCTTCTTCGCTCTCTGCCCATATTTCACCGCCCATAAGCTCCGCCAGTTGCTTGGAAATCGTGGTTCCCAGGCCTGTTCCGCCGAATCTCCGGGTTGTGGAGGCATCGGCCTGGGCAAACGGAGCAAATATGCTTCGGATACTGTCCCCGGGGATGCCGATGCCAGTGTCGGCAATTGAAAAACGGATTACACCACTGTCCTTTTGCGGCGAAACATGAACTGTGACGCCTCCTTTTTCCGTGAATTTGATGGCATTGCCAGCCAAGTTGATGAGGATCTGCCTGAGTCGGCTTGGATCGCCGATGGCATTGCGGGGAATCGCCTCATGGAAACTGAGTTTCAGAAAAAGCCCTTTTTCTTTTGCCCTGAGATTGAGAGTACAAAGGGCATCTTCAACCGTTTTATGCAGGTTGAAGGGAATATTTTCAAGTTCAAGGTGACCGCTTTCGAGCTTGCTGACATCCAGTATATCGTTGATGAGCTTGAGCAGGGATCTCGCGGAATTACGGGCAGTGGTAAGATACGTTCGGTGGGTTTCGCGAAGCTCCAGTGCCAGTTCTATGAAACCAAGCACCGAATTCATGGGTGTGCGGATTTCATGGCTCATATTGGCCAGAAAATTGCTTTTTGCCCTGTTGGCCGCATCCGCGGCATTTTTTGCTTCAAAGAGTTCCTGCTCGGTCTTCTTTGTGTCGGTCAGGTCATGCATCACTGCCAGGGTGCAGGGGGTCCCCTCTCCTGTTACGACTGTTGAGGTGGAAATGGACAGAACGCGTTTTTTTCCGTCTTTCGCGGTAATTTCCCATTCTTCCCGTTCGAGTTGATCCCCTTGTGTCATCCGTTCTACCCGCTTTTTCGCTTTTTGCTGAACATCATGATCCGGATGCATGGTCTGATACCACCCGGACCGGTTGATCTCATCCATAGTATAGCCGGTTATCTCCGTCATCCGGTCATTCCACTCGGAAAACCGCAAATAGGGGAATCCCCCTGTCTCATAGCAGACACAAATGCCCTCTGCCGCGAACTTTATGATGCCTGCTCTAAACTCGCTTTCCGCTTCAAGACATTCTCTTGCCCGTTTGAGATCGGTGATATCAGTGATGATTCCCACCAGGGTTTTCTCGCCGGTTTCATTTGTCATGACGGATTTCTGTGTCAGGATCGTATGGTTTTTTCCAGAGGAATCCGTAAATCTCTCTTCATTTGTATGGGTTTTGCCGCTTTCAAAAACTAGGTTGTCTTTTTCCCAAAACACATCGGCTTCCTCTCGGGAAAAGAAATCATAATCCGATTTGCCGATCAGTTCTTCGCGGTCGTATCCCATGAAACGACAATACGCATCGTTCAGAATCAGCCACCGGTGTTGTTCGTCTTTGACGAAAACCGGATTTGACATCGTGTTTATCACGTTATCCAGGAACCCTTTGGTCATGGTAAGCTTTTTCTCAATTTGTTTCCGCGATTCAATTTCCTGCTTCAATTGAATATTCTTCGCCTCGAGTTGTTTCCTCATGTGACATAGATTCAGGTGCATTTTTACCCTGGCGAGTACCTCCTCCTCCTGGAAGGGTTTGACAATATAGTCCACTCCTCCCAGGTTAAAACCCTTGACTTTATCCGTGGTCTCATCCAGGGCGCTGATAAAAATTACCGGGATGTCGCAGGTCTGTTCGTTTGTTTTCAACTGCCTGCAGACTTCGTAGCCGTCCATATCAGGCATCATGATATCCAACAGGATAATATCCGGCGGAAATTTAATGACAGAACCCGGCACCATCCGCCCCTTTCGCAGAATTCGCACCGTATAACCCCCCTTCTCCTTTAAAATTCCGGATAACAGGCGGAGGTTTTCGGGTTTGTCGTCAACAATAAGAATGTCCGATGAGGGTTCGCATGTAGTCTGTTCGTTCATATGCTTATTTTCCTGATGCTGCTCTCTGGATAAATTCCAGGATTTTATCAAATTCAAATTCATCTGCCAGCCCCGTCAGCGCATCGGCAAGGGCTGCATCGTGAGATCGGATGTCGGCAATGACGCGGCAAATCCTGTCCGGGTCCCCGCTTTCCGAGGCAAATTCCAGATCCGCGGTCAGTTCGGACGGCAGGGCCGCCAGGACCTCCTCGGATATGGACCCGTCAGATGCTGTTCCTGCCTGTATTTTATCTGCCGCCTTTTCTTCTTCATAAACAAAACGAACCCCGATATGTTTCGTCATCAGTTCGAAAATATCTGATTCACGAAACGGTTTCCGCAGAAAATCATCGCATCCCGAGGACAGGACCACTGATCGTTCTTCTTCAAACGCGCTGGCGGTCAGGGCAATCACCGCTGTGGCCTGTCCTTTGGTGCTTTTCTTTATTTTCACGGCCGCCTCATACCCGTCCATAACCGGCATCCGCATATCCATCCAAATCAGGTGGGGTTCCCATTCTCCCCATATCGCAACCGCCTCCTGGCCGTTTTCCGCCTCGCGAAGTTCAAACCCGAGGGGATTCAGCAACTGCACAAGCAGATGCCGGTTGTCTGCCCTGTCATCGGTTATCAGGATCCGGTACCGGGGCTGCCCGGGTTCCAGGGCAATAACATGGCGGGCAGGCCGGGATTGCCGGATATCAGATGGTTCAGCCAGGCAAACCCGGATGTCGAATCTGAATGCGGTTTCGCGGCCGATTTCGCTGGTGACGGCGATATCGCCGCCCATGAGCTGCACAAATTTCCGGCTGATGGGAAGCCCCAGCCCCGTTCCTTCCTGGGACTGCCGACCGGTTTTGGTCTGTACAAAAGCTTCGAACAGGCTGTCCAGTTCGTCCGGGGCAATACCGGGACCCGTGTCTCTCACTTCAAAACTCAGTTTTGTTTCAGATTCTTCCGGCGGTGTACTGTTTACAAGCAGTTGGATTCCCCCTTCTTCCGTGAATTTGACCGCATTGTTCAGCAGATTGATCAGCACCTGACGCAGCTTGATCTCATCTGTCCGTACATACTGCGGAACATCGGGAGTTCGCTCGAATATCATTTGCAGACTTTTATCTTCGGTCCGCATACGCAGCATGTCCTCCAGATCATCCAGCATACAGTGCAGATCAAAGCTTTTCTCATTCAGTGTAGTACGTCCGGCCTCGATCTTGGACATGTCCAGCACATCGTTGATAAGACTCATCAGATGCTCTCCGCCGCGGCCGATGATGCCGAGATTTTCCCGGAGTTCAGGGGGGAGATGCTTATCACGGGCTGTCAGCCGGGAAAAACCGAGAATCGCATTGAGCGGCGTCCGAAGTTCATGACTCATATTGGACAGGAACGCACTTTTGGCCTGATTAGCTGCCTCAGCCACCCGCTGGGCCTTCAGGGCGTGTTCTTTGGCCCTGGACAATTCCTGATTCGTCAGCGATAACTGGGATGTACGTTTACGCACCCTTTGTTCCAGTTCAGCGTTCAGTTGACGAATGTTGTTTTCCGCGCTCCGGCGTACCTTGATTTCGTGTTCCAGATCAGTAGAAATATTCCGAAGCTCGCGGGTGCGGGTGCGTACCTGAAATCGAAGAATTCTCATCCATGTAAATAAAAAAATCACGATTCCGCCGCCGCCGACAAGCATAATTATCACCCAGCGGGGTATGACCTTTTTCTCATGCTGTTCTACTCCGAACCAGCGATTATAGGCTGCATAATATACCGAGGACTTATCCTGCTTCCATTCCCTGAGATACGAATCAATTGTGTCGGCAATATCCGCATGTCGTCCCTCGGGAAAGCCCACAACCGACTTACTGGGATTAAACAGAATGGGGCTTTTCTGAACAGTATAATTTCCTTCGTTAAGGGCACCGAAGAGATTGCTCACCACTCCTCCGTCAACCTTTCCGGACTCAAGCAGCGCAAAGACTTCCGCAAAAGATACGGCCTCGGCAATTTCACATGTGATATCAAACCGCGCTATCAGCTTTTGAAAATTTCTTCCATGGATATCATCCTTGAGCACAGCGACTTTTTTGGCCTTTAAATCCGTGATCTGCTCAATCGCGGAATTTTTCTGATGATACACAACGCCCCACTTCAGAGCAATGGCCTCATTGGAAAAGTCCAGGTACGCATCGCGTTCATCAGAATACGCAATTGCCGTCAGCATATCCAGGTCACCGGTTTTCAGTTGATTAAACAGGACAGGCCAGGTATTAAAGATATAGTTGACTTCCCAACCTTCTTTTGCCGCAATCTCATTCAAAAGCTCGGCGTACAACCCCTGGGGCAGCCCTTCTTCATCCAGGAAGATAGAAGGAGGATTCTGGTAAATCCCGACCCTGAGGGCGATTTTCTTTTCAGAAGCCGCGCTGCAATCCTGTTGTCGAACCAGCAGCAAGGCAATTATGATAATGGCCGGCAAAACTGCCAATAGGGTTATTTTATAAAATTTTTTCATGTGCTTTCCTTGTGAGGTCTGAAATCTCGTCATATTCATTCATCTGGCCAGCGCACCAGAGGCTGTCCGGTTCATTTGGTTCATTTGCCTTTTATACAGACAAGCCGCAGGAATGCAAAAGTCTCATTTTTGCACCGGAGTGACATTGCAAAAAATGTGGTTTTTGCACTCATGCTGATGGCTGCGCACTCCTTTTCCGGCGGCATGTGTAAAAAGTGGGACCCACTCATAATTGAATACCCAAATCCGCAGCCAGCCTTACAGTTTTCTCTTTTGCTTCGTCAAAATCGAACCTGTCTATTTCTTTTCTGATAGAACCAGTCTGACGCTGAGAAAGGGAGTTACTCAGCTCTTCAAGAAACGGTTCCGCTGCCGCAGGATTATATTCTTCAAAGGAATTCAGCAGTTTCCTGAACAATCCCCGGAGTTTCTGAAAACTTCCAGGGTCCTTCGGGGATTCCGGTTTTTCTTCCGAATTGTAATCCGGTTCGGGCACAAGCTGCCGGATGGAATCAACAGCGGAATTCAATGCGACTGCAAGGGATTCGATCATGGGGATCAGAACGGCAGAATCCTTTTTCCCGAGTGCGACACTGAGCTTTGCCACAATGCTGTAAACCTTTGTTATTGAAAGATTGCCTGCGACGCCTTTGAGCGCGTGGGCAATGCGGTATGCTTCATCCCTGTCCCCGGCCCTGACAGAGTTCAGAATCTTATCAGCCGCATCCCTGTAATCACGAGAGAACCCCAGCAATGCCTTCTGATACAGCTCCGAATCCTGCCATATGCGGAGTCCTTTTTCAATATTAATGCCTTCGAAGTGCTGACTGCCGACTACCGACTGCTGACTGCCGACTACCGACTGCCGACTGCCAACTGCTGACTGCTGACTGCTGACTGCCGACCGCCGACCGCCGACTGCCGGGCTGCCCGCCCCTTCGGGAATAAGCTGTTCCATGAGCGTAAAAAGTTCTTCAAAGTCAACAGGTTTTCCGGCAACAGCATCCATTCCCGCTTCCAGGCATTTTTTCTGCTCCTCTTTCATCACACTTGCAGTGAGCGCGACAATCGGTATATGGTCGGAATCCGTCTCGGCTTCTCGGATTATCCGTGCGGCTTCCAGCCCGTCCGTTTCAGGCATGTGGACATCCATGAGAATAATATCAGGAGATTCCTTCTGAAACGCCTCCACTGCCTCACGCCCGTTTCTTGCTTCGATAACCGTATGCCCGCACTCTCCGAGACGAATCTTTGCCAGCATGATATTTTCCTCGATATCTTCGGCAACAAGGATTCTGAAACATCTGCCGGAACCTGAAAACACGCATTCGGGTTCGGATTCAGGTATTACATCCGTCGGTTTCGTACGGATGGTAAAATGAAAGGAACTGCCTTTTCCCTCTTCACTCTCTGCCCATATCTCACCGCGCATAAGCTCCGCCAGTTGCCTGGAAATAGTGGTTCCCAGACCAGTTCCTCCGAATCTCCGGGCAGTGGAGCCGTCAGCCTGGGTGAACGGATCGAAAATTTTATCCACTCTCTCAGACGGAATACCGATGCCAGTGTCGGAAACAGAAAAATGCAGCATATTTTCACGGCCCGTGGCAGAGACGGCTACGCTGATTTCTCCTTTTTCAGTAAATTTGAGCGCGTTGCCCACGAGATTGACGATGATCTGCCGGAGCCGCGATGGATCTCCCATGTAATAGCGGGGAAGATCCGGAGGAATTTCAAGGGACAGGTTCAGTCCTTTTTCCCTGGCTTTGATTCTGAATACCCTGAGAGCATCCTCCGTGGTCCGAATGAGATCAAAAGGAGTGTTTTCCAATTCCAGACGCCCGCTTTCCAGTTTACTGACATCCAGGATGTCGTTGATGAGCGTGAGCAGGGATTTCGCGGAATTATGGGCAGTGTTCAGGTGGTTCCTGTGGACTTGGGGAAGGAGGGGATCATCCAGCGCAAGTTCCAGGAAACCCAGCACCGAGTTCATGGGGGTTCGGATTTCATGGCTCATATTTGCAAGAAATTCGGATTTTGTGAGACTTGCAGCTTCCGCGGCTTCCTTAGCTTTGCGAAGCTCTTCCTCATGCCGCTTGCGCTCCATAATGTCTTGCAGGGAAGCAACTACAATACGGACTGATCCGTCCTTGTTCCGGCAGCAGGAAACCGTCATATTGGCTTCCAGGATGCTTTTGTCCTTACGGAAAAAGCGTTTGTCTATCTCATACGCCTCGATTTCTCCTGCCAACAGACGTTCGTACTGCTCTGTATCCGCGGCCAGATCATCCGGATGAGTCATTTCAACCCATGTTTTTCTTCGAAGTTCGCTCTCTGAATATCCCAGCATGCCGAGCAGTTTCGGATTCACGCGAAGCCACCCTTTCTCCACGGATGTGACCGCGATCCCTATGTTCCCGTATTCGAACTGGAATCGGAACAATGCCTCGCTTTCCCGCAATGCATCCCCGGTTTTCCTGTGTTCCCCGATTTCATTCTTCAGGGTGGTATAGAGCCGGGCATTATTCAGCGCGACAGAAGCAAGTTTTGCAAAAAGTTCAAGTACCTGAATATCTTCAGCTCCGATACTGCCTTCTTCACGGCCTGATGCGATTCCTATTACCCCCGTGACCATGCCTTCGGATTTTAAAGGAATCCCTGCGACAAAGCCCAGGAGATCAAAAGCAGAATCCGCAACCCGTCCTTCCCATGTGCGGTAATCTTCGATCAGAAGAGGCTGGCCTGTCTGAAAAACCTTTCCTGCAAGGCCCTGCCCGGGTCCGATGCAAAACCCGATGTGTTTGGAAAACGCGCCGATGGCAAACCGGATTTTCAGACTATCATTCTCCGGATCAGAAAGATAAATAAACCCGTCAGATACATTTGTAAGTCCGGCAGCGCTGTTTAGTATATTTTGCAGGAGATCATCCAGATCCAGGTCTGTCTGCCCGACCAGTTCAAGAGATATCTGATGGAGCGCATTCAGATACCGGTTTTGCCTGCGGCGCCTTTCTTCTGATCTTTTTCTCTGGAATATCTCCCATATACTTCTCATAAAAAGTGTCAGTTGTCTTACATCAGCTTCGTCATACGGATCATTCTTGTTGCCTACGCCCGCGATGGCAACGATCTGCCCTCCGTCGAAAATCGGCGCGCTCATGTGGCGCCGGACAGGAAAATGTCCTTCCGGCAGTCCTTTTTTGCAGGACAGGGCAGCGTAGTCATTGTGAATGACCGGCTTCCGCTCTCTTACGCACTCTGCCCATACGCCTGCTGCATCCACCGGGTAATGTGAATCTTTTACAGCCGTGCAGTTTTCCAATGTGCGTTCTGACCATGAAAAAAATGCGATGGTTTTCTGATCCGGATTTACAAAGTGCAGGTAACCGACTTCGCTGCGGGTCAGGCAGATCACTTCTTCCAGGGACATGGCAGCCAGTTCCCGATGGGGAATATTCATCTGGCTGAATTTGAACAGAGCATTCAGACGCTCCTCGTCCCGCCGGAAATTTTTTTCAGCCCGGGCCAGTTGTGCATTTTTTTCCTCCAGCCGTCTCAGAATATTCCGCAAGGAGAGATGATTTTTTACCCTGGCAAGTACTTCTTCTTCCTCAAACGGTTTGGTAATATAGTCAATCCCGCCCAGATCAAAGCCCCTGGTTTTACCTGCTGCCTGGTTCAGCGCGCTGATGAAAATAATCGGGATATCGCGGGTCCGTTCGTCTGCTTTTAACTGCTTGCAGACTTCGTATCCGTCCATATCAGGCATCAGGATATCCAGCAGAATGATATCCGGCGGAGAATTCAGGGCCGAAGAAAACACCATCTGTCCTTTCCTCAGGGAGCGGACGATATAGCCCTGCGCCTTCAGAATTTTTGATAACAGGCGCAGATTTTCCGGTTTGTCATCAACAACGAGAATATTTGATTCCGAGGTTTGCTCATTCATATGTTTTGTCTCCTGCTGCGGGTTCCTGAACCAGTTCCAGGATTTTATCAAATTCGAACTCATCTGTTTTCAAATGCGGAGTGTAAAGCGTTCGACTGAGCTCAGTCGAACGCTTTGCACTCCGCTGAAACGAAATACTTAATCTCCTGCTGAACCATTTCCAGAATTTTACCAAATTACTCGACAGTCATAAGTTCTCTGAAGCCGCTGTTCTAAGTCCCCCTTTTTTAAAGGGGGATTCAGGGGGATTTCAGCAGGTCGGTGGAAATCCCCCCCGGCCCCCCTTTAAAAAAGGGGGGAGTTTTCTGGTGAGTCATTTCAGCTATTTATGAGAACTTACGACTCACGAGCAAATTAGAACTCATCTGTCAGAGAATCTGCAAGATCAGCATAGCAGAGTTTTTCAAACTTTACATCCTAAATTCTTTCCATAAAAAATCCAAGTCATCCGGCAATGTTCTTCCTCTGAAAAGCAGTTTTTTTCTTTCATCCTCACTTTTTTGACCCAAAAGACGGTTAAGGACATTATGCACATGAGAAGTAAAAAATTCTTTTCCGTCTATCCACAGGCTTATCTGTTCAAACACAGATTTTTTCCTTACCATATCCGATTTTTCCTCGAATGTCTGAAAAAGCATATCGGGATTCAGAAAATCATGCCATTTTCTGAGAGTGTTCTTTATATTATTGTCATCCTGGGCATTATCAAAGTCGAGCAAATCGCCTTGAAAACCTCGTGCAATCAGACCGTCCCATAGCGGGTTGATTATCGTTCTGAGTACGCCATGCCGCACCCATTTTTCCCGGTCTGTAAGTATTTCAGTTCTCAACTGTTCAAATCCTCCTCTGATCTTGTTTTTTTGAATCTCAGGAAGGGCGCCCCAGATTTCAACAGGTTCTATCAGGTAATTTTCCAGGCAAAACCGTGGCAGTATATTCAGGTTGGGGTATTCCGCTTTTTTTTCATTTATGGTATCTTCGGCCCATTCATCCCTGTCAACCATTCCGATCCAGCCCGGCTCTTTGGCAAGAATACCGAGAACCAGCGTCTTGCCTCCTGCCGGAGCAACCGCCCATTTGTTTTCGAATTCATTGCCGAATTTCTTTTCAAGCATTTCACTGAAGGCATTTTTATCATCTTCACCTTCAACCAGGAATACCCGTTTTCCGGTTCCGCCAATATACTGATCAATAATCTCTTGTCGCCTTGTTTCAGCCCCTTTTACTCTCAATGTTCACCTCCCAGGGAAATCCGAAGCCCTTTTCTTTCATATCGCTTCCATATATCAGGATTATGGGAGGTGATTATCAGCTGGCCGTTTTTTTCTTCCACCAAAGATTCCAGTTTTGACAGAAATCCGGGGATTAGCGAGGAGTGCAAAAACAAGTCAGGTTCGTCAATTAATACAATACCGCCCTCCTCCAGCCAGCGGCTTATCATATAAAGCTGAGTCATGACCTGATGTTCGCCTGCACTGAGATGATCAATAGCGTGAGTCTTTCCCCGTTTATTTTTCAAAATGACCTGAAGGCGGTTTTCTCCGGGTTTAACATTAGGATCAATTTCTTTGTCGTACAGAAAATCATTTAAATCACGGATAATTTTGTGATATTTATGGAGCTTTGTATATTTCAGGTTGATAAGGGATGATTCCAACTGGCTTTGCCAGTCTTCTGTAGCCTGATATGTAACCAGCCAGCGAAGTTTTGAATCTTCTGGCAGAGTCTGTCCCAAATTTCGTCTGGGCGTAACCCATCGCCGTTGTTCCGCATCTAACCAGACCACATTGGGGGTGTCTGATTTATCAAAGGTCAGGATTGTTTTTTTCCGGGCTTCTGCCCATAAATCAATCCATTCTTCCTGGGGAATCATTAATTTGTGCTTGGATCTGGGTTTGCTTTCGCCATATGCAATTTCGCCGATCCATTTGTAATTCTCATATTTTGAACGGAGTTCATTGTAATCATCTATATTTCCAAAAAAAATGACGATAGGAACATCGGAATGCGGGCATTCTTTCAATACCATTGCAGTGCATTGCCACTGTTGCAACCACTTTTGTACAGGATTGTTTCGCTTCAGCATTTTACGATTATCCAGCCAATACCCGACCGTTTCCCATAAGATGGAAATTGCCTGAAGGATAATCGTTTTTCCTGATCCGTTCGGTCCGGAAAGGAGAATGTGATTGTGGACATCACCTCGCCATTCATCCTGAAAATAGAGTGATTGATTTAATGGGCCGACATTTTTTACATGTATTGCCTTAATTTTCATTTGCTGTCCCCTGGGTTACTAGGTGCTTTGTCACGCTAAATTTGTCCCTTAATTTGTGATTGGATAAAGCCTTCTGAGTTTCACTTGTGCCTTCTCAGTATTAAATTGCCAATTTACAACACTATGCTTTTCATTACGTTCCATGTTCCATGCCTTTATTTCTCTGATCAGAAATTCTTTATCAGGAATACGCCGATCTGAACATTGACGGCTTAAATGGCTTAACTCAGTTTCGGCAATGTTAAGCCAACTGCCATGTTTCGGAGTGTGATGAAATTCCGACTTTTCAATAATTCTCCTCGCCTCTTTCGGAGGAAAAGCATCGTAAAATGATGAAGCGTTGTGAGTATTCGGATTATCCGAAACAAGCACAACCTTTTCAACGTCAGCATAATATCCGTCAGCAAGTTTTCTGATGTAATGTGCCCGATCCTCTCTGTTATCTCTTATCAACAGAGCGATAATGGTTCGGACAGTTATTATAACATCCTGTTTTTACAGGGTTAACCGATTTGGGTGATGGAAATTTAAATTCTGTAATTTCAATTGGTTAAAATTTGAGCCTTGCCAATTTCCAAAAACTGTCCGAAGTGTCAGGATGAGATATCACAAATATTCAAAAGGGTCAAAATTAATGTGACAGGGTACTAGGGAACTACACAGATTACATTTAATAAGGATTGATTTTCATTTAATAAGGATCAGTTTTCATTTATGCGGATCATTTCAGATATCGTATCTGTCATTATTTTATCCTGATTATAACGGATTTTTGGGATGGTATTTTTTGTCCCGGAGGGACATCTGAGAACAGCCCGGCAATTCATTGCCGGGTAAGAGACATGAACATCTCCCGGAATCCCGCAGGGACGACTTGAATCAGTCGTCCCTACGGGACTCTCCGACAGGCTGTGCAGCCCGGCAATGAATTGCCGGGTAAGAGACATGAACATCTCCCGGAGTCCTGCAGGGACGACTGAATCAGTCGTCCCTCTGGGACTCTCCGACAGGCTGTGCAGCCCGGCAATGAATTGCCGGGCTATTCCCGGATGTCCCTCCGGGACAGGAAAGTGCCTCCCCGAAATCCGTTATAATTACTTATTATCCTTACTAAATGCCAATCAATCCTTCCTAAATGCAATCTGTGTAGTTACACGGAGACCCGAAATTTCAAAAAAAATCGCGCGAAATGCTCCGCTACAGAATTCTGCTCTCCCCTTCGGCAGGCTCAGGGACAGTGAGCCTGTCGAACTGCGCCATCCCCCTGAGAGCAGAATTCCTCTGCTCCGCACAAAGGGTAAAAGGGAGAAAGCGTAACTCAGGGTGCTGCCCTCACGAGACGGAAACCGAGGCCATCACCATAATTGGCGGGAGCGCGATTGTAGCGATTCGCACATCGACAATTCCGAGCAGGGCGGATAAAGGAACCGCCGCGAATTACCCGAAACGAGTCCGTTTCAGTTCGTCTTCGATAAACTGCCAGAGATCGGACGCGGATGCTTCCCTGTCCGGAAGATTTCTTGCGGCAAAATCCCGAAGGATGATCCGAACAGGCAGGAGCGGGCCGTGTTCCCAGGGCTGGCGTTTTTCTTCGGCTTCATCATCCTTCTTTTCCTCATCCGGCGGAATCGGGGAGGTCAGCAGGTCAAGGTTTGCTTCGAGATGTCCCAGGGATTCCCCGGCAAGGCAGAGCGCGACAAAGTTCACGAAGGTTGTCTTGCCACTCCCGGGATCGCCTAAAAGAACCGCGTGCCGGTGGCGGTTCGCTATTTCCAGAGCGGAGAAACGGCGGGTTTCACTGGATTTCATTATTTCCGGCTCTCGGCCTTCCGCGCTCCGAGTAAGCAGGGCAGTATAGATCGCGCCGAGGTTCAGGCGTTCCGTATCGCAAGTCGAGGCTTCGGGGTCAATGCCTTCCAGTGAGAGGATGCCTGCATCGCACAGGAGGCGGTGAAGATAAGCGGCCCGCATCTTTTCGGGATCAGCTTTGTTCTCATCCTGAAGAAAATACTGATTCAGGTTGGTTATATTATCAGCCTGTGTAACACCCCGGAGATTTTTGCCCTGTACGGTTTTTCCCGGTTCGTTCCCGGCCAGACCTTTCAGCGCGGCGATGTAGGTTTCCTCATCCAGGATGCCGCTCTCATAAGCTGCTTTCAACTGGGCCAGTTTTTTGTCAGTTTCGATCATATGCGAGTCCCTTAATGTAAAGGAAGGATTGGGGTGAGTGTGAGTACAGGAAAATAAATTCAGCGGAGTGCAAAGCTTGCTTTGCTATTCCCAGGCGCAAAGCAAGCTTTGCACTCCGCTTAATTTATAACCCGGACATTATTTCTGAAACGGAGCACTTAGGAAATACCCGATTTCTGAAATCAGAGGGTGAGGAACGAAGTGTAATCCACGGGAAACATAACAAATGGTGGGTTACGCTTCGCTCCACCCACCCTACATGCGTGAATACCGGACAAATATTACAGAGGAGTGCAAAAATAGAGCGAAGCGGTTTTTTGCACCGCGAAATGCAAAAAACTGCTTCGCTCTATTTTTGCACTCCTTTCATATTTCGTTATGATCAGCAGATCATGAAACATTCCTTCTTATCCTGATTTTTGCCTCCTCCCAGTCGGAGACAGTAGCTTTCCCAGCCGCCAGAGCCTTTTCCCTGTCTTTAAGGATTTTCTCATGCCAAGGCGGTGATTCAATAATTTTTTCATCCCTATCCAGATCATCCCAGATAGCCTCCATCAGACCGAACTTCTGAGCAAATGTCAGTTGGGATAACGGAATATTCAGTATTTCCATAATGTTCCTTTCTGTAAGTCAGTGGTCAGTTGCAACTGACCACTGACAACTGACTAATTTAACTGAAAAACGAATAAGAATTATGAGCCTGTTTTCCTGTTTCTATAATACGTCGTAATAATCTGTTTGAACGGTAAAGCGAGTTGCGGGCTGTGATTTCCAGCAGGCGTTCGAGCCGTTTGCCGAACCCTGTGCCATATCCTTCGATCAGCGGAAGTATATATTGGGCCAGCGCGAAATCCATGGCCTGTTCATCTACAAGCAGATCCCGGGCAACTGTGCAGTATCGTTTTATAGCATAATATTTACGAGGGCTTACAATAACAAAAGGGGCACCTTCGAAATCAGCGGCCTCTGTCTGTAAAACTTCGATAATTTCCTTTATGATCTCTGCTTCCTTGCTGGCAAAATAATCTTCTTCCGAGCCTCCGAAAAACTCCTGCATCTTCTCAGATGGCAGCGCGCTGTCAGGCTTCATCCGATCACTGCTGATGGGGTTGGAATATTCATAATTCGGCTCAAGTCTTATCACCGGAACACGGTCAATAAGGCGGGGAGACAGTCGTTCGGTTGTATTGTCGTTGTTTACGGTCCCGATAAATCGTATGCATTGGGCAATATGAAGAAATCTTTGGGAAGCGGAACATCCTGTATCAAGATTCCGCTCGCCTTCGGGATCACACATGCCCAGGAAATCTGCCCAATAATGCTCTATGGGCGAGAGGTTGGCTTCGTCCAGTAACACCCATCTCGGGAAATCAGATACTTTGGTGTCTGTCTGGGTAATATGAAGAAAATCATACAAACCGGTTCTCGCCTTCTGATACTGACCCCGCAGGGGATTGAAATATCCCAGGATATCCCGCTGTGATGTCCAGCCCCTGGATACAGGAATTTTCATAAGATTTTCCGTATTTCCCAGTGCCTCGGCCAGGTAATGTACCACAGAGGTTTTCCCGATCCCCGGGGGGCCTGCCAGGATGGTCAGAAAGCTCTGCTGAATACATATGATCAGGTTGGCAATTTCATCAGAAGAATAATTCCGACCGCATTGCTCCACAAGATAATCGTGAACTTTATCAACAAACTCCTTTCTGCTTCCGTTAGATTCCCTGGGTCTGACGTAAACTGTCACGGGTTTCATCTCTTCCTGGCCCTGGTTGTAATTGCCGTTCAGCAGGTCCAGATAAGTCTTGATTTCAGTCAGTTTTTCTTTAAGATCCTCTGATTTCAGCCTCTTTATTTCAGTTTCCAGCTTTTTCCTGTTCAGTTTCATGAAAGTTATCTGCTCATCCAGTTCTTCGATCTGGATGAGTTTTCCGATTCTCTCTTCTATGGACCGGAGTTCCTGCTTGCGCTCTTCTTCATACCGGGTTTTCTCCTCCTTCTTTTTCTTGCTCAGTTCATCAATTTCCCTGTACAACTGATCTTTCTTCGCATTGAGGAAATATAATTCCCTCCGGATTTTGGCAGCCTCCTTATTCGCCTTTTCTTCAATATAATTTAAATGGTCTTTAAAAAATTTTTCCTTGTTATCCTGAAGATATTGTTCGACAATCTTCTGGCCCCCGGGTTCGTTGGTCAGGAAATTATTAATCAGAGCCGCCTGATGGCTGCCTGCGTTCAGCATTTCCGGGATCAGCCTGGTGATCCTGTCCCGACGTTCCACATCCATGCCTGTCAGATTTTTCAGGTTCTTGACGGCTTCCAGCCATTCTGTCGCGGTCTTCCGATTTAACTTGGCACTGCTTGATCTGAAAAAATACTTGTTGCCCCATGTTATTAACCGATCATCGGCAATATAGTCATGTTGCTCATAATCGGCGGTTTTTACAAAATTCGTGTTAAAAAGGTAGGTGACAGGGGGCAGGGAAATATAATTCTTAAACTCTTCGAATTTTATGATATATTTGCTTACCTCTTCTGTTTTTGCCCTGAACACATGATCAGGTTTCAATCCGAGCAGAGGTGATTGCGCGGCACTCAGCCGGATACCTTCCTCATCTTTTGTCCATTCGAATGGTCCGTAAAGATAGCCGTCTTCATTTATAAAAACAGATCGGTTCGGTAACGGGCCGATGAATTTCAGATAAGGATTCTCCACGGGCGGCAGGTTTTCTACTATGATCGGACACATCTCAAATCGCTTCAATGCCTCCGCGTCAGAGCCTCTCATCCAGTATTTTTCAAGATAATCATTTTCAATGTATGCCTCATTTTCATCCGCACTGTATCTGTTGACACGGAAGAATTCATGGTCGGCAAATCGCCTGTCTATGGCTTCGTATTCGCTTGACACCCATATGCGACCATTATTCGGAAAATCATAACGATCCGCATATTCATAATTGCAGTTTTCCATTTCATATGCAATCGGAATAACAAAGCCGCCGCTTGCCGAAATAGGGCGATCTTTCAGAGCTAACAGCGGTCTGACATCATTCATTTTATAATACCTCCTTAATTTGTCAGTTGTCAGTTGTGATACGTGATGCGTGAAACGTGATGCGTGATGCGTGATGCGTGATGCGTGATACGTGATGCGTGAAATGTGATGAAACTAACGCTTTATAGGTCAGGTATTCACGTTTCACGTTTCACACTTCACGCTTCACACTTCACGTTTCACGTTTCACGCTTCACACTTCACACTTCACACTTCACGCTTCACACTTCACGCTTCACACTTCACACTTCACACTTCACGTTTCACGCTTCACGTTTCACGCTTCACGTTTCACGCTTCACGTTTCACGCTTCACTTAACATCTGAAGCTTTATTAATATCAATAATTTTAGTACGTTCTACATATTCACGGGTTTCATACCGCGTGATACGCATCAGTTTTTTGGTAATCTTCCCCATCTTATCAATCTGCCCCTTGATAATTTTAGCATATTCATATTTGGGGCTATCCTCTTCCATTTCATCCATTAATAACTGGGAAAAGCCCAGGATAGACTGCATAGGCTGATTTAATTCATGGCAGACGGCCCCTGCCATCTCCAGCACCCCCTGGAGTTTTTCTTCTTCCAAAAGCTTCCTGGTCAGTTCCTGCTGGGTCAGGGCAGATTTTATCCTTGCCAGTAATTCTATCCTGTTGACAGGCTTGCGCACATAATCTGTTCCGCCTGCTTCAAATGCTTCCTGTAAAGTGGCATCATCTGTATTGGCAGTAACAAAAACCACAGGAATATCCTTGGTACCCGGGTCCCGCCGCAGGATTTTACACACCTCGTAGCCGTCCATTTCAGGCATCATAATATCCAGCAGAATCAGGTCAGGCGCTCCGTACAGGTCTGTTTTTGACATAGCTATTTCAAGAGCTTCGGGCCCGTTGGTGGCAACACTGATATCGTATTCCTCTGTTAATATTTCCACCAACACCCTGATATTTGCAGGCGTATCGTCCACAATCAGTATGTTTTTCTTTGCTAATTTATCAGTCATTTTTACGTTTCCTTACCCCGGATCATCATCCTGTCCGGAGCGTAACCTTATGAAAATATTCCACTTAACAGGTAAGCATCTTTATAAAAGGATATTTCTGACATCCGTAAACTCTATATCATAGCAAGAACCGTGAGCAGCTTCAACTTATTTTCAAAAAATGTGAGTCAGTGGGCAGTGGGCAGTGGGCAGTCGGCAGTCGGCAGTGGGCAGTCGGCAGTCGGCAGTTGGCAGTGGGCAGTGGGGAGTTGGCAGTTGGCAGTTGGCAGTTGGCAGTCGGCAGTGGGCAGTTGGCAGTGGGCAGTTGCCAGTGGGCAGTTGCCAGTTGCAACTGACAAATTCAGTAGATCGAAAACTTTTGCAAACAGTGGATTCCGGGTTAAAACCGGAAAACATCCGTTTTCCGATTTTCCCCGGAATGACAGTATGTTAAATTGTCATTCCGGGTCACAACGAATGATGAAACCGGCATTTCCCTCTTTTTTAAAGGGGGGATTTTTTATCTGGATTTTCATATAAACGGACATGAACTGACGGTCACAACGAAGTATGAAAGTCTCCGGAGTGCCGAACTTACAGTTTGACAGGAGTATTGTATGCGCAAGCTTCGCTTGCCCAAACTGAAAGTTTGGCACTCCGTTGCTTACGGACTTTCATATAAACGGCCATGAACCGGCGTTCACAACGAAACATGAAAGCCGGAACACCGAATAGTCCGTTCCCTGAGCCTGCCGAAGGGTTGATTTTGAGCCGGATGAGGATGGATAGTCCGTTCCCTGAGCCTGCCGAAGGGTTGATTTTGAGCCGGATGAGGATGAATAAGTCCGTTCCCTGAGCCTGCCGAAGGGTTGGGAATGCGCCCGCTGACAATCGTTATTTCTTTGATATATCAAAAATTGTGTCCAGCTTTAATACCTTGAGCAGTTCATAGATTGTCTCTGACACATTCAAAATCTTTATTTTTCCCCCTTTCAGGGCAAGGTCTTTGTAGAATAACAACAGCTTTCCAATGCCTGCACTGCCGATATGGTTGACCTTTCCGAAGTCAAAAGAAGCTTCCCTGAGAGACGATATATCCAGTTCACGAAAACGGTTTTTAAGGTCTTCGGCACCAAGTTCATCAATATCCCCTCTGACTTTAAACAGGGCACGGTCGCCCTCCTGCGAAACAATGATTTCCATCATAAATTCCTTTCTTATTTGATTGTCAGTTGTCCGTTATCAGTTGCAATTGACAACCGACCACAGATTCATCAGCTTTCTCGTATGCATGATGGGAGGATCTTCCGCCGGCATATGATGCTTTTTAAAAGACATGGTCAGGCGCCGCCCCCCCTTTTCCCAGCGAATATAATCGGAAAAATGCCGGATAATGAATAATCCCTTTCCAGATGGCTTGGTAATATTCTCTTTCATTGTCGGGTCCGGAAGGGATGCATAATCAAATCCCTTTCCTTGATCTGTCACCTCAATGTGAAAGTCATTTCCGAACCGCCAGCGCACCGTTACGGACTTTTCCGGATCGCGATTGTTACCATGTATCCAAGCATTCAGTACGGCTTCTTCCAATACTGTGCGAAAGGGAATCCTGTCAGAATATCGGTACTGGGTCAGATTATATTCGATCCTTTTGCATAATGCAATAATGCTTTTGGCAATATCATCGGAATTTCCGGGCTTCAGAACTGTTTCATGATCATGCTTCCGGTTCTCAATTTCCAGACACAGCAACGTAATATCATCGGACGATGTGTTGGTTGACGGCGGGGAAACCTCTTCACTGCTCATCTCCGAAACCCGCTTCAGGATTTCATCCATTATATCGGAAACCGGTACTCCGTTCTTTGTCCGGGGGCAGGGAGACTGGCTTATAATATTTCCTAAAAGCGATTTCAGTTCATCCGACCTTATCATTTTTTTCAGATTTTTCAAAGGCATCTCGGTTAACCCGTCTGTGTAGAAAACCAGCTTATCTCCCTCTTGCAGCCGGATTTCACCCGCAGAAAAAAGCATTCCCCCTTCTATGGCAATGGGAATGTTCGCACCTGGCTCCCCATATTCCGGAACCAGCCTGATATCATCCCCGCGGATAAAGATAAATGGCGGATGTCCTGCCGAAGCATATCTTATTACCAGGGTTTCATGATCTATTTCAGCATTCAGGGACGTAAAAAAATCATCTTTGTTAAAAATTTCCGAATAACATATTTCATCATTCAGCCTGGAGATAACTGCTTCCAGCCCCTCTGAACCATTGTGATTCAGGACAGCGTTGTGCATCAGGTCGGTAATGCTACTCCTCAGTACGCAGCTGACTTCATGCCCGGACTGGTCTTTCACACTTATAACTGTCTTTTTTCCCTGATCCGACACAAGCGTTCGTACAAAATAGTGATCCCCGCCCTCTGCATAACATGGCACGGAAATGGCATCGGCAAACAGCACCAGACCATCGGAAAGGTCAGTATAGCGGGAAGGAATTTCATTTACCAGGCTTAAAAGCTTCTTGGCCAGGTCTATGTTGACTTCCTGTTTCTTTAAAAGATGCTTCAGGGCTTCTTCGGAACGTCTGCGCTCGGCAATTTCCTCTTTCAGCAGCACATTAAGTTTCTCAAGATGATCCCGGTGGCGTTTCAAATCTAGCTGGGTACTGACCCTGGCCCTTACAATAGCAGGGCTGAAAGGCTTTGTTATATAATCAACCGCACCGACATCAAACCCCTTGGTCTCCTCTTCCTCTTCACTGATTGCTGTTATAAAAATTATCGGAATATTCCGGGTCAGAGAGTCCGCTTTTAATCGCCTGCATACCTCGTAACCATCCATCCCGGGCATCATAATGTCTAGGAGAATCAGGTCGGGAGAAATTGAATTGGCAATACTTATTGCTTCGGGCCCGTTCGTACTGACACTGATTTCATAATCAGCCATCAATGTGACCTGAAGCATTTTGATATTTGCAGGCACATCATCAACGATCAGTATGTTTTGTTTTGGCAGGTTATTGCTCATTTTTCCTTTATAGTGAAGAGTGATGCGTGAAACGTGAAACGTGAAACGTGAAACGTGAAACGTGATGCGTGATGCGTGATGCGTGATGCGTGATTTTAAACTCACGCTTTATAAGTATTCACGCTTCACGTTTCACGTTTCACGCTTCTCACTTCTTTCCCCCCCACAATATTCAGCACAATATTTACAAAACGTTTCAACTCCGCGGCCTGGGCTGAAAGTTCCTGGGATTCGGCAGCAGATTCCTGGGAACCCGCAGCTACCTCATGGGTCAGTTTTTCTATGGCATTCGCACTCAGATTGATCTCCTCAATCCATCGGGCCTGTTCCCGGCTTGCCCTGGTAATTGACGCTGTTTTTTCCCCGATGATTGTGGCAGACTCAATAATAGCGACAAAATTGCTGTTGACCTCCCTTATCGAAGATGCTGCCTGGGCAACCCTCCGGGCAGTATTGTCAAGGAGTTCCTGTGTTTTTTTTGCTGCTTCTGCTGATTTCATGGCCAGATTTCTGACTTCTTCGGCAACAATCGAAAATCCGGCCCCGGCATCACCGGCCCGCGCGGCCTCTATGGCAGCATTCAGTGCCAGGAGATTGGTCTGAAAGGCGATTTCATCTATATTTTTTATGATATTAACCATCTGGCCGCTGTCTGCTTCGATCCTGGTCATTTCTCGCGTCAGCTCGACCAGTGCCTTCAAAGACATGCCGGATTTTTGGATATTTTCATTCATCAGCTTTTCAGCGCCCAGTGTCAGTTCCGAAGTTTCCCGGCCCATGACACTCATCTTTTCCAGTGTATCTGATGTCTCCTCCACAGATTTCGCCTGATCAGCCGCATTTTCGGACAGGGATTGGCTGGTTGCGGAAACTTCGCCCGCGCTGACCGCGACCTGGGAGGCACTTCTGCTGAGTCCCTCAATAAGATATCGTGCAGGTTTGGTAATGGAACGATAAATAACCCGGGAGATAACAAGTCCCGAAACTGCGACCATAAAAAATGATACAAGGATATTCAGGTTGTTACGCATCTTTGCTGACCGGATGACTGAATCAACATTTCCGGAAAGCTCACGCCGGACAGCCGCGGAAATAGCACTGAGACTTTGGGACAGCTTTTGTTTTTTATCATCAATATCAGCCATTTCTTGCCTGTTAATATCGTCTGTTTCTTCCGTACTCATTTTACGGGATGCTTTTTTGGCAGAATCAGTATATTTTTTCAACTGGTCTGAAACTTTGTCAATATAAATCAGCATATTTTCACTCATGCCAGCCAGGGATTTCAAGTCAGACAAGGCTGCGGATACACGGGAGGCCTCTGTGTCCGCCTCGTCTATCATGTCCGGTTCGCCCAGTAAAACAGCATCTTCATAAAGCTTTGTCTGACGGGCAAACGCGGTGATTGCCCGCTGGGTCATCTCAGTAGAGGCAACGGCAAATTCAGAAATATACGGCAGCCGGTCCTGAATCTGCTCGGAACTGTAATAGCTGAAAATCAGAGATAAAAAATATCCCAGTACCATAATGCCCATACTGAGCCAGATTCTTACAGAAAGATTGAGTGGTTTCATAACGTCAGTTGTCCGTTGTAGGGTGGGTGGAGCGAAGCGTAACCCACCATTATGAAAACAGATGGTGGGTTTACGCTTCGCTCCGCCACCCTAGTACACCGATTCGTAAATTCCTCCCCCCTTTTTTAAAGGGGGGCCGGGGGGGATTTCTGCCGTAACACCTTTTTTTAGCAACGTAAAATCCCCCCGGCCCCCTTTAAAAAGGGGGGGACGAACTTAATAATTTAAAGGGGTTATCCCCGATGAAGGGGGGACGGATTTAAAAAGTGGTGTACTAGGTTTCTGAGTAACCCACCATTATGAAAACAGATGGTGGGTTTACGCTTCGCTCCGCCACCCTAAGTTTCTGATTAACCCACCATTATGGTGGGTTACGCTTCGCTCCACCCACCCTACTAAAAACTGAACGTCATCTTGGCAGCAAATAAGAACCACCGCTGATCAAGTCCGTCAGGATTATCTGCGGGGCTGTATGCTCCGAACCCGTCATTATAGTTAGTTTCCAGTTTGAATGTCCAGTACTCATTTATATCAAAACGGGTTGATAATGTCGTCGTCTTCAACCATGCTTCGAAATCATTCTCCTTTGTTTTCCCATCCTTGTCGTCTTTATCCGGATAAAACTCTGAATAACACAGCCCCAGGGTAAACCAGTCTGTAAACTGGTAGGAGCCGGACACATACCATCCTTCCGAGGTCAGCCGGGGACGGGGCTGCCATCCCTGTCCCAGGTTCCAGTTCCATCTTCCTTCAAAATCATTGGATGTATATTCGGAAGCAAGTATCATATCTTCCCATGTATATTCAAGGGAGAATGTGTATCCGTCGTGGCTGACAGCCTCGTAATTCATCCGGGTGCTGATGATATTTTCTCCCACAGGTACGGACAGATTACCATCAAGGGTCAGTCCCTTTATCTCATACCATACTGCCTGGGCCCTCAGGCCCCGGAGCGGGGTATTCCATCTGGCAGCAAGAATACAGGCATCATCCATATCCATATCTGTGATTTTCAACCCGTAGTCTGATAAAGAGATTTCAAAAGCTTTGGCAAATCCCCCGTCGCTCTTTACGTCCAATGTTCCCCACTGGACATCATAAAAAAGGCTTCCCATCTTTCCCAGGGAAACATTTCCGTAAGCCGCGATGCCCTTAATCGTAGAAAGAGTATCCCGCCATAACTCGTTATACACGCTCTGGGGCAGCATGACACCTGTGCGAAGCATATCCATCTCCCTGGCTTCACTGTACAGGGCATGGATCAGCTTTACCTTTCCCACCCGCAAACCCAGCCATTCCTGCCAGCGATAGTCTGCAAAAGCCCAGTCCTGTACAAGTTCGTCATTTCCTTCAACTCCCAGATCACGGGCAAAAAACTGCATCCCCACCCGTAAGCGTTTTGAAAGCTTTGTGCTGAAATTAATGCCCATCTCATTGAACTGGAATGTTCCGTCTTCAGTATCAGCCAGGTAGTTATTCTTATCTGTCTGTAAATATCCCTGTGAAATAAAACCGTGAATATCAACCGACCCGATGTCAAGAGCCGGGGTATTCCCCCGGGCAATGGTAATTATTAAAAATGTCAGGATGATGATCTTTTTTCTTGTCATCTTCTTAAACTCCTTTTAATCACTGATTGTAATAATTTTTACTTTGTCTGTCAGCGCGTCGGAAGATACATAGCCGATTGCCCCCGGGGTATTTGCCACATAACTGATAATCTCTTCCTCGGTTTCATAAGATTTCGGGGGCGAAGCTTTACCCGTAAAGATAAGCTTTTTCCAATAACGCCTGAACTGTGACGGGGTCTTATGTATATATTTTTTCACGAAATCCTTGTGAATCGGTGATTTTTTCATAATGACAAATCTGATCTCCTGATCACCATCCCAGGCGATCTTATTCCCGAGAAAAATTTTTTTTATATCTTCCCCGGTCAGGCTGTTTATCGTGACAGAATGATTGCCGACGATAAGCAGTTCAGCATACGCAGAATTTGAAAAAAGAATATTCGGCAAAAAGAAAAACATAGTTGCAAGAATCAGGCTTTTATATTCCATATTGTTTCTCCGATTTACGATTTACGATTTACGATTCTGGATTTACGATTCTGACAATCGTAAATCGTAAATCGTAAATTCTGTATCACTCTCCCCTCACAACAGTCACCAGTTCCTTTACAAGATGTTTCATTTCTATGGCCTGCGCGGATAATTCTTCTGAGGCAGCGGCAGATTCCTGGGAACTGGCGGCCATCTGCTGGGTGACTTTTTCAATTTCGATTGTTGCCATACTGACCTGCTGAACTCCGGTGGTGTGCTCCTTGCTCGCCTCGGTAATGGCGAGGGTTTTTTCGCCCATAGATGTTGCGGACTCTATAATGCCTTCAAAGTCATTGTTGACATCTTTTATTGCACATGCTGCCTGGCTGACCCGGTGTATGGTTGTATCCAGGAGCTGCTGGGTATCTTTTGCAGCATCTGCGGTTCGTAAAGCCAGGTTTCTCACTTCCTCAGCCACAACCGCAAATCCGGCCCCGGCTTCACCGGCCCTGGCCGCTTCCACAGCCGCGTTCAGCGCGAGAAGATTGGTCTGAAAGGCGATTTGATCAATGGTTTTGATAATCTGTCCCATCTGCCCGCTGTCTGCCTCGATCTGAACCATCTCCTGTGTCAGTTCGATGAGGGCCCTCAGGGACTGGCCCGACTTCTGCATATTTTCATTCATCAGAATTTCCGCGCCGCTGGTAAGCTGCGAGGTTTCATGCCCCATGGCAGTCATCTCTTCCAGCGAAGCGGACGACTCTTCAATTGCTGCGGCCTGCTCCGCTGCATTCTCAGAAAGGGACTGGCTTGTTGCGGAAAGTTCATCAGCAGCAGAAGCGATCTGATAAGCGCCCTCGTTTAATCTTCCGACAATCCGGTAAATGGGCCGGGCAATGGATCGGGATATAAAATAGGATAGAAGCAGGGTTCCCGCGGTAATGATCATCACGATGATGCTTATAAAAGCAGTGACATTTGTTATTTCTTCTTCCACATCATCTATATATATTCCTGAACCGATGATCCATCCCCATTCGGGGAACAGTTTCACATAAGAAATCTTCGGTTCCGGTTCGGATTTACCGGGTTTGGGCCAGTAATAATCCACAAAACCCTCACCATCTCTTTTGCACACATCAACCATCTCCGCAATCAGTCTCTTCCCGTTCGCATCTTTAAGGTCGGAAAGTTCCCTGCCTTCCAGTTTAAGACTGACAGGATGCATGAGCATACGGGCATCTGTATCATTAATCCAGAAATATTCATCTCCGCCGTAGCGCATATGTCTGACAGTTTCCTTAGCCATTTCTTTTGCCTTGTCTGGCGAGATATCACCGGCCGCAGCCTTTTTTGCCCAGTATTCTATGATGCAGTAAGCAGACTCCACAACATGCCGGGTTTTCACATATTTGGCATCATACATTTTCTCTCGGAATTCCGGATAAATCCATGCCAGGAGCAGGGCAAAACAGGCGATAATTGAAATCCCCGACACATTGATTTTTGATGAAAGCCTGTATTTATGCAACATAATTATTTATTCTCCTTTCGGGAAAAGGACAGACATGAGAACTGAGAACTTTTGAATATGGGGATTTTTCCTGAAATTCCAAGTCGTAGATCGCAATGGGCAGTCGGCAGTCGGCAGTGGGCAGTCGGCAGTCCTCAGTCGGCAGTGGGCAGTCGGCAGTCCTCAGTCCGCCGACTGAAGACTGCCGACTGAAGACTGCCGACTGAAGACTGAAGACTGCTGAAAACTGCCGACTAATCCGTCATTGGAAAATACGCAACAGCAAAGGTTCCGGGCCCGCAATGGCTCCCGACCGCTGCCCCGATATTAGACATAAGAATGCTCTGGCAGTTAAACCGGTTTTCCAGCAGATCTCTCATCTGATTTGCCAGCATAGGCTCGGCTGCATGCATTACCCCGGCTTTGATCGGCACTTCCTGGTGAGGCAGACTTTGCCGAATTAGTTCCGCCACCACCTTCTGGGCGTTCCTGACACCTCTTACCCGGTCTATTTCCGTCACTTCCCCGTTACGGACGGCAAGTATGGGTTTTGTCCGGAGAAGATTCCCTACCAGCCCCCCGGACCTGCCGATCCACCCTCCCTGCTGAAGGTACTCCGAGGTATCTGCCACAAAAAAGACCCGGATAGCGGGAATCAGCTTTTCAATATAATCCCGCACCTCTTCTATATCCGCTCCTCTTTCTGCCATCTCTGCGGCTTCTATGATCAACAGTCCTGTTCCCAGGGATACAAGCTGGCTGTCGATAATCTCAAATCGGAGATCCTTCCCCCCGCTATCTGCTCTTTGTTCCTGGTATTCTTCATAGCGGATTTGTCTGGCAGCCATTGCATGGCCATAAGCTTCGTTTATTTTACCCGACATAAGGATGGCCAGTATGTCCTCGTCAGGGGCAATTTCACTGAATACCTGGTGAAAATCCTCCTCTGAGGGTGCGGAGACCCGGGGGAAGCTTTTTTTGGAATTCTTCAGGGTGTGATAAAATGCCGATGATGTCATGTCAGCTCCGTCAAGCCAGACTCTCTGGTTGAGCGATACGGGGATCGGTACCAGGGTAATATTCCGGGTGCGAACAATATCCGAGGGTAAATCTGACGCGCTGTCAATAACAATACGGATGCGGGCCTCCCTGGTGCGGGCTTCCCTGGTATGGTTGCTGGTATCCTCCTGGGAATCACTGGCTGTAAAAATTCCCATCTGAACCAAGTACAGCAGGTGCTTATAGGTTTGGAGGTCTGTCATCTGGCTTGCGTCAATAATATCCTGAACTTTATCATGTTTCCGAGCGAGGGACAGGGTATAAATGAGGCTTTTACGGTTCTGTATGTCAGCCTGTTTATCATTATTGATGCTGATATATTTTTCATAGGTGGCGGGATTCAGCCGCCGCAGGGTTTCAATTTCCCGGTTTCCCTCTTCAAGCAGGAAATCCAGGGCATCCCCCTGTTTAAGCCTGATGGTTTTTTCAACAGCCGGAGACCGGGGTTGAAATACAAGGGAGCCGCCTTTGCCTGATAATATCCTGTAAAATGCTTTTTTTCCCTTGGCTGTTCCGTGATACGCGTGGGTAATGCGGCCTTCGTGGAAATATATGCCTGCGGGTGCATGGCAGTCCCTGACTTCCAGCATTCCGGTTACGGATCGTTGTTCAAATACTTTCAATGCTTTTATCATCGTGGCTTCAATCATGGGGAATGCTTCAGGGGCAAAATCAGGTATGGCCAGAGGGGGGGATGTTGTTTTATTTTCTTCTTCTCCGGCTTCGGTCGAATGTTCAGCAGGGTCATTATAGGGAAAATCGGGCGTAGATTCGAGGTGGAATTCGTCTTTTTGTTCTGCATCATCCTTCAGATGCTCGGAGGATTCTTCTTCATCAAGAAAACTTTCCAAGGATTCCTGTTCTGCGTCATCTTTAACCGAAGATTCCGGGGATTCCTCGTTAGGCAAGCTGCCCAAAGCTTCAGCCTTCGGAGCTTCGGGTGAAAATTCGTCTTTATGTTCAACATCGGTCTTCGGAGATTCTTCGTCAAGAAAGGATTCCTGCTCAACGTCAGCCTTCAGCGAAGGCTCTGAGGGTTTCTCGTTAGACAAGCTGCCCAAAGCTTCGGATGAAATTTCATCTTTATGCTCAACTCTCGGAGGCTCTTCTTCTTCAATCAAGCTCCACATGGATTCCTGCTCAGTTTCATCTTTCAGCGAAGGCTCGGGGGGTTCTTCTTCAAGTAAGTTGCCCAAGGATTCCTGCTCAGTTTCATCTTTCAGCGGAAGTTCAGAAGGCTCCTTGTCAAGCAAGCTGCCCAAAGCTTCGGATGAAATTTCATCTTTATGTTCAGCTTTCGGAGGCTCTGGGGATTCTTCTTCAATCAAGCTCCACATGGATTCCTGCTCAGTTTCATCTTTCAGCGGAAGTTCAGAAGGCTCCTCGTCAAGCAGGCTGCCCAAAGCTTCGGATGAAATTTCATCTTTATGTTCAGCTTTCGGAGGCTCTGGGGATTCTTCTTCAATCAGGCTCCACATGGATTCCTGCTCAGTTTCATCTTTCAGCGGAGGCTCTGAGGGTTCCTTATGCTCAATATCAGCCTTCAGCGGAGGCTCGGGGGGTTCTTCTTCAAGTAAGGGTTCCTGCTCAGTTTCATTTTTCAGCGGAGGCTCTGAGGGTTCCTCGTCAAGCAGGCTGTCCAAAGTTTCGGATGAAATTTCATCTTTATGCTCAACATCAGCTTTCAACGGAAGCTCGGGGGATTCTTCGTCAAGCAGGCTGTCCAAAGTTTCAGATGAAAATTCATCTTTATGCTCAACATCAGCCTTCAGCGGAGGCTCGGGGGGTTCTTCTTCAAGTAAGTTGCCCAAGGATTCCTGCTCAGTTTCATCTTTCAGCGGAAGTTCAGAAGGCTCCTCGTCAAGCAGGCTGTCCAAAGCTTCGGATGAAAATTCATCTTTATGCTCAGTTTCATCTTTCAGCGGAAGTTCAGAAGGCTCCTCGTCAAGCAGGCTGTCCAAAGCTTCGGATGAAAATTCATCTTTATGCTCAACATCATCTTTCAGCGGAAGTTCAGAAGGCTCCTCGTCAAGCAGGCTGTCCAAAGCTTCGGATGAAAATTCATCTTTATGCTC
>JAUCGG010000002.1:51194-57962 GCA_030378015.1 Desulfococcaceae bacterium HSG8
CAACATCATCTTTCAGCGGAAGCTCAGGGGGTTCTTCGTCAAGAAGGCTGCCCAAAGTTTCGGATGAAAATTCATCTTTATGATCAACATCATCTTTCAGCGGAAGCTCAGGGGGTTCTTCGTCAAGAAGGCTGCCCAAAGTTTCGGATGAAAATTCATCTTTATGATCAACATCATCTTTCAGCGGAAGCTCAGGGGGTTCTTCGTCAAGCAGGCTGTCCAGTGCTTCTGATGAAAATTCATCTTTATGTTCAGCCTTCAGCGGAGGCTCGGGGGATTCTTCTTCAAACAAACTTTCCAGAACACTGCCTGGAATTTCTTCTTCCACATTAGGCGAAGGTTTCGGAGATTCAGCCTCGAACAAGCCTTCCAGAACACTGCTCGGAATTTCTCCTCTTTCGTCGTCCCCGGATGCAAGTTCCGGCTCCGGCAATTCATCATCAAACAGGCTTTCCGTCGATTCATTTTCCTTATCTTCAGACTTCAGAGGAGACTCGTCAAACAGACTTTCCAGGACACTGTCCGGGACCTCTTTATCATTTTCAGATGTTGGTTCAGATGCTGGCAGAGATTCATCAACGAAAAGTCCCCCTGCTGACTCATCCGGAAATTCGCCTCCTTCTTCATAGTCAAGCAAGTTCGCCAAGTGAGCTTTCATTATCTCATCATCTTCAGCCCCTGGTATTTTCCGAAATCCGTCGCCTGATTCTCTCTCTGGAAAATCTGACGATGTCTCCCAGAATCCGTCATCCGATGAGTTATCGTAGGAAGTTTCATTTTTAAGAATCAGACGGCTTGCATTAAGAAGAATGTTCCGGTTATCAAGCGTTATTTGTTGGGGTACATCAAAATCTCCGCCATAGAAATCAAAATGCCCCTCATCCTCCTGCATCAGTTCATAAAAGGCGTCTTCTCCCTCCAAGGTATCTGTCTGAGCCGCCATCAGCCTGCCTTCCAGGAAGAAGGCTCTGCCGATATTCCCGCCACCGGAACCGGTCAGTACAAGTTCGCCGCTTTTATGATTTAACTCCGCAATCTGGACAATATCATCCAAGCTCATCTGAGCCAGATCGCCGCTGAAATCAGTCTGAGATTGAAAAGCCCTGGCTTTTGCGGCCCTTTCTATGGAATTTTCCACGCAACTCAGAATATTTTCCATTTTAAAGGGCTTGCGTATATACGAGTCCGCTCCTATCCGCCATTCCTTTGCCTCATCAGGCAGATCTGCCTCAGATGATAAAAAAATGAAAGGAATGCTCGCAGTTTCAGGATTTCGTCGCATCTGACGATGTAGTTCATAAGCATCCGAGCAAGATATTTCAACCTCTGATATGATCACCGTATCACGGTTTTCATCCGTCTCAGACCGGAGAATTTTCTCCGAAAGTTCCCCCGAGTTGCTGAAGTACTCAGCTTTGAAACTCATCTCAGCCAGACGTGCCTCAAGCAAATTTCCCAGTATGGGATCATCGTCAACGATGAAAACCTTACCTTTCATCTTTCCTCCCATGCTGCGAACAAAACCATTTCATTATCATTTCCGGCATTATTATTACCTTTCACTCAATGGTCAGATTTTTTTGTTAAAGTCAGTTGCCCGTTACGCGTAGCTTCGGCGTGAACTCGAACGGTCAGTTGCAACGGAGAAATGGCAATCTTAAAAATTTATCAGTAAATTCAGTAAATCATAAAAAACTGATCATCAAGTTTCAGTTCTCTGATCAACGGCTCTCACCAGTCTGTCTCTTTCCTTAGCAATCGCTTTTTCAACCATTTCAACAAGTATAGACTCGATTTTCTTAGAGAAAATCTTTTTTATAAGTTCTTCGTCAATTGTTATGTTTTCAATTTTTTCAGAAAGCTTCTTTTTTATAACCTGTTCCAAACTTTCTGTATGGTTCAGTTCATTATATAAATTTCCGTGCTTATTTTCACGGATTCGTGATTCAGTCAGATTTGAAAGAGCCATGCCATCCGCTTCTTCAAGAAGGCTTCCCACTTCCTTTTCAATGTCTGATAAATGACCTCCTGCACCCGGAATCCGGCTTTTCTCCCTCACGCTTTCAGGTGAAACAGCTTTACTTTCATTGGAATAATCCGTGCCGGCCAAATCTTTATCCGGAGGATCAGCATTTTTCTGATTTGCTGCAAATGTTTCAGAAGCACCATCGCCGCTTTCGGGAAATTTACCCTCCGTTAGCAGAACTCTCTCTTTTCCAGTAAGGTCAATCGTATCCTCATCCTCAAAAAGTTCCACAGCAACATCTGCCAGTTCAATAATTTCCTCTGTTTTTGCAGATGATATTATTCCTTTGTCAACAAGAATAGTATCATCTTCTTTCTCAATGGCATCGGCAGGGATATCCTTGATTTCCATATCCTTGATTTCCGGCACACTGTCATCATCTGATGATATTTTTTCATCAATAAAATCAGACGCATGTTCTTCTTCGGCAAAATCCACCGAGAGTTCTTCAAGTTCTATTATTTCATCAATATCTTTTGATAAAAATGATTCTCTTTCAATAAATTCAAGCGACTGTTCTCTTTCATCAGATTCTGTTATTTCCTTGATACGCTTTGATAAAAATGCATTAGAATGTTCGTTATCCAGAAAGGTGTCATCAAGAAAATTTGTAAGCACGCTTGTGTCATAATCACTTACTTTCAGGAAACCTGCCTCCCCCGTGAGTTCAATGATTTCATCAGAAGGGTGTTCTTCGAATGCCTCATCTCCGAACTCCGGGGGAAAATCATCTTTTTCAGATAGTTCGATAACTTCATCATCCGAAGAATGTCCTATTATAATTTCACTGATTTCTGATTCCTGTGAAATATCTTCTTTCCCGGTGAGTTCTATAACGTCTCCTTCATCCGGGGAATCGTCGGACGTCTTTCCGATTATGTCGGACTTATATCTGATTTCAGATGAAGCTGCCTTTTTCTGAGCAAGATCAATAATATTCTGGCTGTCTGAAGAAGGTTCGTCAAGAAAATCCGTAAGCACCAACGCTTCATCAGATTCTTCCGGCAGAATGATTTCCTTTCCGGTCAGATCAGCAATTTCTTCATCATGGAGGGTAAGTTCGTCTGACAGTTCCGGGGTGTCAGGAGCATATTCCGAAACCACCGCCCCGATCAGGTCAGCGATTTCTTCATCATGCAGAGTGAGGTCATCTGCCAGATCTGTAAGCTCAACAGCTTTTTCAACATCTTCAGGCGAAATGGTTTCTTTCCCGGTCAGATCAATGACATCTTCATCATGCAGGGTGAGATCATCCGTCATATCCGCGATATCATCCGGCAGGATGGTTTCTTTCCCGGTCAGATCAATGACCTCTTCATCATGCAGGGTGAGGTCATCCGTCAGGTTCAAATGTCCGTCGGATTTCTCAATATCACCTTGCAGACGTATATCTGCTTTTATAAGATGAACGATGTCTTCATCAATTTCAGGTACATCATCAGAAACATCTGCAGAGCGGTCAGTGAATTTTTTTAAAATGGCATCTCGTAATCTCACCTTAACTCCCTTTTCCCGACAACATCACATTGTGTTTTGTGATCATACAAAAACCCTTTTATTTTTTTTATCATATGAAATCCGATATGTCAAGGTATAAGGAAAATTAAGGAAATCAGGGAGGCTGATGAATCGGAAGACTCTATTCTTCCGGTACCGGAAAATAGGCGACCGCCACAGTCCCGGGCCCGCAATAGGACCCCGCGGACGCCCCCACATGTGAAACCATGATATCCCGACAATCCAACTGGCTCTCCAGGAGTTCCTTCATCTGGGCTGCCCACTTTGGCATATCCGTGTGCATGATCCCGATTTTAAGCGGCAAAGACGAATCATCCATGCTCCATCGGATCAGTTCCGACACCCTCTGCCTGGCACTTTTTCCGCCCCTGACCTGATCAATAGCAGTCACCTCCCCGTTCCAAATACTGAGAATCGGTTTCATGCCCATCAGCCAGCCCATCATTGCCCTGACCCTCCCCATCTGACCCTTCTGATGCAGATACCCCGCTGTATCAATCACAAAAAAAATCCGAACTGTCGGAATCAGCTTTTCAATGTGACGGCGCACCTTCTCAACGGGCCATCCCTCTTCTATCTTATCCGATGCTTCCACAACCAGCATACCCAGCCCTAGGGAAACCAGCCGGCTGTCAAGAATTTCAATACGGCACGTCTGTTCTTCCAAGTATTTCTGCTGCCGCTGCCGCAGGTAATCATCAAAGTTCTTTTCCCTGGCAGCAAGGGCATTCTCAAATGTCCTGCTGATCTTCCCGGATAAGAAGATAGCCAGTACATCTTTATCAGGAGCGATTTTACGGAACAGGTGATGGAAGTCATTTACCGAAGGGGAAGCAGATGTGGGAAATGTCCTGGATATCTTCAGCATCTGGCGAGAATTCTCTGATGTCCTGCCGGATCTGCCGGACCAGACTTTCTGCCCCGGGGAAACGGATATGGGGAGCGAAATGATATGGCGTTCCCCGATAATGCTCGGCGGAAGATCTGCTGTGCTGTCCGTAACCAGTTGGACCTTGGCCTCACGCTTTGCTTCCACCCTGAAAATACCCATCTTTACCATATAAAACAAATGCCTGTAGGTCTGGAAATCTGTCATCCGGCTTGCATTGATGATATCCCTTATCCTGCCGCTTTTCCCTGCAAGCATCAGGATGTGCTCCAGCCCGGGGCGTCCCCTGATTTTAGATGTACTTTCAATCATATGGGGGTTGACAGTAACAACATTATCAAATGTGCTGCTTTTCAGACGCTGGAGGTTTTCAATTTCTTTGTTCCCCTCTTCCAGGAGAGATTTCAGATCCCCTGTGACAGATTTCCTGATCGTTACCGGCTGAAGCCTGAATTTGAATGTGCCCCCTTTTTCTGAGAATATCCTGTAAAGCGCCTTTTTGGCAATCACCCTTCCCTGGTAAGCATGTACAATCCGGCCATCCTGGAAGTAAATTGCCGCCTTTTCCGGACGCCCCCTGATCTCAAGTACCCCGGTCAGAGCGCCCCTGTCAAAGCTTTTCAGGACTTTTAAGAACCCTTCTTCAATCATGGACAGCTCGGGAGAGAAACCATCCTCCCCGCGTCTGATCTTCGGGGGGGTTGCCTTTGGTTTTGCCCCTGACTTCGGCTGAGGCCGGGTTGTCTCTTCCTGAACTGCGACTGCACCGATATCAAGCAGACTGGTAAGAAGGGACGCTGCCCGGATACGGCTGATCCCCCCGGAGCTGATAATATCACGGACGGTCTTACGCTTCCGAATCATTGACAGGATATTCTCTATATGCTCCCTGTCGGATTCTTCTTCAATAACCGGGGGTGTTTCAGGAGAGCTGTTATTCAATATGATATCGATATCCGGAAGTCGGCGATACAGGCTTTTGCTTTTATCAGCCATACGGCTGCCCCTGATCAGGACAGTCATGTTATCGTCTGTGATTTTTTCGGGCACATCAATCATTTTGCTGTGAAATTCCAGATATCCTTCATCTTCCCCCATCAGTTCATAGAATGCTTCTTCGCCTTCCAAGGGATCCATCAGGGCATTCACCAGCCTGCCTTTCAGAAAGAATACCTTGCCATTCCTTCCGTTTTCGGAATTGGAGAATACAAGCTCGCCGGTCTTCTGGTTTGAGCCGACAATCTGCATGACATCGTTAAAGCTGATCCGGCCCAGGTCCCCTCCGAAATCTGTCTGGCCCTGGAGGGATCTGGCCTTTGCCGCACGTTCCATCACATTTTCCACACGGCTGATCAGGTTTTCTATTTTAAAAGGTTTGCAGACATAATCGTCAGCTCCCATCCGTAAACCTTCCAACTGATCAGGGACGTCGGTCCTGGCAGATAGAAAGATGAAGGGAATCGCTGCTGTTCCAGGATCCTGACGCAGGCGCCGGCGTAATTCATACCCATCCATATGGGGCATTGAAATATCTGAAATAATAATATCCGGTCTGACCTGTTGAATATTTTCCAGCGCTCTCACACTGCTGTCAAAATATTCAGCTTCAAACCCTGCTTCGGACAGCCCGCCTTCAAGCAAGTTCCCTATGATTGGCTCATCGTCAACGATGAGAACCTTAGTTTTCATTTTTCCTCCTGGATGGCGGAGAAGAACCGAACTTCTTTCCATCATTCCTCCTGAGAGAGAAATCCCAAAAAGACAAATCCCGATTTACAAATAAATAATTGATTCCCAAAATTCCATCCCGCATTTGCGGGTCGGTCATTGAGATTTCAACTTTGTGATTTATTTGTGATTTGGTGTTTGTGATTCGGAATTTCAAAAAAATCCCGATTTACAAATAAATAACAGTGACCGATTCCCAAAATTCCATCCGCATTTGCGGGATCGGTCATTGAGATTTCAAGTTTGCGATTTATTTGTGATTTGGTGTTTATGATTTGGAATTTCAAAAAAATCCGAACCGCTGATTCATCTTGTTTCTATCAGCAAAATCTCCCCTTCTAAAAAAAATAGTAGAAAAAATAAGGAGATTTGTCAATTATTAATTAGTCAGTTGTCCGTGGTCAGTCAGCAGTCGGCAGTCGGCAGTCGGCAGTCAGTAGTCAGTAGTCAGTAGTCAGTAGTCAGTAGTCGGCAGTCAGCAGTCGGCAGTCAGTAGTCGGCAGCAGTCAGCAGTCAGCAGCAGTCAGCAGTCAGCAGCAGTCAGCAGTCAGTAGTCGGCAGTCGGCAGTCAGCAGTACACCACTTTTTAAGTTCGTCCCCCCTTTTT
>JAUCGG010000002.1:58061-73510 GCA_030378015.1 Desulfococcaceae bacterium HSG8
TTAAAGGGGGCCGGGGGGATTTTATGTTACAAAAAAGGATGTTACGGCAGAAATCCCCCCCGGCCCCCCTTTAAAAAAGGGGGGAGGAATTTACAAGTTGTTGTAGTAGTCAGCAGCCAGCAGTCGGCCGGCAGTCGGCAGTCAGCAGTACACCACTTTTTAAGTTCGTCCCCCCCTTTTTAAAGGGGGCCGGGGGGATTTTATGTTACAAAAAAGGATGTTACGGCAGAAATCCCCCCCGGCCCCCCTTTAAAAAAGGGGGGAGGAATTTACAAGTTGTTGTAGTAGTCAGCAGCCAGCAGTCGGCAGTCAGTGGTCAGTTGCTGATTCTGACAGATCTGTGGTTTATACGAGCTGTCATTCCAGGAGGATTTTCCGATTTTAACCCGGGGTTCGTAGTTAAGATTCCGGGTTAACGTAATCTTTTGCGTTCCGGCGCAATCTGAAAGATTACGTTACAGTGCCCGGATGCGACAACCGTTTTGTGTAAAAGGTGATTTCCGGAAAAAAACATACCAGATCGAAGTTTGTAGTTCCGCCTTTAGGCGGCATAACACCGCCTAAAGGCGGAACTACAAACTGCCGGCTCGGATTTGCCAATCGTTCGACTGAGCTCACGCCGAAGCCGACCCGAGCGAGGGGTACGAATTTACAAAATGCTACTTTCATGTTTCGCTGTGATCGGCAGATCATAAATGTCCCGGGATAACAGTTGTAACTATCTGAAATCAGATTGAACAGCAGGACCGTCAGAATCAGGTCCGTTGCAACTGAGTACGGATAACTGACTAATTGTTTGGAATAAAGGATACTTAATCACTGAAAACACTATAAGTCAATAGGGTAAAAACAGTATTTGAAGGGGGGAAATTTCTACTTTTGGGGAAGATGGTCAGTGGTTGCGGATAACTGACCAATTGGTGCCGGGGGTCGGACTCGAACCGACATGGAGTTGCCCCCGGAGGATTTTGAGTCCTCTGCGTCTACCAGTTTCACCACCCCGGCACATGAGAGGTGATCTTATATTAAAATTTACAGCCGTTGTCAATAAAATTGCGCTGATAATCTCAAAAAACTGCAAAAATATCCTTTGCAGGGACAATACCTTCTCTCAGCACTTTCGGGAAATCAGGAGTAATATCAACAATTGTTGAGCCGATTCCTCCCCTGAGCGGTCCGGCATCCAGGATAAGATCGGACATATCTGCGATTTCATGATCCAGTTCAGAGATTTCCGAACATCCGGGGCTGCCGGAAAGGTTGGCGCTTGTCCCTGTAACAGGACACCCGGCGGCTCCCACCAGGGCGGAAGCAACAGGATGCCCGCACAGGCGTACACCTATTTTTCCTGTTCCACCGGTAAGATTGGCCGGCAAGGTGTCTTTTGCCTCAAAAACAAGCGTTACCCTGCCGGGCCAGAACTTGTCCGTAATACTTACTGCTGACGGGGGAACGGATTTAACCAGTTTTTCCAATTCGTTTTTATGATGGATCAGAACCAGGAGCGGTTTTCCATGAGGTCTTTTTTTTATATCAAAAATTCTGTCAATCCCGTCGGGATTCAGCGCATCAGCGCCCAGGCCGTACAGGCAGGTTGTGGGGAACACGATCACCCCGCCGTTTTTTATGATACGGCCAGCTTCCCTGATCTGATCTTCGCGGGGATTCCCGGTTCCTGCCCTCCTGATTTTAAAACTGAAGTTTTTTTGCTTTCTGTTCAACCTGTTCAGCCATCTCCTTTTTAAATATTTCCAGCTTTTCCTCAAGACCGGGGTCAGACAGCGCCAGGATCTGTGCTGCAAGAATGCCTGCATTTCTTGCACCCGGTTTTCCGATGGCAACTGTGGCAACAGGAATTCCCGGGGGCATCTGGACCGTGGAAAAAAGGGCGTCAATCCCTTGGAGACAGGAAGAATCTATGGGAACCCCGATGATCGGAAGTGATGTGTGGGCTGCCATTGCTCCTGCAAGGTGGGCTGCATGGCCCGCTCCGGCTATAATTATTTTTATTCCCCGTTCCCGGGCTGAGGATGCAAATTCTGCTGCCCGCTTAGGGGTTCTGTGGGCAGACGCTATGGTCATTTCAAAAGGGATATTAAATTTTTTTAAGATCGCGGCAGTTTCTTCCATCACCGGAAGATCAGAATCGCTTCCCATGACAATGCCGACTTTCGGTGTGTTATCGGTTTGTTTCAATGAGTGTAACCTCCTTTGATACAGATTATTCGTCTTACGCTCAGGTTCTGCCGAACAACTCCGGGAACCCGGGTTATTTTTTCTCAACTGCTCCAGAGCTTCCGTCTATTATTCTAAAAGTTGTTCACTTGCCTTCCTGAACAGCCAATTTAAAGTATCCAGAACATTTTGTAAATTCTCTATAGCAGATAGTTTTACAGGATCCCTGGTAAATATTTTACCATCTTCCAATCTGCTGAACTGCCAGAATTCTCCGGTAGTCACAACTCCGTAACAGATATTTGCCCCTTGGGTTGAAGCTGCGTACATTTCAGCCAAAGCCTGTGCCCAGCCATTCTTCCAATCCTTTTCTTTAGCCTCCGTTATACAAATAGGAGGTGTTGATATGCCCCCGTTATCTGCATACGGTGCTATTAAATAATCAGGCTTTCCATCCAAATCAAGTTCTTCATTTACAGTGTAAGTTACTTCCGACCAAACTTCCAATTCCTCATAATTATCTGACACTATATCCAGTATGGGGGTAATTATATGTTGCCGGATAGCACTTTCATTAACGAAGTTCGCATCTTTCAATAAAGCCCGTCCCATCCTTGATAAGAAAAACTCATCAATTTTAATATGCTCCGCCTCTGTAAAAGATGCTCTTTTCACTTTAATTCCAAATTTATCTGAAACCTGTTCTATCCTTTCAAATTTACCGTATGGCATAAGCTGTTCCTCACCATTATTGACACACTTTTTTAATAAACAGCCATGATCTGCGGACTTATTTTTGGCAATACATTTTATTCATAAAAACTTGAAGTATCAATTCTCAAATGAACAATATCAATGATTTCATGTTTATCATTAAGAATAACTTCAAATTCAAATGGATATGAATCTGTGAATATTTCTTCTGAATCATCATTACAGCGATCTGAATATTTTAATTCTACTTCTATGGTTCCAATGCCTTTCACTTCAATTGCATTTTTACGAATGGCAATATCAGAAATGAAAATATCGAAAACATCCTCTATCTGAGCATGAGTTGAAAGAGAGTCTAATTCATCGGGGAAATCGTTATTTAATGCTGTATGAAGTTTTAGTTCAAAATCTTCTATTTCTATACTCTTTTCTTTTGGGGGAATTGCCCAGACTAGGTTGAATTTACCGCCTAATTTATGAACGACATAACTCCTAAGCTGTTTCACCCGACTTGATTTTTTTGTATCCCAGGGGGTGCTTTTAAATTCAGTGACAATCAGTTCATTTTCTCGTTTTGCTATTAAATCGGCCTTATATCTTCCTATTTCTTTTTCTCTTTCAACAATGTAACCCTCATTCTTATATTTTTCTTCAACTTCTTCCATCGCTGCTGAAAGCCAATGTTTATATGCAAGTTCTTGTCGAATTTTCATAAATTAATCCTTTAGTTTATAGTTCTCCGAAAACTATCATGTCATTGCGAAGTTTGCCTAACTCAATGTAAAGAATATGCTTTTCGGAACCAATCATATCAAGAAAACTGTTCGCAACATTATCCGGTATTGATGAAAGGTCAAACAATTCCAAATCCGTTTCCCTTAAATCAACAATTCCGGCATGGCGAAGTTTTATTATAGAGTCGTCTTCATATGCCAAACCTTCCAGTGCATCCCAAATCGGTTTGCTCATATTATCTGCATCAAGTTGTGTGCTTTCTTTATGAAAATAATACGCTTTGCCATACAAAGGCACTACCTCAAACTCATCAGAATTACAGTATTTATTATATGCATCTTTTAAATGTTCCTGATATTTGGATTTTGTACCGGACTGCATTGATTTTGGTTTTTTGTTAGAAAGAAACGCTTTCATCTTTTTATGTTAAAAATCCTTCATAAATAGACAGACTAAATAAAGCTGAAATAACAGACAGTTAAAAGCGGTATGGAGCGTAAGAGGAACACCGCTTTCAACTGTGTCGGGTTACCCCATGATTACATGCCCTGCTCTCAGACCGGCGGTATCCTGAATACTTGTCAGGATTGCTGCCTTCCGTCCACTCCGCAACGTCGGCTTTCATTTCCGGATTTCCGAAAATTTATTTATTCTTATACCGCAACTATACCCTTTTGGGGGCTCAGTCACACAGCCTGCAACCTCGTTCCGTCCGGCTTCGGACTCCCCGTTACCGGGGGTTTACCCTCGGACTTCACTTACGGCCTGTCGGCTACACTTTAACCGTGCGGGACTTTCTTAACTCAGTGCCGGGGCAAGCCCTGCAAAGAGAAAGTATTTCAGATTGATCCCTTACAAGTCTGAGAGCTTCTGTATATTCTTCTCCTCGAAAAAAAATAATATCTTTAATTAGTTGTTTTTTTAATATATCAGAATTTTCAGAATTATAATCTTCTTTCATCTTCAACAACATATCGCTAATTAGATTATCAGAATATAAATTGATTTTTGGATGGACCATCATCATTTCAATAATTGGTCGTTTGAACAAGTCATAAAATGTATATTTTTCATCAAATTTCAAATTTGAGGCCAACAAAAGAGAATGTAAAATAAATTCCGATTTAGTACTAATTGGATGAACAATATTTTAAAACGATTGTAATTTCTCCAAATTCCATTTTATTCTCCTGTGTCTTATTAATAATTAAGAGGGCTAACCAGCTATTATATGATTTCCGGTCAGCAAACGACCGGGAAACCATCCTCCCGTATAACAGAACAATCCTGTAACACAGAAAGGATTTTTGTCAATAAAAAATATGTTCATTCATTTTAATTATTAATAACATTAATAACAGTAATTCGGATAATATACATTTTTATCAATGGTTCGGACAGTTTTTATAACATCCTGTTTTTACAGGATTCACATATTTCGGTGCTGAAAATTTAAATTCTGTAATTTCAACTGGTTAAAATTTTGTACCTTACTGATTTGCAAAAACTGTCCCAAGTGTTGTTTTATAATATTGGCCGGAAATCGTTTAACAGAACATCCGGGGAACGATTTCATCAAAATGCTTTTAATTAATTACACCGCAGTTGCCAGTTATCAATTGCAGCTTTGTCCTTTCAGACAGTCGGCTGTAACTGATAACTGACACAATTTTACCCGGGAATTCCTTCAATCACAGATACATTCTCCCTTGTGTGAATAATCCGTGAGAGCCTGAAACCGGAGCTTTCCATGAGATTTCTGAATTCTTCTTCGGTCCGCTCACGCCCGCCTCCCATAAGAAGCACTTCAAGGTCAAGCAGCTTTGCAACGGAAGAGCTGTTTCCCGGGGAAATAACAGCTTCGACGATAAGGAGTTTCCCCTCGGAATCCAAAGCCTTCCGACAGTTTTTCAGAATGGTGATACACGCTTCATCGGGCCAGTCATGCAGAATATGTGAAAGCAGACAGGCATCGCTGCCCCCGGGGATTTCCCTGAAAAAATCGCATTCCGCAGCACGCACCCGATCCCCAGATTTCTTTTGCTTTATGATTTCAGAGAGATGCCGGACAGTTTCAGGCAAATCAGCTATAATTCCTTTCACAGATGGATTTGCCTCAAGGATTTCAAACATAAGGCCCCCGAATCCGCCCCCGACATCCGTAAGCGTGTTTATCCCGGAAAAATCATAAACTTCGACGATTGCCCTGTGGGAAAAAGCTGCCTTGTAAGAATTTGCTTCATGAAATACCCTGGCTGCTTCGGGATTCTTCCCGAACCATTCGAAAACAGGTTCTCCGTGGGCTTTTTCAAATGCCGAATCCCCTGTTTTTATACTACACAAAAGATTATCCCACATTTTATCATGCCAGTCCGAGTGAAACATAAGGGAAGCGGATTTCAATCTGCCCTCCATCAGGCATTCACTCAAAGGGGTGTTGGCAAAAACACGGTCTTCTGTTTCAGTAAAGATGCCGACACCTGCCAATGCCCTCATCATACGATACAGGGAATCAGGATGGGTTTCCGTGATTTCAGAAAGCGCGTCAATGTTTCTGCTGCCTTCTGCAAGAATGTCAGATATTCCGAGTTTTGCAGCAATATTAACAGGTTTACTGATCCATTTGCCAAGAATAAACTGCATCATCTGAGCTTCCGGGGGAATTGTTTCCGGATTCATTTTGTTCTCCTTTTTTCAAGATTCAAAAATAAAATAACTTAGCCGGAATCATTCGGATTTTTAATACAGGACGGAAATATGGGGGAATTTTGATGGAATAAGAGATGATTTGGGAATTTTTTGTTCAGGAGCGAATACTATTAGCAATATCCGTTCTTATTGTCAAGCGAAAAAGAAACGGATTTATCGCAGTGTGGGGTTCTAACCCAGCATATTGGCAACGGATCATAACATACGGACGCATTCCCATTTTCCCGGTCAGCCTGTAACTATCTGATTTATAACGGCCTGATCCTGCAACTGATCCGAGGCCGGATCAGCCGCCCGCATAATTACCGGAAAAACGGAAATGCGCCCTGCTGTAAAAGCCGGACGCCGGGATTGTCTGAAACAGACGGCAGACTCCCGCATTTTACTTCTGACAGTATGACCGGAAACTTTTCGATCTACTGACTATGAATCATGGTTCAGACAACTGACAGATTTTTCAGCATGTTTTATGCGATTCAATGCCTAATTCGATTAATTTGTCTAACAGTTGGCTGAATGACAGTCCCGCGGCTTTAGCAGCCTGGGGAAAAAGGCTGGTTGCGGTCATGCCCGGAATGGTATTGGTTTCCAAAACATATATATCCTGATCTTTTAAAATCACGTCTGTCCGACTGTATCCTTTACAGCGAAGGGCCTGATGCGCTATCCTGGCGCAGGCCTGAACTTTCTCAGTAAGGATATTGTCAATACGCGCCGGGCATATTTCCTGTGTCATTCCCGGAACATATTTGGCCTCATAATCAAAAAATTCATGGGCTTTATCAGGAATAATCTCTATCAGGGGTAAAGCTTCCGGTTCTTCATTGCCGATCACCCCTCCTGTCAGTTCTGTACCTTCTATATAGGCTTCCACAAAAACAGTTCCGTCATACCCGAAAGCTTTATCCACAGCATCTTTCAGGGAATCTTCCGTTCTGACAATTGACATGCCGATGCTTGAGCCGCACGCTACCGGCTTGACCACCACCGGCAGGCCCAGCTTCTCAGTACATGCTTTCGGATCAAACGATTCACCGCGTTTAAAAGATATGTAAGGCGGGACAAGGATACCGGCTTTCTCATACAGTTGCTTTGAAATAAGTTTATCCATAGCCACAGAACTGCCGATAACTCCGGATCCCTGGTAAGGGATATTAAGAAGATCAAGCAATCCCTGGATCGTTCCGTCTTCACCATAAGGGCCGTGAAGGATAATCAGAGCAGCGTCAATCTGGGATGCGTCCGCTACCAGCCGGTTCAGATCTGTTTTGGGATCATATCTGATAACATTATATTTGTCTTTATCCAGAGCTTCAAAAACCTGGTTCCCGCTGTTCAGGGAGACTTCACGCTCTGAAGATATGCCACCGGAAAGAAGTGCAACAGTAAGTTTTTTCATGGGTTCACGCTGTTATTAAAGAGTTCTTGTTTTGTCTGATTGTATTCTTCAATGGTAATCAGGTTGTCTTCAAGCAGCCGGGCGAGTGATTTCAACTCCCTGATGCGCACCGTTGCCGGGTCTTCCAACTGCTGAAACCTTTCAAATGTGTCCCCGATGTCCAGTGCCGGGGGCATATGTGCGGGCCTCCCGATTTTAACAGAAGCAAGCCCGCCCAGAACACTGATTTCAACGGATCTGCCATTAAATGTGGGAGATCGGAGGGTTTCCCGCAGAGATTTTCCCTCCTGTTTCATACGTCTGTAAAAACAGTATCCGGAAATAATAATCAGCCCTGCACAACCGGCAAGTATCCATGCCATATACTGGGTAATTCCCCGGAAAAAAAGGATCAGGCATCCCACACATGCAATCAGGAGCACATGCAGGATAAGAATCGTATAAGCCATTAAAATGCCTTTAAAAAGGCCGGTTTTTTCTTTCTTGGTTCCCATTTTCTTATAAACTGTTCCTATTTATAATCCGACAGTAAATTTTTACCATAATGACAGTATATTACCCATCATTCCGGGGAACTTCCATGACCTGAAGGTCACAACGAATGATGAAACCGCTGAGACCGGGACTGTTCGCTACGCTCGCTTACGCCAAACTGTAAGTTTGGCACTCCGTTGTTACAACCCGGAAACTTTTCGGTCTGCTGATAATCAGAGAGTACCGGATCATAAGGCGATTCCAAGAATCGAATCCGGTTTATGTCAGTCCGGTTCAGGCCGAAGACCTGAACAAATCTCCTCTGAGCAAAATCTATTTTTCAGTTGAACCCTTTGAATCTAAGCGATCCGTCAATTTTGCCATATATTTCTGTGGAACGTCAAAAAGAACAGATGTATTCCGGCTTACGTTCAGCTTCATAATCAGAAAGTTCAGTTTTTTTATGGTCCGATATTTTTCGGCAGTATCTTTCATTCCTGCCAGCAGGTCTTCTGTCTGCCTGATTTTTTTCTTTAATTCAATTTCAGGAGGCAGAAAATCTCCGTTTTTCAATATCTTATAAGCGAGACGGAGGTCATCCGGCACACATCGGTCATCTTTCAGTATCAGCGGCTTACCGGAACCAGGCAGGTCGTCAAAATCCCCTTTTTTCTGAGATATCCGAATCCGCTCTTCTACGATTTTTTCAAATCCCGACAGCATAATTTAATGTTTCCTAACGAAAATTTTTTATTACACCATTTCGAAAGTTCATCCCGCTTTAAGAACTTTCAAAATGGTATGTTACTAAGACAAGTCTGAAAAACAAAAAGCCCGCTCTGAATTTTATCAGAGCGGGCCTCTTTCAAATCAAATATGGTGGCGATGCAGGGATTTGAACCCCGGACACTGCGGATATGAGCCGCATGCTCTGACCGTCTGAGCTACATCGCCATCAAGGCCGCTTTCCGACATCGTCTTTCTGAAAGATAAGCAGCCATCCTTAACTGTGCAAGGCAGGTTATTTATCATTTCACAATCATTTAGTCAAGTCGAAAACTTGATTTTTTATCAATAATAGTCTCATCCAGAATAATTCATATTAAAATCAGTATATTTTATCAAAATCACTAAACCGGAAACAACAAATTGCAAGCACAAAATTGAAATAACAGATTCCAAATTGAAATCAGAGTTGTTTTTATTTGCTGACAGAAAAAACACGAATTTCAGGATTACCCCTGCGGTTTGGACCCCAAAATTTCAACGGTAAATTCGTCCAAATTATTCGGCAGATCATAAAATACCACCATAAATGGCATCAATTTACCGGCGCTGACTTTTATTTTCGGGTTTGAAAGGCGTTTTTTTATGGTATCCGGATCAAGGCTGGAAAGCTCTTCATCGGACAGAATATTACCGCAATAGGCGTTTGCCTGTTTTACAGTGGCTTTGTTTTTCGTATAAAGATTTCCCCTTACCTCTACAAAATCACGGGCATCGGAATATTTGTTTTTAACCTTACCGGTTATGACGAAAAGGACGCCTGTATTGGGATTTTTTATAAATCTGCCTTCAATTGTATCTTCTATGGCTGTTATCTCACCCGAGTCCGAGGGTTTTATAAAATCACCGACGTATGGAATTTTACCGAGTGTGTTTCTGACTGTGTTCAGCGGTCCGTCCATGGTGTAAAGTACGTAAGCAGATACCAGGAGTACCGCTGCCCCTAAAATACGCATAGGCGTAAAAAATCGTTTTTTCGAGGCATGATCTTCTTTATCTTCTTTATCTTCTTCAGTTCCCTCGGATGGCAGCGGAGGCGGCTGCTCTTCTTCGGTATCTTCATCTTCATCTTCATCTTCCTCTTCATATTCACCTGCCGGGATCCCCATCTCAAATACCTGGGTAAGATTTTCATCTTCCCCACCGCCATCCTTGCCCTTATCAGAATCTTTTTGTTCATCACCTTCAGCAAAAGATTCAGAGACCGGCGAATCTTCCGGAATTTCAGGAGAGAATTCTTCATCTTCATCCTCCTCATTCTCCTCCTCCTCCTCATCATCATCCATGTCAAAATTAAAATCAAAATCGTCTGGTTCTTCTTTGGTTTTTTCTTCAGTTCCGGCATCATCGTCCATATCCAGATCAAACTCAAAGTCCCCCCCTTCTTCAGATTCCTCCCCGGTATCTCCGTCATCCAGATCCAGATCAAACTCAAAATCTTCTCCTTCTTCGGATTCCTCTTCGGCATCTTCTCCGTCATCATCAAGGTCCAGATCAAACTCAAAGTCTTCCCCTTCTTCGGATTCCTCTCCGGCATCTTCTCCGTCATCATCAAGGTCCAGGTCAAACTCAAAGTCTTCTCCTTCCTCGGATTCCTCTCCGGCCGCCTTTTCTCCGGTATCGGACATATCCAGATCCAGTTCGAAATCCTCACTGTCTGCAGACTCTCCGACGATATCTTCGCCATCCAGATCAAGATCAAGTTCAAAATCTTCTCCTTCTCCTTCTCCTTCAGCTTCATCCAAGTCGAGATCAAAAATTTCTGTCCTATCCTCATCGCCGCCCTCAGTTTCAGCTTCCAAATCTAAGTCAAGCTCAAAAGCATCATCATCTTCGTCATCTTCGGCATCATCATCAGACTGTTGATCCGGATCTGTATCATCTTCATCCTTTACTTCTGACTCGGATTTCAGTTCCAACTCGAACGGCAGGTCATCATCTTTTTCGGCATCCAGATCAAGATCGAAATCGGCTTCTTCTGTCTCTTCTGCATCCGTATCATTATCTATTTTCAGATCAAGCTTGAAATCTTCTTCATCTTTAACCTCTGCCGGCTCCAAGTCTCTGCCGTCATCTTCGGCATCCAAGTCAAAATCAAGGTCAAGGTCAAAATCTTCCGCTCCTGATTCGGGTTCAAGGTCGAGCGACAGATCGTCATCTTTGCTGTCACCTTCTGCATCACCGTCCAAGTCAAGTGACAGATCGTCATCTTTGCTGTCACCTTCTGCATCACCGTCCAAGTCAAGTTACAGATCGTCATCTTTGCTGTCACCTTCTGCATCACCGTCCAGTCAAAGTCAAGTGACAGATCGTCGTCTTTGCTGTCACCTTCTGCATCACCGTCCAAGTCAAAGTCAAGTGACAGATCGTCATCTTTGCTGTCACCTTCTGCATCACCGTCCAGGTCAAAGTCAAGTGACAGATCGTCATCTTTGCCGTCACCTTCTGCATCACCGTCCAGTGACAGATCGTCGTCTTTGCTGTCACCTTCTGCATCACCGTCCAGGTCAAAGTCAAGTGACAGATCGTCGTCTTTGCTGCCACCTTCTGCATCACCGTCCAGGTCAAGGTCAAGTGACAGATCGTCATCTTTGCTGTCAGCTTCTGCATCACCGTCCAGGTCAACATCAAGTGACAGATCGTCATCTTTGCTGTCAGCTTCTGCATCACCGTCCAGGTCAATATCAAGTGACAGATCGTCATCTTTGCTGTCACCTTCTGCATCACCGTCCAGGTCAAGATCAAGTGACAGATCGTCATCTTTGCTGTCAGCTTCTGCATCCCCGTCCAGGTCAAGATCAAGTGACAGATCGTCATCTTTGCTGTCAGCTTCTGCATCACCGTTTAGGTCAAAGTCAAGTGACAGATCGTCTTTGCTGTCAGCTTCTGCATCACCGTCCAGGTCAAGGTCAAGTGACAGATCGTCTTTGCTGTCAGCTTCTGCATCCCCGTCCAGGTCAAGTGACAGATCGTCGTCTTTGCTGCCACCTTCTGCATCATCGTCCAGGTCAAGATCAAGTGACAGATCGTCATCTTTGCTGTCAGCTTCTGCATCACCGTCCAGGTCAAAATCAGCATCACCGTCCAAGTCAAGGTCAAGTTCCGGTTCCATGTCTAAATCAAGTTCAAAATCGTCTTCATCTGAATTTTTTGCAAATGACTCTCTATCCGATTTTATATCAGATAAATCAATACTTTCCTCTTCAAACTTTTCCTCATCCCTCTCAGGAGAATCGTCTTCGCCTTCGTCGTCAAGCATCTCATCAAGAGCGTTATACATGTTTTCCGCATTGAATTCCATCGTCTTAAATTCATCTAAATCGTCCGATAAATCATCATCATAGTCTTCTTCCTGATCAGGTTCCTCATCCGGCTCAAGCATAGTGTCAATATCAGATAAATCAAGATCATCTACTTCTTCAAACTCAATTTCTTTCCCAAAATTTTCCGGGATGTTTTCAGTATCTCCGTCAAAATCCATATCCAAGTCAAGATCAAAGTCGAGGTCGAGAGAAATGTCTTCCGAATCTTTATCATCTCCGGTCGGAATATCATCATCCAAATCCAAGTCAAGTGAAGGCTCTTCAGTTTCTTCGTCCAGATCTTTTTTAATAGGGGTATCCACTCCGAACGAGTCATCTGTATCGGCATCCAAATCCAGGGAAAGATCGTCAGGGTCGCTTTCTCCCGGCACGTCTTCTGATTCCAGATCCAGATCAAGAGTCAGGTCGTCCCCGTCACCGGCGGCGTCCAAGTCAAGATCAAGGGAAAGATCATCCGGTTCACTTTCATCCGGCACGTCTCCTGATTCCATATCCAGATCAAGAGACAGGTCGTCAGGGTCGCTTTCTCCCGGCACGTCTCCTGATTCCATATCCAGAACAAGAGTCAGATCGTCACCGGCATCAGCATCCAAATCAAGGGAAAGATCGTCAGCATCGCTTTCTCCCGGCACATCTTCCGATTCCATATCCAGATCAAGAGACAGGTCATCAGCATCACCGGCATCAGCATCCAAATCCAGGGAAAGATCGTCAGGGTCGCTTTCTCCCGGCACGTCTTCTGATTCCATATCCAGATCAAGTGACAGGTCGTCAGCATCACCGGCATCAGCATCCAAATCAAGGGAAAGATCGTCAGGGTCGCTTTCTCCCGGCACGTCTCCTGATTCCATATCCAGATCAAGAGACAGGTCGTCAGCATCACCGGCATCAGCATCCAAATCAAGGGAAAGATCGTCAGCATCGCTTTCTCCCGGCACGTCTCCTGATTCCATATCCAGATCAAGAGTCAGGTCGTCCCCGTCATCGGCCTCAGCATCCAAATCCAGGGAAAGATCGTCAGGGCCGCTTTCTCCCGGCACGTCTTCTGATTCCATATCAAGATCAAGGGAAAAATCATCCGGTTCACTTTCTCCCGGCACGTCTTCTGATTCCAGATCCAGATCAAGTGACAGGTCGTCATCATCACCGGCATCAGCATCCAAATCCAGGGAAAGATCGTCAGGGTCGCTTTCTCCCGGCACGTCTTCTGGTTCCATATCCAGATTAAGAGACAGGTCGTCATCATCACCGGCATCAGCATCCAAATCCAGGGAAAGATCGTCGGGATCGCTTTCATCCGGCACGTCTTCCGATTCCATATCCAGATCAAGAGTCAGGTCGTCATCGGTTTCAGCATCCAAATCAAAGGAAAGATCGTCGGGATCGCTTTCATCCGGCACGTCTTCTGATTCCATATCCAGATCAAGAGTCAGGTCGTCAGCATCACCGGCATCAGCATCCAAATCCAGGGAAAGATCGTCAGGGTCGCTTTCTCCCGGCACGTCTTCCGATTCCATATCCAGATCAAGAGTCAGGCCTTCCGCGTCATCCTCACTATCCAAGCTTAGGGAAAGATCGTCAGAATCTCTTCCGCCCGGTACTTTTTGGGATTCCAGATCAAGAGTCAGGCCTTCCGCGTCATCCTCACTATCCAAGCTTAGGGAAAGATCGTCAGAATCTCTTCCGCCCGGTACTTTTTGGGATTCCAGATCAAGAGTCAGGTCTTCTGCGTCACCCTCAGTATCCAGATCAAGAGTCAGGTCTTCTGCGTCAGTATCCAGATCAAGAGAGAAGTCTTCAGATTCTTCCTGCAGGTCTTCCTCGGTCAGTACGTCCGCCTTGAATGAATCATCCGTGTCAGCGTCTGGCGCCATATTAAGAAAAAGCTCATCTGATTTTTCATCTGTAGTGGTTTGCAGGTCTTCCGCGTCGAGGGAATCCGGTTCGAGAGGGGAACCTTCCGGAACCTTATTGATCGGTGTATCTGCCTCAAATATTTTATCTGTTCCGGCATCCGTATCAAGTGTAAGTTTATCATCCGCTTCCTCCATGCCCAAATCGGGAGCGAGGTTTTCCGTATCTTCTTCCAAATCAGATGATAAATTTTTTTCCTCCGATAAATTTTCTATTGGTTCATCTTCTATTTCCAGCGAAGCATCAGCATCCGATCCGAGTTCCGCACCGGCCACAGGTTTCATTTCCAAATCAAGATCAAACAGCAGATCCTCCGGTTCCTCCGCCACGCCTTCTTTTACTTCAGCTTTTTTCCCTGTTTCGGATGAAAGCAGGGCTTCAGGCTTATCGTTTTCAAAATCCAGATCAAAAGATAATTCTTCCGGTTCTTCCGATTTCTTCTCCGGCGGCTGTTTAGTCTTCAGTTCTTCCTCTTCTTCCATTTCAAGCAGTTCTTCTATGCCTGACAAATCAAAGCCAACTGACTGATCAGCCTCTTTTTCAAATTCCGGTTCTTCTATTTTTTCTCGTTTCGCCTGTAACTCTTCTTCTTTGCTGATTCTGAGTGCCTGTGTCTTTTTTGTTTTACGTTCCGGTCTGATTCTTATTGCAGTCGATTTGTCAGATTTATATGCGGGTTTCGGGGGATAGACGACAAAAACATTATTACACACCGAGCATTGAACCTGAGAGCCTGTCGGCTTTACAAGACTTGCATTCAAGTTGAAGCTGGTATTGCAGTTTTTACATGTAATAATCATAACACACCCCTTTGTCATAATTTCATATGGTAGATTTCCGGCAAATCTCTGTATTTCTCGGCATAATCAAGTCCGTAGCCCACAAGAAATCCCTCTGTCACGACCTGGCCCGCGTAATCAATTCGGACTTCTGTAGCACGTCGTTCCTCTTTATCAAACAGGGCACATACCTTGACCGTCTTAGGAGTAAAAGAGTTCAGATAATCAATAATGTAATCCAGTGTCAGACCTGTATCCACAATGTCTTCTATCACCAGAACATCTTTATCTTTTATGTCAATTTCTATCTCTTTTGTCAGACGGATGTTTCCTGATGAGGAACTATCGGAACCGTAGCTGCAAACACGTATAAAATCAACTTTGACCGGAATGGTAAGATGCCTTATAAGATCGGATATGAATATAAATGCGCCTTTCAGA